>NZ_JBEXRA010000043.1:0-82594 GCF_040612855.1 Streptomyces sp. NPDC006332
AAACGCTCGGCTGGAGAACCCCAGCCGAGCGCCTGCGTGATCTACTGACAGCCGCGTAAGCCATCAGGTGTTGCGAGGACCCCGAGAATCCGCCCGATGCAAGCGGGGGCGTTGTCGTCCTGGTCTACCGCGTCCGCCCGCGTGGCTTAAGCGGCGTTGCGGGCAGCGTCGGGGCGGCGAGCGGGGCGCCGTCGTACCCGTGTACCTCGCCGAACAGGCTGCCCGTCATCCATTCGGCGCGAGCCTGCTCGATCTCGGCCTGCGTACGCCCGACGAAGTTCCACCACATGATCAGTTCCTCGTCGAACGGCTCGCCGCCGAGCAGCATGAGCCCGGCGTCGGACTCGGCCCGCAACGGCAGTTCGCTGCGGCCGCAGCCTAGGTACAGCATCGAGCCGGGCAGCACGGGCACACCGTCGACGTGCACCTCGCCGGACATCGAGAGCACCCCGTATTCGAAGTCGGGCACGAGCGGCAGCCGGACGTCGGCGCCCCGGGCGAGGGTGACGTCGGCGCCGATGATCGGCGTGTACGTCGAGCCGGGCGACGTCGAGCCGTCGAGGTCGCCGAGTATCACGGTCGCCGTGAGACCGGGCGCCGTGACCGTCGGCAGCTCGGCGTGATGCTCGAACTTCGGGTCGGTGTGCCGGTGCGCGTCGGGCAGTGCGACCCACAGCTGCGCGCCGTGCAGGAAACGGGCATGCGACTTCGGGCTCTCCTCCGAGTGGCTGATCGCCCGGCCGGACGTCATGAGCCCGAGCTCACGGGGGCGGATGGTCTGCAGGCTGCCGGTCGAGTCGCGGTGCAGCACCTCGCCCTCGTGCAGCCAACTGACTGTTTGCAGGCCCATGTGCGGATGCGGGGGCACCTGCATGCCGGGCTCATCGGCGATGTCGTCCGGACCGTACTGGTCAACAAAGGCCCAGGCGGCGATCATGCGTCGGCCGAGGTTCGGCAGCAGTCGGCGCACCTCGGTTGACTCGCCGAGCTGCACTCGTCGAGGACTCAGCAGCTCGCGGACGGGTTCGGCGACGACGAACCCGCGGCCGCCGCACGCGCTCGGTACCGGGGCGCGGTCAAGGTTGCTCATGCGGCACAACCTAGCTGGGCCCGGCGGGCTGTGCAGACAGGCCGGCGCCCCGACCCTGTCTTGCGGAGATGAGGGGTCGGGGCGCGGTCGTCACCTCTCCCTGATCGGTCCGGTATCCCCATCACCATGCCGGGGCCCTGCCACCGAGCGTGGAGGTAACCTCAACCACGTCAAGAGCGGCTCATGCCACGGCTTCGGAGCGCCTGCACGACTTGTGACGTTGATTCGGCGAGGTCCAAACCAACGGTATCGACGAACACGACGTCCGCCGCCGTCTCGGCATAGCGCAGGACATTCGCCTCGTACATGGCGAAATACTTACTGTTCACGTCCTTCCCGAGCTTTTCCTTCCGTGATTGCTCACCCCTGCTCGAGATGCGTTTCCAGCATGTGTCGAAGTCGGCGGCGCAGACGACCGTGAGCGCATTGCTGTGATATTCCATGAGACCTTGCAGTAGCCTTTCACATGGCTCTCTCGACACTCCGAGGTAGTCGAACCACGAGATCAGGCTGATCACACCACGGTCACAGACAGTGATTTCGTTATTGAGGCGCGATCGAGTGATGATGCTCTCTCTTTCGATTTCCAGCGCAATCCTCAACAGCACCTCCACGTTCCCCTGATGTCGAAGGTCCTCACGCTCCAGCACCCTGGAGATGTCGACCAGTTCAGGTTCGGTCTTGCGGCCAACGGCACGAATGTCCTTATCGGCCAGCATTTCGCGGACGCCATTGATCAGGGAAGATTTCCCCGCGCCGTCGTAGCCTTCAAAGACGACAAAACCTCCGAGTGAACGTTCTCCCTCAGGCATTTCCACCCCTTCCTTCACACGCCGGAGGGCCCGACTTATTTCGGGCGATTCGTTCCCTGATACCCGCCAGAACAACCACAGGATCCAGCGTCTTTCGGATGAACGCACCCTCTGCAACGTCGTAGGTACCATCCGCATACGTATCGGTTTCCCAGTTCAGTGAGGTGATGTGGGCGATTATGTTGATCGTGCTGTAATGCGCTACGATCACCAAAATCGGGTCACCCTCACCAAGCACCCTAAGGATTCCTCTTTTAACTCGCGATGCTTGCGCCTCCATGCTTTCCTCATCGAAATGCGGCCGCAAGAATCGGTCCCGGTAGGATAGGGTCATGTATTCTGGGTTATGCTCACGAATGAAGGACTCAGTCTTCTCCTCGAAGAATCCCGAATGGTACGCACGGAATTCTCCGACGATGTGAACAGCCTTACTAGGAAATACGAAGGCCGCGGTCTCCAGACATCGCGAGAGCGGTGAAGAGGACACCTTCGGGTCCTCAAGGGATTTCAACGCAGCTCGTGTCTCTGCGAGTTGCTCTTCAAATCCCTCGACCAGGGGGGCATCGTACAGCCTGCCCCAAATGCCCACCCTCGAACGCATGCTGGTTGCGTGCCGCACGAGAACTAGCTCCATCGACCTCGAATTTTCTTTGCTTGCAGCCGCGCTGCCGCGTGCGGAGGAAATGAGTTGCTTGCTAACGGTGGCTGACGGTGATGTCGGCATGCATTCGTACACCCAGGCGAGGAGAGATCAGAACTTTTGCCGATTCGGAGGGCGATACATATTTTGCGGCTACCTGGAGACAGAACAGCGAAAACAACCCGGCCGGAATGAGGGGCGACGAAGTGCCGGCCGCCGCCGCTCCTGCCGTTGCGCCCACCGCGAGAAACCCCTGCACAACGCCAGGTAATTTCTCCGCTATGCCGCTGACGTCCGAGACCTTCGAGATGAAATGCGGACGAAAACCTAGCACTCCGACCTCTTTGCCGACATGCTTCATGATCTCATCCGAATATCTGCGGAGAGAATTGACGAGTTCGTCACGCAGTATTTGGTCGGTGGGCGCACTCCTCCAGTGAGAGAGGGCTTCGAAGTAGCGCTCACAGGCAGGCGAGCGCCGAATAGTAAGCAAAACGTCGCCGCTCACCAACCGTAGATGAGCGGGCCGAGGAAGGCGAATGGAAACATCGATCAGTTCGTCCGGGTGGTCGACGACCCCATCCGCATCCGCCTCTCCTGACAACAGGTTGTTGCGCCACAGATCCATGGCGGCGACGAACGGCTCCCATCGTGGGCTGTTGCCGGCCGTGAGAATGGTACTCGCCAGACTTCGATTGTAGAGTTCGCACGCGCAGGTGTAATAGAGCCGCAAGTCGCGTTCGGCGGTGACGCCGACCTGGGACTTCACCCGCGACAGAAGCTCGCTGATGTTTTCGATCCGCCCTAAGTCGCCGCCCAGAAGTCGCTCACCGGAGACCTGGATCAGCTGGCTGAGCAGAATTCCCTCCGAGCCGAGCAGGGTACTCGACCGCTCCAACGCGACCGCGAGTTCTAGGTCTATCCACTCGCGACTGCGGTTCCAGAACCCGACGAAGTCGTCCGGGTCCAGTCCCGTCCCCAGCATGGGCGCCTGTTCTGCGCCAAGATAGCTCGTCAACGCAGCCCCGAACAACGCCGAATTGTCCACTGAGGACCAATGGCTCGCCCTGAAGGGTGTCCTGTCAATTCTTTCCGCGATGCGTTGCGCCTCGGTGCTGAAGCCGCGTCGATCGGAGCCCTCCATGAAAGCAAGCAGCTCGGACAGGCTGCTTCCTTCCCGGCGGAAGTACGGCGTGACGAATCCGTTCCGAAGCCCGATTTCTATCCACGAGTCCCGAGCAGAGTATTCGGCAAGGTGATCACCAAGCCAGCGGCCCTGCAAGAAATAATGGTCCGGGATCGCGAGCGACGGCTGCAGCAAGAGATTGTAGTAGAGGCTGCGATCAAAGGAGCTACGCGATATCGCAAATTGATAAAATCCATGGCCAGCAGCGAATAGCGCCGAGTCAGGACGAGACATAACCGGCAGTCTAGCCCAGCCCGCCCATGACTGGGGGTGGTCGTCCCCAATTCATCAAGGATCTTGATTGCCCGAGCGTCGGTCACACGCAGAGCTGACCCAAATCGCCGGACCCGGCGTATGCCAGTTGAGTCTGCCCCAGGAAGAAATGATCTTCGGATGGCTGCCGTCGTGTGAAACTCGTGTTTGGACGTGTTTTAAGGGGACGCTGGGATCAGGGAGTTTACAAAGTCGCAGGTTGCCTGGTGATAGCTGTCCTGTCTCGTCGTGAAGGGCCCGGGGCCGACGGCACCGCCTGTCAGCCGGAGTGGTCAGAACGACTGTGCCGAACGTTGTCACCGGGGAGCGCGGTCGGTACGCCACGCGCCTGTAGCTGATCACCGGAGCGGCGAACGTGCCGGGCTTCGCTCACACCGTCGGGCGGGCCGCGTCCTCCAGGACCGCGCGCGCTGTCGTGGCCATGGCCTCGTCGACCATCTCCCCCTCGAAGGCCACCGCTCCCTCGCCCCGCTCCTGCGCCTGCTCCACAGCGGCGATCAGCCGTGCGGCGCGGGCGAGTTCGGCGGGGGAGGGGGAGAACACCTCGTTGAGGACGGGGACGTGGGACGGGTGGATCGCCATCATTCCCGTGTAGCCGAGCGCGCGGTTCTGCTCGGCGAAGGCGCGCAGGCCGTCGAGGTCGCCCACCCGGGTCCACAGGCCGCCCACCGGGTGGACCGCTCCCGCGGCGCGTACGTCGAGCAGGACCCGGGAGCGCAGGGCGTGCGTCTCGTTCCCCTCCGGGCTCCAGCGGTACCCCACGGCACGCTCGACGTCGCCCCCGGCTCCGGTGATCGCGCCCGGGTAGGCGACGCGACGGGCCGCGGCCGCGCAGTCGTAGGCCTCGCGGAGGGCGGGTGCCGTCTCCAGCAGCGGGACGAGCGCGAACTGCCCCTGGGGCAGGCTGTGTTCACGCTCGCACCAGGAGAGCAACCGGTCGGCGTGGCGTACGTCGAGGGGGCCACTCACCTTGGGCAGCACGATGCCGCTGAGCCCCGGACGGGCGACCGCTCGCAGTTCCTCGGCGGCTGACCAGTCATCGAGCGGGTTGACGCGGACGAAGAGGGCCGGGAAGCCGTCGTCCGCCCGCGCGACGGCCTCGGCCACCTGGTCACGCGCCGACGTCCGGCCGCTGTGCGCCACCGCGTCCTCCAGGTCCAGGACGACCGCGTCGGCGCCCGCCGCGGCGGCCTTGGGCAGCCAGTCGGTCCGGGTGCCGGGCACGAACAGCAGGGAGCGCAGTCGCGGACGGGCCACAGGGCAGGCGTCGGAGTCAGACGACATCGTGCTTCTCCAGCTCCGCGAGTTCTTCCACGCCGAGGCCGAGCCACTCGCGGTAGACGAGGTCGTTGTCCTGACCCAGGGCAGGCCCGGTCCGCCACACCTTTCCGGGCCGCTGCCTGAAGTGGGGCAGCACCGCCTGCATCCGGACGGGTCCGAGGTCCGCGTCGTCGACGGTGACGATGTCCTCGCGCTCGGCGTAGACGGGGTCGTCGGCGATGTCCGCCACGCTGAACACCCGTGACGCCACCACCTCCGCTGCGGTGAACGCCTCCAGGCACTCGGCGGCGGGGCGCTCGGCCACCCACGCCCGCAGCCCGTCGTCCAGTTCGGCGCGCCCCGCGTACTGCTGTCGCGCCGTCATGAACCGCTCCTCGTCGAGCTGGAGCAGCCGCGCGATGTTGCGGACGGAGCGCAGGGTCGCCGAGGTCACGGTGATCCACTCGTCGTCACGGGACCGGTAGGTGTTGATCACGGCGGCGGGCGCGACCGCCAGCTGGTTGCCGGAGCGCTCGGGGACCGACCCCAGCTGGTCGTGGACGATGACCTGCCACTCGACGAGCCTGAACAGCGGTTCGAAGAGGGCGAGGTCGATCCATTCACCGTCGAAGTCGGGATCGTGGTCACGGCGGTGCAGCGCGGCGAGGACGGCGTACGCGCCCATCAGCCCGGTCACGGAGTCCCCGTGCGAGAAACCGGTGTGCACCGGAGGGCCGCCGGGAAACCCGGTCAGGTGCACCACACCGCTGCGCGCCTCGCCCACCTTGCCGAAACCGGGCGCGTCGGCCTGCGAGGAGGTCGCCCCGAAGCCGGATATCTGGAGCAGCACGGCCTTGGGGTTGATGCGGTGCACGGACTCCCAGTCCAGACCCCAGGTACGCAGCCGTCCACTGCGCAGGGTGACGATCACGACGTCCGCCCAGGCGACGAGCCGGTGCGCGAGGTCGCGGCCGGCCTGGTGATGGAGATCCAGGGTGACCGACCGTTTGTTGCGGCCCGCGACCTTGAACCACAGGGAGTGTCCGTCCTTGCGCGGCCCCATCGCGCGGGCCGCGTCGCCGGAGCCGGGCGGTTCCACGTGCACCACGTCGGCGCCCTGGTCGGCGAGCAGGGAACCGGCCAGCGGGCCGGCCACCACATGTGCGAACTCGACCACCTTCAGGCCGCGGAGCTGCCCACGGCCCCCTAGGTCAGGCTGCCCGTTCGAAACCACTGTGCTCCCTCGTCCGATCCGTCGGCCCAGCAGGGCCTGCCGTCCGCTTCAGCGTGCCGAGATCGGAGGATGCCTGTCCAGCAAGAGAGACCCATCAATCCATGCCGTTTCCGCATGAGTCGACGTCACAAGGCCCAGGAGACCCCGGGCGGCAGGTCGTTGTGCCGGGCCCGGGAGTCCTGCAAGGTCTCCAGGAACCGGCTGGCCGCCACCGGCAGGGCCCTTCGCGCGCGCAGGGCGACATCCAGGCGCCGGTCGACCACGGGTCCGACGAGCGGACGATGCACGATGGATCCGGTGCCCAGCAGCGGCAGGACGAGGGCGGGCAGCGCGGACACGCCGAGGCCGGCCGCGACCAGCCCGCCCACCGTCGCCACGTTCCCGGCCTCGGTGGCAGGCGCGGCCCGCACGCCGATCTGCGCGAAGGCGGCGTCGGTGAGCCGCCGCACGCTCGACTCCGGCCCCACGGCGAGAAAGGGCTCGCGGGACAACTCCTCCCAGGACACCTCCGGCCCCTCGGCCAGCGGATGGTCCTGCGGCAGGACCGCGACGAACCGGTCCCGTACCAGAGGCCGGTGCTCCAACTGCCCCGACGGCTCACCGGTGGTGATGGCGAAGTCGGCGTCCCCCGACAGGACCCGGCCGAGCACCGACTGTTCGAGACCGTCCATGATCTGCATCGTCACCCGGGGCCACTGTCTGCGGAAACCGGCGATCGCCGAAGGCAGCAGAACGGCGGCCACGGACGGGAGCGTGGCCACCGCCACCGTCCCCGCCTCGCCGAGCAGGAACCGTTCGAGTTCCTTCATGCCGGAGCGATGGGCGTTCACGATCTGCTCGGCTATCCGCAGCGCCTCCACCCCCGCGACCGTCAACTGGACGTTCCTGGTGTCCCGTTCGAGCAGCAGGGTCCCCAACTGCCGCTCCAGATCGGCTACGGCACGGCTCAATGAGGACTGGGAGACATGCAGACGGGCGGCGGCCGCGGTGAAACTCTTCGCCCGTGCGACGGCCGCGTACGCCGCCAGTTGACGCAGATTGTTCTCCATGGCGAGTGAGCATAGGCACGCGCGAGGGGCATTGATGCGCAGACGACATGGATAGATCTCGGTTTGATGCTGGACTCCGACATCCCGCCGCTTCGACACTCGTCCGCGACGCATGGAGCCTTAGACGAGGAAGTGAGCGACATCGATGCTGGCAGCTCTGGGGTTTTCCACGATCGGCCTGTTCCTGCTGCTCACCATGACGAAGCGGGTCTCCGTGCTGGTGGCGCTGGTGCTGCTGCCGGTCCTGGCCGCACTCGTCGGGGGTTTCGCCGGTGAGCTGGGCGAGATGGTCCTGGCCGGACTGACCACGGTGGCGCCCACCGGCATCATGATCGCTTTCGCGGTCCTCTACTTCACGTTGATGGTCGACGCCGGCCTCTTCGACCCGCTGATCCGTCTCATCCTCCGCGCCGCCCGCAACGACCCGGCCCGGATCACCGTCGGCACCGCCGTGCTCACCATGTGCGTGTCCCTCGACGGTGACGGCGCCTCGACCTTCCTCATCACGGTCTCGGCTCTGCTGCCCGTCTACAAGCGGCTCGGCATGAGCCCTCTGGTCCTGTCCGGCACCGTGTGCCTGGGCGCGGGTGTGATGAACATGCTCCCCTGGGGCGGTCCTACGGTCCGGGCCATGGCGGCGTTGAAGCTGGAGAGTTCGGAGGTCTTCACGCCGGTACTGCCCGCGATGGGGGCCGGTGTCCTCTGGGTGCTGCTGGCCTCGTACTGGATCGGCCGACGCGAGCGGAGCCGGCTGGCCGGCGCGGCGGTGACCGAGGAGGCGGCCGAGGAGACGGTCCAGGAGCGAGTCGAGCAGCCGGTGCCGGCGCAGCTGGCCGGCGACGGGCCCGGCACCCCGCTGGTGCGGGCGGCGGAGCGGCCGCCGGTGTGGCTGACCGGCTTCAACGCCCTGCTGACCGTGGTCCTGTTGGTCGGTCTGGTCCTGGAGGTCATGCCGCTGCCGGTCCTGTTCGCGCTCGCCTTCGCGCTGGCCCTGCTGGTCAACCACCCGACCTGGGAAGCGCAACAGGCCCTGCTGGAGAAGCATGCCAAGAGCGTGGTCCTCGTCACCACGATGATCTTCGCTGCGGGGGTGCTGACCGGTGTACTGACCGGGACCAAGATGATCTCGGAGATGGCCGAGGCGCTGGTCTCCGTCGTCCCCGACTCGCTCGGCGGCCATCTGCCCGCCCTGGTCGCCGTCACCGGGATGCCGCTGAGCCTGGCCTTCACCCCGGACGCCTACTACTTCGGCGTGCTGCCCGTCCTCTCGCACACCGCGTCCGGATTCGGCACCGACCAGGCCGAGGTCGCCCGGGCCGCCATCCTCGGCCAGATGACCACCGGCTTCCCGCTCAGCCCGCTCACCGCCTCCACCTTCATCCTGGTCGGCATGAGCGGCGTACAACTCGGCGAGCACCAGCGCTTCATCTTCCGCTGGGCCTTCGGCACCACGCTGGTGATGACCGCGGTGGCGATGCTCACCGGCGCCATCTCGCTGTGAGGGCGGACCAGCGGGGAGAGGTCCTCCTCGAACCGGCGGACCGACCTGGTCACCGTACTTCCCGCAATCCCGTCGCCTGTCCCCGCTCGTCCCACTGGACCTCCAGGACGCGCTCGACGGCGTCGCGGTTGAGGGGCCCGAACACGTGCGGGAACAAGGTGTCGGCCGGGACGCCGGGCGGCGGGACGGGCGCCGCCGCCTCCCATTCCAGACGGGAGTCCAGCCGGTCCGCGGCGAGGACCAGCGTCAGCAGCGGCCGGGGCGCCGTCCGGTAGAAGGCGTTGACGACGGCCAGCGTGGTCTCGGCGTCGGGGGAGCAGTGGACGAATCCGTCCACCGCGAGGGACGCGGGCGCGTACGGACGATCGGGGTCGGCGTTCCAGTCGTCGAACGGAACCACGTGGTGGATGGTGGCACGGCCGGACATGAGCGGGTCCCCTTCAGGGCGCGGGCGAGAGATTCAAACTAGCTCTCGACCACACCGAAAAGGAAAAGGGTTCGACCGGACGGCCCGTCACCAACCATGATCCGCACTCGTGACGACGTCGAAGCAGTCCCTGGTCCGGGCCGCCGCCCGCAACAACGCCGAGTGGTGTGCGGCGATGAGCCGAGCGCACGGGGTGGCGAGCGGGTTCGAGGCGCAGACCTGGGCCGCGGTCGCCCGCACACCCCCGTACTATCCCGACGCGGTGACGCTGGTGCCTGGCGCCGACCCGGACGCGCTGGCCGCCCGCGTCGACACCACCACTCCCGGCGCCTCCGTGAAGGACAGCTTCGCCGACCTCGACCTGACCGGGGCCGGCTACCGGGTCCTGTTCGACGCGTGGTGGATCCACCGCCCCGCCGGCCCGCCCTCCCGCACGTCGGATCTCGGCTGGGACGTGGCGGGGGACCCGGACACGCTGCGCGCGTGGGCACTCGCCCGGGACGACGGCACGGTGCACCTCTTTCGGCCGGAACTCCTTGACGACCCCGACACATTCGTCCTCGCCGGACACTCGGCCGACGGCAGGGTCGTCACCGGAGCGGTGGCGAGCCGTGGTGAGCATGTGGTCGGCGTCTCCAACGTCTTCGCCCGCGACGGCGACCCCGACCTGGCCTGGCCCGTCGTCCTCGGCGCGGTGCACCGGCTCTTTCCCACCCTGCCGGTGGTCGGCTACGAGCATGGGGACGACCTGACGGCAGCGGTACGGCACGGCTTCGAGCCGGTCGGTCCCCTGCGGATATGGCTGCACGGGTGACGGGGTCGACCACAGCGGCACGCCCGTCGTCGCGGTGACCGGGCCGACCACAGCGGGGCGCCGACGCCCTCGTGGCGCCCGCCCGTCGTCGCGGTGACCGCGGCCCGCCAGGAAAACCCGCAGCACGCCACGCCACACCACAGCGGGCGGCGCGGACGGACACCTGCCCGGCATCCGTCCGCGCCGCCCGCTCCCGCGTCAGCTCGTCGCGCGCACCGCGTCGAGGATCAGGTCGGCGACCTCCTTCGGCCGGGACACCGCCACGGCGTGCGAGGCGCCCTCCAACTCGACGATCGTCGCCCCGGCCCGCTCGGCGCCGAAGCGCTCCACCTCCGGGTTGATCGCCTGGTCGGCGGCGGCCACCAGCGCCCAGGACGGCTTGGTCTGCCACGCGGCGACAGCGGCCTTCTCCTCGAAAGCCGCGACGGCGAGCGGGCGTTGGGCCGCGGCCAGCACCTTGGTGACGGGGGCCGGAACATCCGCGGCGAAGATCGCCGGGAACTCCTCGGCCTTGATGGTCACCTCGACCGCGGGCTCGGCGCCCTCGACCGGGTACGTCCACTCCTTCAGGTTCGTGACGAGCGGCGAGAGCGGGAAGCGGCCCTGCAGCTCACCGAGGCTCTCGCCCTCTTCGAGCACGTAGGCAGCGACGTAGACCAGACCGACGACGTTCTCGGTGGTGCCCGCCACGGTGATGAGCGCACCGCCGTAGGAGTGACCGACCAGAACGACCGGTCCGTCGATCTGGGCGGCCACGGAGGCGACGTACGCGGCGTCCGAGACGAGACCGCGCAGCGGGTTGGGCGGCGCCACCACGGGGACGCCGTTGTTCTGCAGTTCCGCGATGACCCCGGACCAGCTGCCGGCGTCCGCGAAGGCGCCGTGCACGAGCAGGACGGTGGGGGTGGTGGGCATGAAGAGCTCTCCTTGTGGCTTTCCGGATGTCTCAGTTGTCGTGCAGCGCGGTGCGCAGGGTGCCGACGGCCAGCGTGATCGCGGCCTCGGCGGCGTGGGTCTCGCGCAGGGCGTCGAGCATCACGAAGTCGTGGATGATGCCCTGGAAACGCACAGCGGTCACCGGGACCTGGGCCTCACGCAGCTTGTTGGCGTAGGCCTCGCCCTCGTCGCGCAGCACGTCGGCCTCACCGGTGATGACCAGAGCGGGCGGCAGACCGGTCAGCTGCTCGGTGGTGGCGCGCAGCGGCGACGCGGTGATCTGCGCGCGTTCGGCCTCGTCGGTCGTGTACTGGTCCCAGAACCACTGCATGCCGTCGCGGCGCAGGAAGTAGCCGGTGGCGAACTGGTGGTAGGAACCGGTGTCGAAGTTCGCGTCGGTGACGGGGTAGAAGAGGACCTGCTGGACCAGGGGTACGTCTCCGCGCTGCTTGGCCATGATCGTGAGCGCGGCGGTCATGTTGCCGCCGACGGAGTCACCGGCGACCGCCAGCCGGGAGGCGTCCAGGTCCTTGGTCGCGCCCTGCTCCACGATCCAGCGCGCGACCGTGTAGTTCTGCTCGATGGCGACCGGGTAGCGGGCCTCGGGCGAGAGGTCGTACTCCGGGAAGACGACGGCGGCGTTCGCGCCCACGGCGAGTTCCCGGACCAGGCGGTCATGGGTGTGCGCGTTGCCGAACACCCAGCCCGCGCCGTGGATGTAGAGGATCACCGGCAGGACGCCGGTGGTGCCGGCCGGCCGGACGAGCCGGGCCCGCACGGTGCCCGTGGGGCCGCCGGGGACGGTGATCCACTCCTCGTCGACGGCCGGCTTCTCGATGTCGCCGGACTGCACCTCGTCGACGGCCTTGCGGCCCTCGGCGGGAGGCAGGTCGAAGAGATAGGGCGGGTTGGCGGTCGCCGCGGCGAACGCGGCCGCCGCCGGCTCCAGGACCGGCTGAACCGGCTCAGCGACGTCGGACATGTGTGTCTCCTGCTTTTCGTGCGATGCGCCGGTCTCTCCGGCGGGGCGGCTTCCAGCGGACACGGAGTCCGCGGGGCCACCGATCTCCACGCTATGTCCACAAACGCGGGGGCGCACGACTGTCAGCGCACAGGTACTGGCCTCACAGCGCAGGGAACGGCAGGCACGCGCGGTCAGCGTCCCGGCGCGGGCCCGCTGCTGGCGCGGATCACCAGGTCGACCGGGACCAGGGACTCGGGGCGGGGCGGTGCGTCGGAGCCGTCGATGCGGTTCAGGAGAAGGCGCAGGCAGCGGGTGCCGATCTCGGAGAAGTCCGTGCGGACCGTGGTCAGGGGCGGCAGGAGGTGTGCGGCTTCCGGGATGTCGTCGTAGCCGACGACGCTGACCTCGCCGGGGACGGAACGTCCCACCTCGTTCAGGGCGTGCAGGAGACCCAGGGCCATCTGGTCGTTGGACACGAACACCGCCGTGACGTCGGGGCGCGCGGCCAGACGCCGGCCCAGTTCGTACCCGGAGTCGGCGCTCCAGTCACCCACCAGCGGCTCGGGGACCCGTGCCCCGGCGTCCTCCAGGGTCGACCGCCAGCCGGCCAGCCGGTGGTCGGCGGAGGTCCAGCCGGTGGGGCCCGCGATGTGCCAGACCGTGGCGTGCCCCAGCCCCAGCAGATGCTCGGTGGCCATCCGGGCCCCGGCCCGAGAGTCACCCGTGACCAGCGCGGTCTCGGTGTCGAGACCGTTCTCCAGCACCACCAGGGGAATGTCCAGGTGGGTGTCGGCCAGCGCCCGCCCCACCCACAGTTGCGGCGCGATGGCGATCACCCCGTCCGCCCCCTCGGCCGAGAGCCGGTCCACCGCCTCCACGACCGTGTCGTGGTCGGCGGTGTCGAGCGCGATGGAACTGACCAGGTAACCGGCGTCCTGCGCCGCCGTGTTGATCGCGGTGAGGATCGACGCGGGCCCGTAACGGGCCGCGTCGAAGGAGATCACACCGAGCATCCGGGTCCGGCCGCTCGCCAGCGACCTGGCACTGCGGCTGGGGCGGTAGCCGAGCGTGCGGATGGCCGCCAGTACCGCCTCACGCGTCTCGGCGCGGACGGACGGATGGTCGTTGAGCACGCGGGAGACGGTCTGCTTGGAGACACCGGCCAGCCGGGCCACGTCGTCCATCACGGGGCGCGACCCCGCGAAGTTCCGTCTGCTGCGCCACTTCGGAACGGCTCCGTCGGCGGCGCTTGGAGTCATGGTGGCGGTTTCCTCGACGTCGGTACGGCGGTCTGGTCTCGCCCGGCAGGCCCACAGCATAGGCCGGGCGTACGACGGGACGGTCCCGAGGACCCGGGGGGCCGGGCCCTCGGAACGGCACGGGTGCGCGAGCTCAGCCGGGCCGAAGTGCCCAGGTGCGGGCGGTGACCCACTCGGCGCGTGTCACCGCCGCCGTCCGTCCCGAGTCGCCCGCCTCCCGCGGCACGTACACCGCCGCGTCGGGGTGCGACGGCAGCACCAGCAGCCGCAGGCCCTCTGCCCGGAGGGTCTCACCGGGCAGCCGGTCCAGGCCGATGTCCCAGACCCGCCCGGAGAGGAACTGGTCCGCGACGAGCGTGTCCCCGACGTACGCCCGTCCCACGTCCCCGGTCCAGTGCAGCCGCAGTAAGGTTCCCGGCGGCAGGCCGTCCGGGACGTCGATCCGGTACTCGGCGGCCGTGCTGTCGAAGTACTTCTCCGCGGGCGCGCTCGCCCGGCCCCGCACACCCGTCGTCGGCTCCGGCGCCGGACCGGCCGGCCGCAGCGGCACGACCGGAGCGTCAGTACCCCCGGCCCACCGCACGACAGCGCCGCCGGTCCCGGCCCCGTTCAACGCCGTGGCGTCGTGGGCCGTCGTCTCGGCCCGCGCCGAGTACCGCGTGAACACGCCGTCCGCCGACTCAGTCACCACGGCCCCGTCCATCACGGGCGCCCGCGGCGGAGCGGGCAGCACCGCGAACGAGACAGCGGAGGTCGAACCGTGCAGCCGTACCTCGTCCCGGTCGAAGACGACGCCCGCCTCGCTCAGCACCAGTCGCTCGGCACCCCACGCCACGCCCCGGTAGGCGGTGCGGGCGGTCGCCGCGTCCAGGACCAGCAGGCCGGCCCGCTCGCCTGCCGCGGTCTCCACCTCGACCAGGGCGTCGGTACCCGGCCGCAGCCCGGTCACCAGCAGCCGGCCGGCGGCCGGGGTGGTGTCCCCGGACGGTGTGCTGACCGACGTCACCGTGGCCGCGTCCAGGGCGAGTTCGGGAGCGATGCCGTCTACGGCGGCCAGCACCAGGACCGTACGGCCGTCCAGGTCGAGCAGGCACACGGGCTGCGCGCTGGCCCAATCCAGCCGCAGCCCCGCGACGTCGAGCCGCAACGGCCAGCAGAAGTAGGCGCCCGACGGGACGGCGACGGGGCTGCTCGGCAGGGTCAACGTCCCGGCGTCACCGGGGAACTCGACCCTGAACGAGGTGTCCGGGTGGTCCGGCAGCGGCTCGTGGGGCTGGTGGTTGTTGACGAACAGGAAGCCCGAACCGCCGTCGCCGCGCACCGCCCAGCGCAGGGTCTCCCGGTCGCTCTGCCCCGTCGGCCGCACCTCGGGCAGCACGGACTCCATCGGCGCGATGCGATGCCCGAAGTCGGCCAACATCAGGTGCTGCAGCCGCAGTTCGTGATACGTCCGCCGGTACTGGCCGTACTCGCCGAGCGGTGCCTGGAAGTCGTACGTCAGGACGGGCAGGTCGTTGGGAGAGCCGGTGGCGTGGGACTCCTGCAGCGGGGTGAGCTCACCGGTGGGATTGGTGCCGCCGTGGAACATGTAGAAGCCCTGCCAGACCGAGCCGCAGCCGATCTTGGTGAGGCCGAGCGCGCCGATGTCGTCGGCGTCGACGCGCGGCCTGCGGTGGTACGACACGGCCATGCCGCCGCCCAACTCGCAGGTGGCCCACGGGAACCGGTCCGCGAACACGTCCGGCTCGCCGCCGCGCACCGTGGTGGGTCTCAGATCGGCGCCGATGCCCTCGTCGTCGCGCTGGTGGGTGAAGAAGAAGTGCGTGCGGCAGGTGTCGGGCCAGCCGCCGTCCGCCTCGGTCCAGAACGTCTCGGTGTAGCCGCCGTACAGCGGAAGCAGTTCGTCGGGCGGCAGTTGGACCCCGCCCCAGGCGGTCGATGTCCACAACGGGGCACTGAGACCGGCTTCCTGGGCCATCCGCTTGAGGGTGAGCAGGTGGCCGGGCCGGTCGTAGAGCTCGTTCTCGATCTGGATCGCCACGATCGGGCCCCCGTGCGCCCGATCCAGGCCCCGCAACTGCTCGGCGATCGCCGCGAACCAGCCGCGCACCGGCTCCAGATAGGCGGGGTCGTCGGTGCGCGGGACGCAGTCGCGGGCCAGCAGCCAGTCGGGCAGGCCGCCGTTGCGGACCTCAGCGTGGGACCAGGGGCCGATGCGCGGGACGAAGTCCAGGCCGTGCTGTGCGCACAGCTCGGCGAAACGCCTGAGGTCGCGGTCGCCGTCGAAGCGGACCCGGCCCTCGATCTCCTCGTGGTGGATCCAGATGATGTAACTCGCGACGGCGGTGATCCCGCCCGCCTTCATCTTCAGCAGTTCCTCCTCCCACTCGTCGGCCGGACAGCGGGAGTAGTGGAACTCGCCCGAGACCGGGAACCAGGGGCGCCCGCCGCGCGTGAGCCAACGGCTGGTGACCCCGATCGGATCGGGCACGCCGGGAACGTCGACGAAGGGCAGGTGACCCGTCAGCGGTGGGCCGGCGGGAGCGGGAACCCGCAGATGGTGCGGGCGGGTCGTCACTCGCCCACCGGTCCCAGGTCGGCGGTGTCGGTGAGCTGGGCGCGGGTGCCGGTCGTGGCGTGCAGCTCCAGCAGGACGAGCTCGTTGACGCCCGGACGGAGCACCGGGCCGGGGACGTACAGGGTCTGCTGCGGGCCCCGGTTCCAGTAACGGCCGAGGTGGAAGCCGTTGACCCACGCCTGGCCCTTGGTCCAGCCGGGCAGCGCGAGGAACGTGTCGGCCGGGGACGCCACCTCGAACGTGCCCCGGTGGAAGGCGGGCACGGCGTCCGTGACCGCGTCGGACGGCGCGAACGGCAGCGCGTCCAGGTCGCCCAGCGGCACGGGCCGGCACTCCCAGTCGTGCAGCGCGACACCCTGGAAGGACACCGGACCGAGCAGTCCCTTGGGCGCGCCGATGCGCGGCCCGTAATTGACCCCGCCCTGGTTCTCCACCAGAACCTCCAGCACGGCACCGGCGTGCGGCACCCGCACGGGCAGTGTCTCGTCGCGGCGTTCGCGCTCCAGTACGCCGACGGAGGCGCCCTCCACGAAGACCTGCGCGCGGTCGCCGACCCCGCCCTCGAAGTGCAGCAGCCCGTCTCCCGCGGCGGGAACGGTGGTGCGGTACAGCACATGGCCGCCGTGCACGCCGAGTTCGTTCATCGTGACCGGGTCCTGCGCGCGCACGACCCCCTCCAGCTTCCGGGCGTACGGCAGCAGCGGCACCCGCTGGTCCAGGTCGACGGTGACCGGCGGGAGCTTGGGGCCGGGCGCCGGGGCCGGTTCGTCGGGGACCGTCGCGTACCGGGCGATGACCTCGCGGAAGGCGTGGTACTTGGGGCCGGGGTCGCCGCTCTCGGTGAGCGGGGCGTCGTAGTCGTACGACGTGACGGTGGGCGCGTAGGTGTGGTGGTGGTTGGCGCCGTTGGTGAAGCCGAAGTTGGTGCCGCCGTGGAACATGTAGATGTTGACCGACGCGCCCGCGACCAGCAGCCGGTCCAGGTTCGCCGCGGCCTCCTCGGCCGACCGCACATGGTGCGGGCCGCCCCAGTGGTCGAACCAGCCGATCCAGAACTCCGCGCACATCAACGGGCCCTCGGGCTGGTGCGCGCGCAGCGCGGCCAGGTGCTCGTCGACACGGCCGCCGAAGGTGCCGGTGCTGAGCGTCCCGGGCAGACTGCCGGCGGTCAGGTGCTCGGAGTTGGCCTGGTCGCAGGTGAACAGCAGCTCGTCGACCCCACGGGAACGCAGTGCCTGCTCGACGTGCTTGAGGTACGCGGTGTCGTCGCCGTACGCCCCGTACTCGTTCTCCACCTGTACGGCGATCACCGGCCCGCCGTTCGCGGCGAGATACGGCCGCAGCGGGGGCAGGAGCTGGTCCAGGTAGCGGTCCAGGGCGCCGGTGAACCGCGGATCGCTGGTGCGCAGCCGGATGCCGGGGTCCGCGATCAGCCACCCGGGCAGCCCACCGTCGTCCCATTCGGCGCAGATGTACGGGCCGGGGCGCAGCAGCACGTGCAGGCCTTCCGCCTGGGCCAGCCGCAGGAAGCGCGGCAGGTCGAGCAGACCGTCGAGGACGAGCGTGCCGGGTTGTGGTTCGTGGAGGTTCCACGGCAGGTACGTCTCGACGGCGTTGAGCCCCATCAGCCGTGCCTTGCGCAGCCGGTCGGCCCACTGGTCGGGGTGGACGCGGAAGTAGTGCAGAGCGCCGGAGATGATCCGGAACGGCTCGCCGTGCAGGAGGAAACCGTCGGACGACGTCGTCAGAGCGGGCATGCGGGGGTTCCCTTCGGGTCGGGTGCGACAGGGCCGGTTCAGCGGGGGCCGGGGGTGTGGGCGGTGCTGGGGGTGCCGGGAGTGTTGGGAGTGTCGGAGGTGCCGGCAGGGCGGGAGGTGCTGGGGGCGGGGGCGTCCGCCGCGCGGGAGGTGTCGGCGGTGTGGGAGGAGTCCCCCGTGCGGGAGGTGTCCGCGGTGCGGGTGGCGTGGATCAGCCAGAGCGTGGCGGCCAGGCACAGCGCCGAGATCGCGCACAGCAGAAGCGGGACCGCGCGGATGCCGGACGCCTCGATGGCCTCACCGAGCGCCGGGCCCGCGGCGACGCCGCCGACCATGGACGCGGCGATGACGAGGGCACCGGCCCGGCGGGCACGCGGGGCCGCCCGGTGCAGCCAGGGCAGCCCGGTGGGGAAGATCGGGGCGATGAACAGTCCGACCCCGGCGTAGGCGTACGGCGCGAGGGCCGGGACCGACGCCAGCAGCAGACAGGCCGTCATGCCCGTGCAGGAGACGGTGATGATGGTCTGCGCCGAGAAGCGCAGCGCGACCGGCGCGACCAGGAACCGGCCGACGGTCATCATCAGCCAGTACACGGAGGTGGCGGTCGCGGCGAACCCGGCGCCGTACCCGACGGTCTCCAGGTGGGTGGGCTCCCAGCCGCCGACGCCCGCCTCGACGCCCACATGCAGGACGTAGAGCGCGACGAACACCGCCAGGACGGAACCCAGGCTGCGGCCGAGGACCCGCGTCCCGCCGGACTCCGGGACACCGGACGGCTGCGGTGCCCGGTCGCGAACGCCCCTCAGGCACAGCAGCAGCGGCAGGTTGGCGACGGCGAAGCCGAGGAAGACCGCGGGATAGTGCGCGGAGCCGACCGCGCCGACGAGCGCGGGACCGAGGATCGCGCCGAGGCCGAAGTGCGCGTTGAGGATGTTCAGCATCGCGGTCGAACGGTGACCGAAGCCGACCGCGAACAACTGGTTGAGGCCGTAGTCGATGCCGCCGAAGCCGAGTCCGGCGAACAGGGCGGCGGCCAGCGCGGCCGGCCAGTTCGGCGCGAGCGCGAAGCCCGCCGCGCCGATCGCCATCAGGAGGTACGAGGCGCCGAGGATCTGCCGGTTGCCGAGGCGGCCATAGAGCCGGTCGAAGAGCAGTACACCGGCCACCCCGCCGACGAAGTGGGCGCTCAGCCCCAGGCCGGCGGCCGAGGGAGTCAGTCCGAACTCCTCGCGGAACGCCGGGATGGCCGGCCCGTACAGGGCCTGAAGGGCACCGATGAGGACGAAGCCCACGCAGGACGCCACCACGGCGGCAGGACTGAAGACCGGGGTGTCCGGCCGGTCCGCGGCCGAGGACGTCTGCCTGTTGTGCCTGTTGCTGTCGACGACGCGTTCTTCCCCCGGCACGGCACACCTCTCGTTTCTCCGACGCAGTGATGTTACCGGTAACATTGCGGCCGTCAAGATCCCGGACCGCCATGAACGGTGCGCGCAGCGTGACCGCAGGGAAAAGTCCCCAAGAAGTTCCCAAGGGATTGGACTTTTAGTCCAGCGATTGGACGTGTAGTCTGAATCCGTGATTGAGGGGCGGGATGTGAGGAGAGGTGGGGTGCGATGTCGGTCGAAGAGGGACGGGAAGCCGAGCGGGACGCGATCCTCGCCGCGCTGAAGCCGGTCGTGGACGGGCTCGTGGCGACCTTCGGGCCGATGTGCGAGGTGGTCCTCCATGACTACCGGCGCCCGGAGGAGTCGGTGGTCGCCCTCGCCGGCTCGGTGACCGGGCGGGCGGTGGGCGGGGCGATGAGCGAGATCGGCATGCGGATGGTCGCGCGCGGCGACGAGGCCGCCGACGAGCTGAACTACCGCACCCGCACCGGAGGCGGGCAGATCGTCAAGTCCTCCACGATGGTGTTGCGGGACTCGACGGGCGCGGTGTTCGGTGCGGTCTGTGTCAATCTCGACGTCTCCGCGGTGACCGAGGCCCACAGTCTCCTCGGCTCCCTGGCCGGGACCGGTCGGGAGCCGGCCGAACTGCCGGTGACCACGTTCGGGAATGACATCGACTCCGTCGTCGACGTGATACTCGACGCCCACCAACTCCACCAGAACCGCTGCTGGGCGGCACTGGACCGTGCGGAGCGCGTGGAACTGTTCCGCGGTCTCGACGACCGTGGAGTGTTCGCCGTGCGGCGAGCGGTCGAACAGGTCGCCGCCCGGCTCGGCATCTCCCGCGCCTCCGCGTACAGCTACCTCTCCCAGGCCCGGGCCACCACCGACGCGACATCCGACTCCCATGGAGGACACGCGTGACGACCACCACTCAGCCGGTCACCCTCGACGACATCCGTGACGCGGCCACCAGACTCAAGGGCGTCGCCCACCACACCCCCGTCCTGCGCTCGCACACCCTCGACGAACTGGTCGGCGCCGAAGTCTTCCTCAAGTGCGAGAACTTCCAGCGGGTGGGCGCCTTCAAGTTCCGCGGCGCCTACAACGCGGCCTCCCGGCTCACCCCTCAGCAGCTGGCCAGGGGCATCGCCGCCTACTCCTCCGGCAACCACGCCCAGGCCGTCGCCCTGGCCGCCCGCGAGCTCGGCACCACCGCGGTCATCGTCATGCCGGAGGACACCCCGGCTTCCAAGCGTGCGGCCACCGCCGGCTACGGCGCGGAGATCGTGACGTACGACCGCTACACCGGCGACCGCGTGGCCATCGGCGAGGCCCTGGCCGCCGAGCGGAACCTTGCCCTCATCCCGCCCTACGAACACCCGCACGTGATAGCGGGCCAGGGCACCGCGGCACTGGAACTCCTCGAAGGAGTAGGGGAGTTGGGTGCGCTGATGACTCCGGTCGGCGGCGGCGGACTGATCGCCGGCAGCGCCACCGCGGCCAAGGGCCTGGACGGCGGTGTCCGAGTGATCGGCGTGGAGCCGGAGGCGGGGGACGACACTCGGCAATCGTTGGAGGCGGGCCGACGGGTCACGATCCCGGTGCCGCGCACCATCGCCGACGGTCAGGCCGCGGAGACCCCGGGGGAGCTGACCTTCTCCGTCAACCGGCGGCTCGTCGATGACATCGCCCTGGTGTCCGACGACGAGATCCGGGAGGCGATGCGGTTCGCGTTCGAGCGTCTGAAGATCGTCATCGAGCCCAGCGGCGCCACCCCGCTGGCCGCCCTGCTCGCCGGGCGGGCAGGGCGGCTGCCCCGCCGGATCGGAGTGATCGTCTCCGGCGGGAACATCGACGCGGAACGATTCGCGCGGCTGTGCCCGGCCGAAAACTGACCACAAAACTCCGTCACCCGGATAGCGGTACCGGGCGGACGGGCGGACGATGGGGGTGATGGGGCTCGGCCCCCGCCGGTTCCGCTCGTGGTGGGCGGGGAGACGGAGACCGGCCCCGGCCGTAAGGACAACGGCCGGAAGGGAGAGCCGTCATGCTGGAGATCAAGACACTCGAAAAGGCTGACGAGCGGCGCGATTTCCCCCGGGGGCACCTCGAAGCCGTCCACCTCACCGGCCTCGACTTCGCGGTGGCGACGTTCGAGCCGGGCTGGAGGTGGACGGAATCCGTGGCTCCGATAGCGGGCACGGACAGCTGCCAGGTGCACCACAACGGCTACATCGTCCAGGGACGCATGCGCATCCGCATGGACGACGGCGCCGAGAGCGAGGTGGGCCCCGGCGACGTCTTCGTCTGCCCGCCCGGACACGACGCCTGGGTCGTGGGCGACGAGCAGGCCGTGGTGTACGACTTCGCGGGCGGCATGGCCACTGACTACGCGAAGTCCCCATGAGCTCCGCCGCGGGCGGGGACACGGGATGAGCGTCCTCGTCCGCGGTACATGGTCACCGGCGATCAGACCGGCAGCAGACGTCCGACCAGGGCGCCGAGCTGCCGGGCGGTTCGGCACTCGTGCATCTCGACCAGTTCGGCGTAGGCGGGGGCCGCCGAGTCGCCGGTGCCCCACTGCGCGCCCGCCTCCGGGTTCAACCAGTGGACACGACGGGCTTGTTCCGCGATCCGCCGCAGGGCGTTCAGGTTCGGGTCGCTCAAGTTGGTGCGGGCGTCACCGAGGATCAGCACGGTCGTCCTCGGGCCGACCGCGTCGCCGTACCGCTCGGCGAACTCGCCCAGCGCCACGCCGTAGTCGCTGCTGCCGTGCCAGCCGGTGAGCACGGCCTCCGAGCGGATCCGGGCGCCCAGCCCCTCCGGGTCGGCCGCGCCGTGCACGAGCAGCCCGGTCACCTCGTCGATCCGGTTGACGAAGGCGAACACCCGCACCTTGCTGAACTGGTCGTGCAGCGCCTGCACCAGCAGCATCGTGAAGTCGGAGAACCCGGCCACCGAGCCCGACACATCGCACAGCAGCACCAGTTCGGGGCGCGCAGGACGGCGGCGCCGCAGCACCGGGCGCATCGGGACCCCGCCCGTGGACAGCGACCCACGCAAGGTGCGCCGCAGGTCGATCGTGCCCCTCGTGGTCCGCCGCCGGCGTGCCGTCAGCCGGGTGGCCAGCTTGCGGGCCAGCGGCTGCACCGTCCTGCGCAGCTCGGCGAGTTGGGCCTTCCCCGCGAACAGGAAGTCGACCCGGTCGGCGGTCGGGGCCACCGCCCGCCGGGCGATCTCGTCGCGGCCGCGCCGTTCGGCGACCCGGCGCCGCGCCTCGGCCGCCACCATCCGGCGGAAGACCTCGATGCGCTGCCGGATCTCGTCCTCCAGCAACCGGTCGGTGAACCCCGCAGCGCCGCCCTGCGCGCGGACGCTGTCCCGGACGCGCGCGAGCAGTGTCTGCGGACGCAGCCGGTCCAGCACCTGGTGGGACGACCAGCCGTCCGACGCGGGCGAGGAACCGTAGCCGCCGAACCCGTCGACCGCCTCGGCCGCCAACCGGTCAAGGAGCGCCCGGTCGTTCGCGGCCAGCGCGGCCGCGAGCCGCTCGCGCAGATCGTCCCGGTCGGCGGGCTCCGTGCCGGGCGCGCCGACACCCCGCGGGAAGTACAGGTCGAAGACCGGGTCGAACACCGGCCGTTGGGCCGTGCCGTGCAGCAGGGTCGCCGCCAGTCCCTCGCGCAGCCGTTCCCGGTCGGCGAGGCCCAGCGCCTCCACCGCCCGTGCCGCGTCCACGCTCTCGCCGGTGCCCACCCGGATGCCGTGCGCGCGCAGCGCCGAGACGAGTGACGTCAGCCGCTCCGCGACACCGGCCGGCGCGCTCACAAGGCCTCCAGATCCAGTTTCGCACCGGCCTTGAGAATGTCGTCCTGGTGCTTCAGCAGCACGCCCAGGCTGTCCCGTACGACGGTCTCGTCGAGGATGTCGGCACCGAGCGCGAGGAGGGTACGGGCCCAGTCGATGGTCTCGGCCACCGACGGCACCTTCCGCAGGTCCATCTCACGCAGCGCGCCGACGACCCGCACCACAGACTCGGCCAGCGCGTCGTCGAGGCCGGGAACCTTCAGCCGTACGATCCGGCGCTCCAGTTCCGCCTCGGGGAAGCCGATGTGCAGGAACAGGCAGCGGCGGCGCAGCGCCTCCGACAGTTCACGGCTGGCGTTCGAGGTGAGAACGACGAACGGGCGGCGGGTCGCGGTGACCGTGCCCAGCTCGGGCACCGTCACCTGGAAGTCGCTGAGCACCTCCAGCAGCAGGCCCTCCACCTCGACGTCGGCCTTGTCGGTCTCGTCGATCAGCAGCACCTTCGGCTCGTCGCCCCGGATCGCGGTCAGCAGCGGGCGGGGGAGCAGGAACTCCTCGCTGAAGATGTCCGTGCGGGTCTCGTCCCAGCTCTCGTCGCGGCCCGCGCTGATGCGCAGCAACTGCTTGGCGTGGTTCCACTCGTACAGGGCGCGGGACTCGTCGACGCCCTCGTAGCACTGCAGACGCACCAGTCGCGCCCCCGCGACCTCGGCCACCGCCTTGGCGAGCTCGGTCTTGCCGACACCGGCGGGCCCTTCGACGAGCAGCGGCTTGCCCAGGCGGTCGGCGAGGAAGACGGTGGTGGCGACGGCGGCGGAGGCCAGATAGCCGGTCCGGGCCAGGCGTGCGGAGACGTCGTCGACGGAAGTGAACAGCAACGGGGCCTCCAGCGGGGCGCGGACCAGGTCGGCTCACTATCTAAGCGCTTGTTCACCCCGGTGTCACGGGGTGGCTGTGCTCAACGGGGGCGGCTGCGCCGAACCCGCCCCGGCCACAGAGACGCCGCCCCGCACGGGTCACCGGATCAGCTCGTCACCAGCACCACCTCCAGGGTGCGCGGGCCGTGCACCCCCTCGACCCGGTCCAGCTCGATGTCGCTGGTCGCCGACGGGCCGGAGATCCAGGTCAACGGGCGGGCCGGGTCGAGGCGTTCGAGCGCCTGAGGCACCGAGGAGACGACCTGCTCGGGCACCCGTACGACACAGATGTGGTGGTCGGGGACGAGGGTGATACGGCGCCGGCCCTGGTCGGGGGAGCCGTCCAGGACGATGGTGCCGGTCTCGGCGACCGCCACCGCACACGCCGTCACCACGCTGTCCACCCGGTCCAGTTCGTGGGGGGTGCTCTCCTGAAGGTCGGGGATCCGCTCCGCCTCCGTCTGCGCCAGCCACTCCGGGTCCAGCCCCGGGGGCAGGACCACGGTCTTCGAGCCCCGCGCGGCCAGCATCCCGGCGATCGTCGCCGCCAGATCCGCGGCAGGGCAGCGGTGCACGATCGCCCGGTAGTCCGCCAGGTTCTCGGCCAGCAGATCCACCGTCTGCTCGACGTCCCGGTCACCGTGCTCGCGCAGATACTCCCGCGAGACGGCCTGCTCGTAGGGAGTGTCGTCGCGCGGTACGTCACTCAGCGCGCGCCGCACCCGGCCCAGGATCCGCTCCCTGCTGCTCACTTCGCGCCGTCCTTTCCACCGTGCGTACGCTGCCACCAGTCGCGGAACGGCTCCGCGGGCATCGGCGGCAGATCCCGGGTGCCGCTCCACGCGCTGCCGGGGCCCGGCAGGGTACGGGGATGGAAGCGGCGGGTGCGCGACGCGAGTCGCTGGCCGGTGCGCAGCGCCCCCGGACGTGAGAACGCCCAGCGTGCCGCGCGCATCGCCGCCCGCTCCGCCGCGTGCCCCTTGGCCGGTTTGAGGACCACCCTGTTGCCTTCCCGGATCACCTGGCCGCCCTCCACGACCCGTTCCCGCAGATGCACCAGCACCTCCGGAATGTCGATGGCCACCGGGCACACCTCGTAGCAGGCCCCGCACAGCGAGGACGCGTACGGCAGGGAGGCGTCGATCGCGCTCCCCGTACCCCGCAGCTGGGGGCTGAGGATGGCGCCGATCGGGCCCGGGTAGACCGAGCCGTAGGCGTGCCCGCCGGCCCGCTCGTACACCGGGCAGACGTTCAGGCACGCCGAGCAGCGGATGCAGCGCAGGGCCTGGCGGCCGACCTCGTCGGCGAGGGTGTCGGTGCGGCCGTTGTCGAGGAGGACCAGGTGGAAGGTCCGCGGCCCGTCAGCGGTCTCGGAGTCCGTCGTTCCGGTCCACATGGACGTGTACGGGTTCATGCGCTCGGCCGTCGAGGAGCGGGGGAGGGTCTGCAGGAAGACCTCCAGGTCCCGCCAGGTCGGCACGATCTTCTCGATGCCGACGACCGAGATCAGCGTCTCGGGCAGGGTCAGGCACATCCGCCCGTTGCCCTCGGACTCCACGACCACCAGCGTGCCGGTCTCCGCGACCATGAAGTTGGCGCCGGAGACGCCGACCTTGGCACGCAGGAACTTCTCCCGCAGGTGCAGCCGGGCGGCCTCGGCGAGTTCGGCGGGCGTGTCGGTGAGACCCTCGGGGGCCGGGCGGCCCCACTCGTTCATCTCCCGCGCGAAGATGTCCCGGATCTCACCCCGGTTGCGGTGGATCGCCGGGACCAGGATGTGCGAGGGACGGTCCTTGCCCAACTGCACGATCAGCTCGGCGAGATCGGTCTCGTAGGCCCGGATGCCCGCGGCCTCCAGAGCCTCGTTCAGGCCGATCTCCTGGGTGGCCATCGACTTGACCTTGACGACCTCCGACTCGCCCGTCTCCTGGACGAGTTCGGTGACGATCCGGTTGGCCTCCTCGGCGTCGGCGGCCCAGTGGACCGTGCCGCCCGCGGCCGTCACCGCCTCCTCCAGCTGGACCAGATACCGCTCCAGATGGCGCAGCGTGTGGTCCTTGATCTGCTTGCCGGCCTCCCGCAGCGCGGACCAGTCGGACACCTCGGCCACGGCCTTCTCGCGCTTGGCGCGGATGGTGTGCGTGGCGTGGCGCAGATTGCCGCGCAGGGTCTGGTTCCCGACCGCCTCGTGCGCGGCCTCGGGAAACGCCGGGTGGGTGGGCGGGGGAAACGCAGGCATCCCCACGAACGTGCCGCTCATACCTCCTCCTCCTGAGTGCTCGCCAGGATCTCCGCGATGTGCACCGGCCGCATGACTGTCCTGAGCCGGGTCATCGTCCCGCCGAGGTGCATCAGACAGGAGTTGTCGGCGGCGCACAGCACCTCCGCCCCCGTCGACTCGGCGTTGCGCACCTTGTCCGCGCCCATCGCCGCCGAGACGTCCGGGTTCTTCAGCGCGAACGTCCCGCCGAAGCCGCAGCACTCGTCGGCGCCCGGCAACTCGACCAGCTCCAGCCCCTTCACGGCCTGGAGCAGCCGCCGCGGCCGGTCGCCAAGACCCAGCCCGCGCAGGCCGTGGCAGGTCGGGTGGTACGTCACCGTGTGCGGGTAGTACGCCCCGACGTCCGTCACCCCCAGCACGTCCACCAGGAACTCCGTGAGCTCGTACGTCTTCGGCACCACCGGCGCCAGGGTGGCCGCGAGGGTGTCCCCGCGTCCCTCGGCCCTGGCCCGCTCACCCATCCGCGGGTACAGCTCCCGCACCATCGCCCCGCACGACCCGGACGGCGTCACGATCGCCTCGTAGTCCCCGAAGACATCGGAGAAATGTCGCGCCAGCGGTTCCGCCTCATGTCGGTATCCGGTGTTGTAGTGCGCCTGCCCGCAACAGGTCTGCGCCATCGGGAAGTCGACCTCGACGCCCAACCTGGTCAGCAGTTTCACCACGGCGCGCCCGGTGTCCGGATACAACGTGTCGTTGACACAGGTCAGGAACAGGGCGACACGCATCGCGGCTCCTTGTGGTCGGTCATCGGATGGGTGAAGCCTAGTCCGGGCCGGGTGCCGGGGGGAGCCCCGGTCACCGCCTGGCGAGCCGGGCCTGCGCCTCGTGCCACCGGGCCGCGTCACCGCGCGGCTCGTAGCGGGTCAGCGGCTGGGTGCGGACCAACAGCTCACGCATCCCCGCCAGGTCGCCCACGAGCCCGTGGGCCCGGGCCTGCACCAGCACGTTCCCCAGGGCCGCCGCCTCGGTCGGACCCGCGATCACCGGCAGCCCGCAGGCGTCGGCGGTCAGCTGGCACAGCAGCGCGTTGCGGGTGCCGCCGCCCACGATGTGCACGACGTCGACCGGCTGGTCGGCCAGCCGCCGCGCGTCCGCCACGGCCCGGCGGTGGGCCAGGGCGAGGGAGTCGAGGATGCACCGCGTGATCTGGGCGGGCGATTCGGGCACCGGCTGCCCCGAGGCTCGGCACGCCTCGGCGATCCGCTCCGGCATCCGGCCGGGCGCCAGGAACGCGGCGTCCCCGGCGTCCACCACCGACCGCAGCGCCGGCACCTTGGCCGCGTCGAGGAGCAGCGCTCCCAGATCGGTCTGCCCCCAGGCCCGTACGCACTCCTGGAGCAGCCACAGGCCCATGATGTTGCGCAGGTAGCGGACTGTGCCGTCCAGCCCCAACTCGTTGGTGAAGTTGGCCAGCCGGCTCTCCTCGGTCAGCACCGGCGCGGCCAGCTCCAGACCGGCCAGCGACCAGGTGCCGGTGCAGATGTACGCGAACCGCTCGCCGCCCGCCGGGACGGCCGCGACCGCGGACGCGGTGTCGTGCGACCCGACCGCCGTGACCGGCACCGGACCGGCGAGTCCGGCCTCCTCCAGCACCTGGGGCCGCAGCACGCCCGCCGGGTCACCGGGCTGCCGCAGCGGCGCGAACAGACCGAGGTCGATCCCGAGACGGGAGGCGATGTCGTCCGACCAGTCGCGTGTGCGGGGGTCGATCAGCTGGGTGGTCGACGCGTTGGTCAGTTCGGTGCCCTGCTCGCCGGTGAGCCAGTAGGTCAGCAGGTCGGGGATGAGCAACAACCGCCTGGCATGGGCCAGTTGGTCGGACAGGCGGGCCGCGGCCAACTGGTAGAGGGTGTTGAAGGGGGCGTACTGCAGGCCGGTGGCCGCGTACAGCTCGGGAGCGGGCACGGTCGCCCACACCTTCTCCGCGACCCCCTCGGTCCGGGAGTCCCGGTAGTGCACGGGGTTGCCGAGCAGCGCCCCGTCGGCGTCGAGCAGGCCGTAGTCCACCGCCCAACTGTCGATGCCGACGGAGTCGAGCCGTCCACCGCAGTGGGCTCCCGCCGCCCGCAGCCCGTCCAGGACGCCCCCGTACAGCCCGAGCACGTCCCAGCGCAGCCCCTCCGGCACCCGGACCGGCCGGTTGGGGAAACGGTGCGCCTCGGTCAGCTCCAGGCTGTCGGGGCCGACGCGGCCGACCATGACACGTCCGCTGGACGCGCCGAGGTCGACCGCGGCGTACGACTTCACGTTCGCGCTCATCGCAGGAAGGCGGCCGCGACACCGGCGTCGACCGGGACGTGCAGGCCGGTGGTGTGCGTCAGCTCCCCGCCGGTCAGCGCGAAGACCGCGTTCGCGACGTGGTCCGGCAGCACCTCGCGCTTGAGGATGGTCCGCTGGGCGTAGAACTCGCCCAGCTTCTCCTCGGGCACGCCGTACACGGCCGCCCGCTTCGCTCCCCAGCCGCCCGCGAAGATGCCCGAGCCGCGCACCACCCCGTCCGGGTTGACCCCGTTGACGCGGATGCCGTGCTCACCCAACTCGGCGGCCAGCAGCCGCACCTGGTGGGCCTGGTCGGCTTTGGTCGCGGAGTAGGCGATGTTGTTGGGCCCGGCGAACACGGCGTTCTTCGAGGCGATGTAGACGATGTCACCGCCGAGTTCCTGCGCGATCATCACCCGGGCCGCCTCGCGCGAGACCAGGAAGGAACCGCGCGCCATGATGTCGTGCTGGAGGTCCCAGTCCTTCGCCGAGGTCTCCAGAAGAGGCTTGGAGATGGAGATGCCGGCGTTGTTCACCACGAGGTCGACGCCGCCGAAGGCCAGCGCCGCCGCCTTGAACGCGTCGGCGATCTGCTCCTCGGAGGTGACGTCCACGGTCACCGCGACGGCCTTGTCACTCCCGCCGAGCTCCTCGGCGACCCGAGCGGCGTTCTCGGCGTCGAGGTCCGCGACCACCACACACGCGCCCTCGGTGACCAGGCGCTGCGCGATCGCCTTGCCGATCCCGCTGCCGGCACCCGTGACGAGCGCGACCCGCGTCGCGAGCGGCTTGGGCTTCGGCATCCGCTGGAGCTTGGCCTCCTCCAGGGCCCAGTACTCGATGCGGAACTTCTCCGACTCCTCGATCGGCGCGTACGTCGAGACCGCCTCCGCCCCGCGCATCACGTTGATCGCGTTGACGTAGAACTCGCCGGCCACCCGGGCGGTCTGCTTGTCCTTGCCGAAGGAGAACATGCCGACGCCCGGGACCAGCACGATCGCCGGGTCGGCGCCGCGCATCGCGGGGGAGTCGGGCT
This sequence comes from Streptomyces sp. NPDC006332, assembly GCF_040612855.1. NCBI lineage: Bacteria > Bacillati > Actinomycetota > Actinomycetes > Kitasatosporales > Streptomycetaceae > Streptomyces > Streptomyces sp. NPDC006332. Next base: position 29,472 of record NZ_JBEXRA010000043.1, read on the forward strand.
CGGCGTGCCGCTGGTAGTAGGCCGCGTACTCCTCGCGGTACTCGGTGTGCAGCTCCTTCAGCCGGGCGATCGCCTCGTCGAGCGGAGCCGTCGGCGGCAGGTCCAGGACCAGCGGGCGGACCTTCGTCCGCAGGAAGTGGTCGGGGCAGGAGGTGCCGAGCGCGGCGAGCCGCGGATGCTCGGCGGCGGCCAGGAAGTCGAGCACCACATCGGAGTCGGTGAAGTGTCCGACCTGCGGCCTGTCCTGCGACGCCACGGCACGGACGTACGGCGCCAGGGCCGCGGCGCGCTCCCGCCGCTCGCCCTCCGCGAGCGCCTCGTACCCGTCGATCACCGGGCCGAACGGCTCCGGCCTGCCCCGCTCGGCGAGGAACGCCTCCGCGGTCCGGATGATGTGCAGCGAGTTGCGCTCGCACTCCTCGGACGTGTCACCCCAGGCCGTGATCCCGTGCCCACCGAGGACACAGCCGATCGCCTGCGGGTTGGCCTCCTTCACCGCCGCGATGTCCAGCCCGAGCTGGAAGCCGGGCCGCCGCCACGGCACCCACACCACCGTGTCGCCGAAGCACTCCGTCGTGAGCTTCTCCCCGTCGGCGGCGCACGCCAGCGCGATCCCGGAGTCCGGGTGCAGGTGGTCGACGTGCGCGGCCTCCACGAGGCCGTGCATGGCCGTGTCGATGGAGGGTGCGGCGCCGCCCTTGCCGTGCAGGCAGTAGTCGAACGCGGCGACCATCTCGTCCTCGCGCTCCACTCCCGGGTAGACGTCGACGAGCGCCCGCATCCGGTCCAGCCGCAGCACGGCAAGGCCGCCCTCGGTCAGGGTGCCGAGATCCCCACCGGACCCCTTCACCCACATCAGCTCCACGTCCCCGCCGGTCACGGGATCGGTGGCGGTGCCCTTCGCGGACGCGTTGCCGCCGGCGTAGTTGGTGTTGCGCGGATCAGCGCCGAGCCGGTGCGACCGGGCGAGGAGAGCGTCGGCTTCGGGATGGCGTGCCATGTCTGTTCAGTCCTTCGAAACGAGGGTTCGGACAGCGCCCCTTCAGGGGCGCGGGTCTGTGTCAATGTGCGGCTCCGCCGCGCGGGCGCGACCAGCCACATACGGCCCGCAGCCTGCGACCGGGCTCACCCGGCAGACGCGAAACAGCCGCTCACGCCCCCCACCCGGCCTGCTGCCCACCAACCCGCTCCGCGACGATCTTCTCGGCCCACCCGGACCGCCGATACGCGGCGATAGGGTCGGCATCCAACCCCATCTCCTCGCGAAGCGAACGAAGCAGTGGCCGCACGTCCGTGTTGTACGCGTCCATGATCACGGCGTTCGCCTCCAGCACGTCACCCGACCGCTGGGCCTCGGCCAGGGCCTCCCCGTCCACAAGGAGCGCCTTCGCGGTGGCCTCCTGGACGTTCATCACGGACCGGATGATGGCGGGGATCTTCGCCTCGATGTTGTGGCACTGGTCCAGCATGAACGCCACGTCGGACGAGAACCCGCCGCCGCGCACGACCTCGTACATGATCCGGAACAGCTGGAAGGGGTCCGCGGCACCGACCATGAGGTCGTCGTCCGCGTAGAACCGCGAGTTGAAGTCGAAGCCGCCCAGCTTCCCCTCGCGCAGCAGCGTGGCGACGATGAACTCGATGTTGGTGCCCGGGGCGTGGTGCCCGGTGTCGACCACGACCTGCGCCTTCTCGCCCAGCTTGAGACAGTGCGCGTACGCCGTGCCCCAGTCCGGCACGTCCGTCGCGTAGAAGGCGGGCTCGAAGAACTTGTACTCCAGCAGCATCCGCTGGCCGTCACCGAGCCGGTCGTACACCTCGGCCAGGCCCTCGGCGAGCCGGTCCTGGCGTCCCCGGAGGTCGTCCTGACCGGGATAGTTCGTCCCGTCGGCGAACCACAGCTTCAGATCCCGCGAACCGGTGGCGTCCATGATGTCGACGCACTCCAGCAGGTGGTCCAGCGCCTTGCGCCGCACCGCGGCGTCCGGGTGGCAGATGCTGCCGAGCTTGTAGTCGTCGTCCTGGAAGGTGTTGGAGTTGATCGCCCCCAGCCGCACCCCCCGGTCCTCGGCGTGCTTGGCCAGCGCGGCGTAGTCGTCGACCTTGTCCCAGGGAATGTGCAGGGCGACCGTCGGCGCCGCTCCGGTGAACTCGTGCACTTTCGCCGCGTCGTCCAGCTTCTCCTGCGGCGTCCGTGGAACGCCCTGCTGGGCGAACACCTTGAAGCGTGTGCCCGAGTTCCCGTACGCCCATGACGGCGTTTCGACTGCCTGGGTCCTGAGAGCGGACTTCACCGCGGCGAGCTCGGTCATCGGGGCTCCTCTGTATGAATCGATTCAGAGCGCGAAGCTATGGGTCGCCCGTAGGGGTGTCAAGGGGTGCGGCACACCTCGTCCTCCGTGCCCTGACCGTGACCTTTGGCTATCGAAACATTTTCGAGGCGGACCCATTGACGTGACATGCGTGGCGCGCCTAACGTCCCGGCAACCAAGTTGAAACCTTTCACGACGCTGTGACGGATTCCGCCGGCGTCGTCGAGGAGCCCCTCATGACCCACCCGTCCGAAGCGGGTCCGGCCCCGGTGTTGTCGCTCAAGGACGTCTCCAAGTCCTTCGGAGCGGTGCGCGCCCTGCGGGACGTGTCCCTGGAGCTGTTCCCCGGTGAGGTGCACGCCCTCGCCGGCGAGAACGGCGCGGGCAAGTCGACCCTCATCAAGACCCTCGCAGGGGTGCACCGACCGGACGCCGGTCAGGTGCTCCTCGACGGCGCGCCCGTCCAGTTCCACGGCCCCGGCGACGCCCGCGACGCGGGAATCGCCGTGATCTACCAGGAACCCACGCTCTTCCCCGACCTGTCGATCGCGGAGAACATCTTCATGGGCCGCCAGCCGCGGCGCGCCCTCGGCCGGATCGACCACAAGGCCACTCACGCGGCCACCCTGGCGCTGATGCAGCGCCTCGGTGTGGAACTCGACCCCGACCGTCCCGCCCGCGGCCTGTCGATCGCCGACCAGCAGATCGTCGAGATCGCCAAGGCCCTCTCCTTCGACGCCCGCGTCCTGATCATGGACGAGCCGACCGCCGCCCTCACCGGCAGCGAGGTGGCCCGGCTCTTCGGTGTCGTGCGCACCCTGCGCGACCAGGGGTCGGCCGTGCTGTTCATCTCGCACCGACTGGAGGAAATCTTCCAGATCTGCCGGCGTGTCACCACCCTGCGCGACGGCGCCCGGATCTCCAGCGAGCCGATCGACGGCATGACCGAGGACGACCTCGTACGCCGCATGGTCGGCCGCGACCTCGAGGATCTCTATCCCAAGCTGGACGTCGACGCGGGCGAAGTCGCCCTGAGCGTACGGCGGCTGACCCGCGAGGGCGTCTTCACCGATGTCTCCTTCGACGTCCGGCGCGGCGAGATCGTCGGCCTCGCCGGGCTCGTCGGCGCCGGGCGCACGGAGGTCGCCCGGGCCGTCTTCGGCGTCGACCGCTGGGACGCCGGGGAGGTCGAGATCGACGGACGGAAACTGACGAACGGCGCGCCCTCCACGGCCATGGCGGCGGGCCTCGCCCTCGTGCCCGAGGACCGCCGCGCCCAAGGCCTGGTGATGGACATGTCCATCGAGCGCAACATCGGCCTGACCGGACTGCGTACCACGGTCAAGGCGGGTCTGATGAACCGCGCCGCCGAACGCGACCGCTCCCTCGACTGGGCCGTCAAGCTCCAGGTCAAGTACGCGCGGATCGCCGACACCGTCAACACGCTCTCCGGCGGCAACCAGCAGAAGGTCGTCCTCGCCAAGTGGCTCGCCACCGGCCCGAAGGTGCTGATCGTCGATGAGCCGACCCGCGGCATCGACGTCGGTACGAAGGCCGAGGTGCACCGGCTGCTCAGCCGGTTGGCCGCCGACGGCGTGGCCGTCCTGATGATCTCCTCCGACCTGCCCGAGATCCTCGGCATGGCCGACCGCGTCCTCGTGATGCACGAGGGCCGGCTCACCGCCGAGATCCCACGCTCCGACGCCACCGAGGAATCCGTGATGGCCGCAGCCACCGGGAGGACCGCCGCATGACGGTGACCGCTCCCAACCCCGCTCCCGCCGCCGAGGTGCCCAAGTCCAGCGGCACCCGGCTGGTGGACCGCGTCTTCAAGATGCGCGAACTCGCCATCCTGGCCGTCTTCCTGGTGATGATCGTCATCACCCAGCTGGGCAACAGTGAGTTCCTCTCCGAGCAGGGCATCAAGGACCTCCTGCTGAACGCGACCATCCTGATGCTGGTCGCCACCGGCCAGTCGCTGGTCGTGATCACCCGCAACGTCGACCTGTCGGTCGGCTCGACGCTCGGCATCAGCGCCTTCGCGGCCGGCACGTATCTCCAGGGCGGCGGCGACTCCGTCGTGGCGATCGCCCTCGCCGTCCTGCTCGGCATCGGCTTCGGGCTCCTCAACGGCCTGCTGGTCAGCTTCGGCCAGGTGCCCGCACTCGTCGTCACCCTCGGCACGATGTACATCATCCGCGGCATCGACTCCATCTGGGTCGGCTCCGAGCAGATCACCGCGGCGGGACTGCCGGACGGATTCATCGACTTCGGCTCCGGCGGCATCTCGGCCGTGCCGTACCTGGCGCTCGTCGCGCTCGTGGTCCTCGTCGCCACGGCGTACTACCTCAAGCACTTCGGCAGCGGCCGTGAGCTGTACGCGCTCGGCTCCAATCCGGAGGCCGCCCGGCTCGCCGGCATCCCCGTACGCAAGCGGATCCTGGCGGCCTACACCTTCTGTGGCGCCCTCGCGGGGCTCGCCGGCGCGATGTACCTGGCCCGGTTCGGCAACGTCGACTCCGGGACCGGCAACGGATACGAGATGACCGTGGTCAGCGCGGTTGTGGTGGGTGGCGTGGTCTTCACCGGCGGCTCCGGCAGCGTGTACGGGGCCGCGCTCGGCGCCCTGCTGCTGACCTCCATCAACAGCATGCTGCCCGCCCTCGGGGTCAGCTCCGTCTGGGTGCTCGCGATCAACGGTGTCCTGCTCATCCTCGCCATCGCCGTCGACCGGATCGTCGCCCTGCGCGTGGCGTCCGCACTGAAGAAGAGGAACGCCCGCCATGGCTGACTCCGCTCCCGCGCGCGCCGTCCGCTGGTCCGCCGTGAAGAGGTGGGACTCAGCCGTGGGCGCCCTGCTCATCGTGGTCCTGCTGCTGTCCTTCACCACGGTGGACGGCTTCGGCAACGCCCTCAACCTGTCGTTCCTGATCGGCAACACGCTCCCGATCGCGCTGGTCGCCCTGCCCATGACCCTGCTCGTGGCCTCCGGCGAGATCGACCTGTCCGTCGCCTCGACGGCGGGCCTGTCCGGCGCGGTGATGGGCGCCCTGTGGAACGAGGGCATGACGATCGAGACGATCATCCCGATCTGTCTGGTCCTCGGCGTGGTGTGCGGGCTGGTCAACGGCCTGCTGGTGACCCGGCTCGGGCTGCCGTCCCTGGCCGTCACCATCGGCACCCTCGCCGCCTACCGGGGCATCGCGCAGATCGTGCTCGGCTCGGACGCGGTGACCGACTTCCCCACGCAGTACCTGGACTTCGCGGCGGGACGCATCGGGGACACCTTCCTCCCGCAGGCCCTGCTGCCCTTCCTGGTGCTGCTCGCGATCGCCGTGGTCGCCCTGCACGCCACGCCGTTCGGCCGGTCGGTCTTCGCGATCGGAGCCAGCGAGGAGGCCGCGCGGTTCGCCGGCATCCGCGTCAAGCGGCAGAAGCTGATCCTGTTCACGCTGACGGGTCTGATGGCCTCCCTCACCGGCGTCTTCTGGGCCCTGCACTACGCCAGCGCCCGCTACGACAACGCCACCGGGCTCGAACTCTCCGTCATCGCCGCGGTGTTGCTCGGCGGCATCGACTTCGACGGCGGCAAGGGCACGCTGGGCGGCGCGATCGCGGGAGTCTTCCTGCTCGGCGCGCTGCAGAACGTGATGAGCCTCAAGGATGTCTCCGCCCAGTCGCAGATCGTCGTCACCGGCGTGCTGCTCGTCCTGTCCGTGCTCGGCCCCCGGGTGGCACGGCAGATCTCCGTCGCACGGGCGGCGGCACGCTCCGCTGGATAGGCCGTTCGAAAGCCGCGGGTTGTCTGTGGCTGGTCGCGCCCCGCGGCGGAGCAGCAGGTCAATACACCCCCGCGCCCCTTGGGGCGCGCCGTACTCCCCTTCTTGAAAAGGACTCACTATGCACAAGTCATCAGTTCGCCGTGCCTGTGCGGCCCTCGCGGCCGTCACCTCCTTCGCCCTGGCCGCCACCGCCTGCGGTGGCACCTCCAAGGACGACGTCAAGGAGGAGAGCGGCTCGAACGCCGCCGCCGCCGCCGGCAAGGCCGACCCGAACGCCGCCACCAAGAAGGGCCTGACCGTCGGCTTCCTGCCCAAGGCGGTCAACAACCCGTACTTCACCTCCGCCGACAAGGGCGGCGAGAAAGCCCTGACGGAGCTGGGCTCCAAGTACAAGGAGGTGGGCACCAGCAACGCCACGGACACCTCGGGCCAGGTGAGCTACGTCAACACCCTCACCCAGCAGCAGGTCGACGCCATGGCCGTGTCGGCGCAGGACCCGGGCGCCCTGTGCACCGCGCTCAAGCAGGCCATGAAGAACGACATCAAGGTCGTCACGTACGACTCGGACACCAAGCCCGATTGCCGCAACGCCTTCGTCTCGCAGGCCAGCGCCGAGGACCTGGGCCGCACCGAGGTGCAACTGCTCGCCGAACAGATCGGCTACAAGGGCGAGATCGCGATCCTGTCCGCCGCGCAGACCGCGACCAACCAGAACACCTGGATCGAGTTCATGAAGGACGAGCTCAAGGATCCGAAGTACAAGGACATGAAGCTGGTGAAGGTCGCGTACGGCAACGACGACGCGCAGCAGTCCTTCCAGCAGACCCAGGGTCTGCTCCAGGAACACCCGAACCTGAAGGGGATCATCTCCCCGACCACCGTCGGCATCAAGGCCGCCGCCCAGTACCTCTCCGGCTCCAAGTACAAGGGCAAGGTCAAGCTGACCGGCCTCGGCACCCCCAACGACATGCGCAAGTACGTCAAGAACGGCACCGTCGAGGGGTTCGAGCTGTGGGACCCGGCGAAGCTCGGCGAGCTGGCCGCGCGGACCGCGGTCGCGCTGTCCTCCGGGCAGATCACCGGCAAGGAGGGCGAGACCTTCAAGGCCGGTGGCATGGGCTCGTACACCATCGGCAAGGATGGCGTGATCAGCCTCGGCAAGCCGACCGTCTTCGACGCGAAGAACATCGACCAGTTCAACTTCTAGGAAGGCGGCGGTACTTCATGCAGCGCGTCTGTTTCCTGCTCAAGGTCCGTGAGGACCGGCTCGCCGAGTACCGCGAACGTCATGCCGCCGTGTGGCCGGAGATGCTCGAAGCTCTCTCGGCCACCGGATGGCACAACTACTCCCTCTTCCTGCGTGACGACGGCCTGCTCGTCGGCTATCTGGAGACCGAGGACTTCCAGGCCGCCGTGGCCGGCATGGAGGCCACCGACGTCAACGCCCGCTGGCAGGCGGACATGGCCCCGTTCTTCGAGTCACTGGACGGCGCCCGACCCGACGAGGCCATGAAACCGCTCACCGAAGTGTTCCACCTCGCCTGACAATGGAGTTGCCGACATGAGGAGACGCACCCTGCTGGGCGCCGCCCTCGCCGGAGCCGCGGTGACCCCCGCGTTCGCCTCCGGCACGGCCCGAGCCGCCGACCCTGGCCCTTCGGTCAGACGGACCGGCACGACCACCCTGGACAGCCAGGCCGTCTTCTTCGTGTCGTACGACGGACTGGTCAACAACAACTCGTTCCAGAAGAACGGGCTGCTCACCTACGAGGGCTACCAGTACGCCGCCTGGTACACCGCCGACCGCAATGCCGTCGTCGCCCGTCGTGTCCTCGGCGGCGGCACCTGGTCCACCGTCCAGGTCGGCCACACGCTCAAGGCCGACGACTCACACAACGTCATCTCCATGGGTGTCTCCAAGGTCGACGGCCGCCTCCACCTCAACATGGACTCGCACAGCGACGGCTTCACCTACGTCAAGTCGGTGGCCGGGCTGATGGACAACCCGTCCGGACTCAGCTGGACACCGGCCCGCTTCGGCGCACCCCAGTCGACGCTCGACGGACTCGCGCTCACCACACAGTTCACCTACCCCCAGTTCGTCTCGACCCCCGAGGGCAAGCTCCAGCTCAGCTACCGGGTCGCGATCTCCGGCAACGGCCGCAACGCGCTCGCCGAGTACGACGGTTCGAAGTGGACGGCGCTCGGCGAGTGGTCCAGCTCCACCGGCACCTACACCAGCGAGCACGGCTCCAGCACGGCCCGCAACATGTACCTGCACGGCATCGACTACGACCGCAACGGCCGGCTGCACACCTTCTTCACCTGGCGTGAGCAGAACGGCGCCGTGATGTGCGACGGTGGCGGCATCACCAACCACGACACCGGCTACGTCTACTCCGACGACCGCGGCCGGACCTGGCGCAACAACGCGGGCACGGTGGTCGGCACGACCGGCGGCTCGGACAAGGTCGCGGTCACCGACACGGGCCTCGTCGTCGACGCGCTCAACCCCGACCACTCCCTGATGAACCAGGAGAGCCAGGCCACCGACTCGGCCGGCCGGCCGCACGCCATCATCAGCTACGTCCCCGGCCGCTTCGGTCAGTGCACCACGAACTACGTCGCCGACCGCACCGCGAACGGCCGCGCCTTCCATCTCCGCAAGAACGCCTCCGGCAGCTGGCAGAAGACCGAGATCCCGGTCCCGCTGAACTCCAGCCAGCGCACCAAGCTGGTCCTGGACAGGTACGACAACGCGTATGCGATCTTCCCCTTCGGCCGGATCGCCGGAGCGTCCGCGGCCTCCGGGTACACCGACTGGAAGGTCCTCTTCGACGGCAGCGGCCTGGGCGCCTTCGGTGAGGTGGTGATCGACGAGTGGCGGGTCCAGGCCGACAACGTCCTGTCGTTCATGTACCAGGAGAAGTCGAGCGGCACGACCCCGTCGGCGCTGCACGTCGTCGACTTCGCACTCCCCGCGTGACCGGGCCGGATACGCGGTGTGATGACGGTAATGTGAGGGTCTCCCGGCCACCCCTCACCCTCGTGGAGGTCCCTGCCTGATGGCCCAGTCGGTGGGTATAAAGGACGTCGCCCGTGCCGCCGGAGTCTCCGTCGGCACGGTGTCGAACGTCATCAACCGCCCGGACACGGTCGCCACCGAGACCCGGGCCCGGGTGCTCTCCGCGATAGACCGGCTCGGTTACGTCCGCAGCGAGTCCGCGCGCCAACTGCGCGCGGGCCGCAGCCGGATCATGGGGCTGCTCGTCCTCGACATGGGCAACCCCTTCTTCGTCGACGTCGCGCGCGGTGCCGAGCGGGCCGCGCGGGAGGCCGGACTCGGTGTGATGGTCTGCAACAGCGCCCAGAACCCGGGCGAGGAGGCGGAGTACCTCTCCCTGTTCGCCGAGCAGCGGGTGCGGGGTGTGCTGCTGACGCCGGCCGACGCGACCGGACGCAACATCGAGTCGTTCCGCCGCCACGGCATCCCCTTCGTCCTCGTCGACCGGGTCGCCGAGGGCACCACCGAGTGCTCGGTCTCCGTCGACGACGTGGCCGGCGGCGCGCTCGCCGTGCGCCACCTCGTGGACGCCGGACACCGTTCCCTCGCGTACGTCAGCGGCCCGCCGGGGCTCAACCAGGTCCGGGACCGCCGTACCGGCGCCCTGAACGCGCTCGCCGAGGCGGGCCTCGGCCCCCAGTGCCTGCGCGAGCTGCCCACCGAGCGGCTGGACGTGGCCGCCGGACGCGACGCCGGCGCACGCCTGCTCGGCCTCGCCGACCGCCCGACCGCCGTGTTCTGCGCCAACGACCTGCTCGCCCTCGGTGTCCTGCAGGCCATGTACGCGGCCGGCGTCAAGGTCCCCGACGACCTCGCGATCGTCGGCTACGACGACATCGAGTTCGCGGCCGCCGCGGCCGTCCCGCTCACCTCGGTCCGCCAGCCCGCCGTCACCATGGGCGCCCTGGCCGCCGAACTCCTCCTGGAGGAGACGGAGGCGGAGGGCGCCTCACGCGGTCACGACCACCGGCGGGTGGTGCTCCAGCCCGAACTGGTGGTCCGACGCTCCAGCCTCTCGGCGCGCTGAACCGGTCGGAGTCCCTCGGCGCGCTGAACGGGCGTCGCCCGCCGAGGCCGTCGGCGCGCACTAGTCTGCGGTCATGACCGAGCCGAAGCCCGCGCAGCTCCAGCCCATGCCCGACGACTGGCACCGTGCCCTCGCGGTCGTGGCGCACCCGGACGACCTCGAGTACGGCTGCTCCGCGGCGATCGCCGCCTGGACAGACGCGGGCCGCGAGGTCGCCTACGTCCTCGCCAGCCGCGGGGAGGCCGGCATCGACACGCTGGAGCCCGCCGAGTGCGGCCCGCTGCGTGAGCGCGAGCAGCGGGCGAGCGCGGCCCGAGTGGGTGTGTCGGTGGTGGAGTTCCTCGACCACCGGGACGGGATCATCGAGTACGGCACCGCGCTGCGCCGCGACATCGCCGCCGCGATCCGCAGGCACCGGCCCGAGCTGGTCATCACCCTCAACCACCGGGACACCTGGGGAGGGGTCGCCTGGAACACCCCGGACCACGTGGCGGTCGGGCGTGCCACGCTGGACGCGGCGGGCGACGCGGGCAACCGCTGGATCTTCCCGGAGCTCGGCGAGCAGGGCCTGCGGCCGTGGAACGGCGTCCGCTGGGTCGCGGTCGCGGGCTCCAGCACGCCCACGCACGCCGTGGACGCGGGGCCGGGTCTGGAGCGGGCGGTGCACTCGCTGCTGGAACACCGCACCTACATCGAGGCGCTCACGGACGAGGACCCCGAGACGTACGCCCGCGGCTTCCTGACGGGTAACGCCGCCGCGACCGGAGAGCGCTTCGGCGGGAAGCCGGCTGTCGCGTTCGAGGTGTTCGGCCGATAGCCCGGGGCCGGGCGCATGTCGACGAGAAGACCGACGTGGTTGGATCATCACGCCTCGACTCGGCAATGGACTGGACATGGGGGGACGGTATGGGGGACGGCGTGAACGGGACGGAACTGCTGGCGGACCGCTTCGAGGAACACCGCGGGCACCTGAGGGCGGTGGCCTACCGGATGCTCGGCTCGCTGGCCGAGGCCGAGGACGCCGTCCAGGAGACCTGGCTGAAGCTGGGCCGCGTCGACGCGGGGGAGATCCGCAACCTCGGCGGCTGGCTGACCACCGTGGTCGGCCGGGTCTGCCTCGACCTGTTGCGCTCGCGCACCGCACGCCGCGAGGACCCGCTGGACGACACATTCATCCCCGATCCCCTGGTCCGGGCCCTGGACCAGGCCGACCCGGAACAGGAGGTCCTCCAGGCCGACTCGGTGGGTCTCGCCCTCATGATCGTCCTGGAGACGCTGGAGCCCGCCGAGCGGCTCGCGTTCGTCCTGCACGACATGTTCGCCGTGCCCTTCGACGAGATCGCCCCGATCCTGGACCGCGGTGCGGCCGCGACCCGCCAACTCGCCAGCCGCGCCCGGCGTCGCGTCCAGGGGGCCACTGTCTCGGCCGACCGGGACCTCGGCCGGCAGCGTGAGGTCGTCGACGCCTTCATGGCGGCCTCCGTGGCGGGCGACTTCGACGCGCTGCTCGCGGTGCTGCACCCGGACATCGTGCTGCGGGTCGACTCGGGCGCCCTGGTCGGCGGCGCGGCCGCCTCGAAGCTGGTGCACGGGGCGCGGGCGGTGGCCGAACAGGCCATGCTGTTCCGGCAGTTCGCCCCGTTCGCCCGGATGGCACTCGTCAACGGCGCGGTCGGCATGGTCAACGCGCCGGACGGGCGCCTGCAGTCGGTCATGGGCGCCACCGTCGCCGACGGCCGGATCGTCGAGATGTACATCCTGGCCGACCCCGAGCGCCTCGCGGAGCTCGATCTGCCGGACACCCTCGATCTCGGCTGAGCTCAGGCGGCCCCGGCCGGTGTGCCCGGGGGTGTGGTCCGGGAGGTCCGCGGTGGGGTGAGCGGGCGGGTGGCCGCTCATGACGTGCGGGTAAGTACGCTGGTGGGATGCGAGACCAACTGACGGACCGGGCCGACCTGCGTGGCGACTGCGAGCGGTGCTTCGGCCTGTGCTGCGTCGCCCTGCCGTTCGCCGCCTCGGCGGACTTCGCTTTGGACAAGGAGGCGGGCAAGCCCTGCCCGAACCTTCGGGGCGACCACCGTTGCGGCATCCACGCCGAACTGCGGACGAAGGGCTTCAACGGCTGCACGGTCTACGACTGCTTCGGCGCCGGCCAGAAGGTCTCGCAGGTCACCTTCGGCGGCCAGGACTGGCGCACCGGCCCGCGCGAGCAGGCCCGTCGCATGGTCGACGTGTTCCCGGTCGTCCGGCAGCTCCACGAACTGCTCTGGTACCTCACCGAGGCCCTCACCCTCCCGGCGGCCCGCCCGGTCCACGCCGACCTGCGCGAGGCACTGGAGCGGACCGAGGCGCTCACCCGTCAAACCCCGGAGGAGCTCGACGCGTTGGACGTGGGGGAGCATCGGCAGGAGGTGAACGTCCTGCTGTTGCGTACCAGCGAGCTGGTACGGGCAGGCGTGGGCGGCCGGAAGAAGAACCGCCGGGGCGCGGACCTGATGGGAGCCCGCCTCAAGGGCGCCGACCTCAGGGGCGCCAACCTGCGCGGCGCCTACCTCATCGCCGCCGACCTCACCGGCGCCGACCTGCGCGCGGCGGACCTGATAGGCGCCGACCTGCGCGACACCGACCTCACCGACGCGGACCTGACGGGTGCCTTCTTCCTCACCCAGCCCCAGCTGAACGCGGCCAGGGGCGGCCCCGGCACCCGCCTTCCCGGGTCAGTCACCCGCCCGGTGCACTGGACACCGCGGCCCTGAGGGAGCCTCGGACCCGTCCGCCGCGGGAGACACCTCCTGGGGGCGGGCCCCCGGGGAGACATCGGCGGGGCGAGACCGCCCGTCCTCCGGTGAGGCGGCGGCAACGGACGCACGAGCGTCGGCCGAGGCCTTCGCCGCGCCGGACGGCCGTTCCAGCCGCAGCCGCAGCCCCTCCGGCATCAGGGTGAGCCGTTCGGCCACCCGCAGCCGGTACGCCGGGTCGGCCCGGAACTCGTAGCGGCGCAGCAGCAGGCCGAGGACCAGCGTGGCCTCGTGCAGCGCGAACTGCCGGCCTATGCAGGCCCGCGCCCCGGTCCCGAACGGTTTGTAGGTGTGGGGCGCCCGGGACCGTATCGCCTTCGCCTCGAAGCGGTCCGGGTCGAACCGGTCCGCTTCGGCTCCCCAGACCGAGGGATCCCGGTGCAGCATCGGCAGCAGGACCAGCGTCCACGCGCCCCGCCGCATCGGATGCGCCCCGGCCAGCACGGTGTCCTCGCGGGCCTCCCGGGCGAAGGCGGGCGCCGTCGGCCACAGCCGCAGCGACTCGTCCAGCACCCGGCGCACATACCGCAGCTTGGCCACCTGGTCGTAGCCGGGCACCTCGGCCTTGCCCCACACCTGCTCCACCTCGGCACGGGCGCGGGCAGCGACCTCGGGGTGGCGGGAGAGGTAGTGCAGGGCGAAGGAGAGCGCGCCGGAGGTGGTCTCATGGCCCGCGATCAGGAACGTGATGACCTGGCGCCGGACGTTCTCGGTCGACAGCCGTTCCCCGGTCTCCGGATGCGCCGTGTCCAGCATCCGGTCCAGCAGGTCCCCGCTCCCGCCGCCGCCCGCGCGCCGGGCCCGGATCAGCTCGTCCACCGTGCGGTTGAGGTGGGCGACGTCGGCCTCGTTGCGACGGGCGGCCGTCCGCAGCAGCAGTGGGGAGGGCACGGTGTTGAGGAGCTGCGCGTAGGTGAGGGTGCCCACCATCGCGGTCACGAAGGGATGCGGGCGGGAGCGTTCGAAGGATCCGAAGTCGTGCCCGAAGCCGGTCCGCGCGATCGTCTCCAGCGTCAGCTTGGTCATGTCCCCGGGCACGTCCACCGCCCGGCCCGCGGCCAGCTCGCGGTCCCAGTGGTCGGTGAGCCGGCCGGCCACCGCCACCATCATCGCGTGGTAGCCCTCCATGGCCTCCCGGTTGAAGCCGGGAGCCAGGACGTCGTGCGCCAGCTGCCAGTTGGGCTCGTGGTTGTACGCCGTGAACAGCCCGTCCCCGGCCACCGGCCGCAGATTGGCCACCCCGAGCCCCACGTGCTTGGCGAACCGGGACTCGTCCGCCAGGTCGGTCACGAGATCCGCGCCCCAGGTGAACACGAACTCCCGGCCGAAGGCCTTGCGCCGGAAGATCGGCCCCAGCCGGCGGGCGTGGCGGAGGGTGTCCTGCAGCGGTGCGCGCCCGCTCGCGCCGATCACGTCACCCAGCAGCGGCAGCCGACGGGGCGGGTGCGGGATGCGGTGCAGCTTCGGCCAGCCGAGCTCGGCGCCACGGAATCCCTTCGGCAGCACGTTGCCCGTCCTCGTATCCGCCATGACGCCAACTCCCTTGATCCAGGCGCGGGTTCGACCATGTTGTACACGGGTTCAATAGCGTCTCAGTCTCGTCCCGCTGGTGAATCGAGGTCAAGTAAAGTGCGGGCATGTCCGCGGAACAGGGCGAGCGCGCGCGTCGTCGGCTCAGCACCGAGGAGCGCCGGGGGCAACTGCTCTCGGTGGGCACGCGACTGTTCTCGGAGAGTCCCTACGACGAGGTCCGGATCGAACAGGTCGCCGAGATCGCGGGCGTCTCGCGCGGGCTGCTCTACCACTACTTCCCCACCAAACGGGACTTCTTCGCTGCGGTCGTCGAGCATGAGAGCGCGCGCATGCTGCGCATGACACAGGCCGTTCCCGGCATGCCGGTCCGTGAGCAACTCACCGCCGGCCTGGACACGTACCTGGAATACGTCAGGGCCCACGCGCACGGCTACCGCGCCTTCCACCGTGCCGACGCGGCCGGCGACCGCACGGTACGCAGGGTCTACCGGCGGGCGCTGGCCGCGCAGGAGCGCCAGATCCTCGCCGCACTCGTCGCGGACCCCGAGTTCGGTCCCCTCCTGGACACGCGCCCCGACCTCGCCCTGGCCGTCCGCGGCTGGCTGGCCTTCACCACCGCCGTCTGCCTGGAATGGCTGCGCGGCTCGAACCTCTCCCACGACCAGGTGCGGGACCTGTGCGCACGGGCACTGCTGGGCGTCCTCGCGCCCTGAGCGCACGTGACGTGCGGGGACGAGAGGCTCTGAAGAGCGCCCCCGATGCTTGAACGCGCGCGGCTCACTCACGGCCCCCTGGTTGGCTTCACCGCCGATCTTCGATAGGTTAGGTGAGCCTTACCTTAGGAGGTTTCGGATGGGTGACAGCCAGGGCTGGACAGCCGCGCCTTCCGCGGCGGAACGGGCCCGATCGGCGCTCGCCGCCGCGTGGTCCTGCGCGGTGACCGCGGACGGCGGGCGGGAGGAGTTCGTCGGCGCGCACAGCGTGACCGAGGACGGCCGGGTGCTCCTGGAAGCGCCCGAGGACAGCAGGCTGCTCGCGGCGGCGATCTGCGCGCCCCGCGGCGAGACCTCGGCCGTACTGGAGTTCGCCGACGCCGCGCCCGTCCCGGTGCGCAGCCGGATCCGCGCCCGGCTCTGGATGGCCGGCTGGTTCGTTCCCGAGGACGGCCGACTGGCGTTCCGGACCACGCGCGTGGTGCTGCGCGGCGCGTCGGGCGCGGTCGTCGTCGACCCCGACGAGTTCGCCGCCGCCGCGCCCGACCCGCTCGCCACTGCCGAGGCCCGGCTGCTCACCCACCTCGCCGACTGCCACGCCGACGCGGTCGAGCGGCTCACCCGTCTCGTCGACCCCGACAGCCTGCACGGCGCGGTCCGCGTACAGCCCCTGGCGGTCGACCGGCACGGACTGACGCTGCGTATCGAGCGCGTCCGCTCCCACGGCGACGTACGACTGGCGTTCCACGCGCCCGCCGACGACGTCACCCGGCTCACCGAACGCATGCACGTCCTGCTCACCCAGGCCGCCGCCTCCTGCCCGCGGGCTCTACAGCGGCAGCGCACAGACGGCGACGGGTGAGGCGAACGGCTCGCCCGTCAGCCGGAGTTCTCCGTTCGCGTTCACCTGGAACACGCTGACGGTGGACGACTTCTGGTTCGCCGCGAACAGCAGCCTCCCGTCCGGCGAGAAGGCGATCTGCCGGGGGAAGTCGCCGGACACCGGCACCGTGTCCAGCAGCCTGAGCCGGGCACCGTCGGCCTCCACCGCGTAGCGCGTGAGGCTGTTGTGACCCCGGTTGGCCAGATAGGCGTACCTGCCGTTCGAGGTCACCAGGAACTGCGACGGGTAGTTGGTGCCGGAGCCGGTGCCCGTCGACTGGGCCTCGCCCACGGTGAGGCGGCCGCTGTCCGGATCGTAGGCGCAGACCGCGACCGTGTTGTCGACCTCGTTCGCCAGGTACGCGTACCGGCCCTTGGGATGGAACGTGAGGTGGCGCGGCCCGGCGCCGGGACGGGTGTGGGCCTGCGCGACCTCGGTGAGCTTTCCGGTGCGCTCGTCCAGCCGGTAGGTGTACACGGTGTCCGTGCCCAGGTCGACGGCGAGCACATGACCGCCGTCCGGACTCGTGATGAACTGGTGCGCGTGCGGGCCCTGTTGGCCCGGCCCGGGCGCCGGACTGGAGTGCGTGACCAGGTCGGTGCGCTCGCCGAGCGAGCCCGAGGCGTCGATGGGATGCACGGCCACGCTGCCGGAGCCGTAGTTCGCGCTCAGCAGCCAGCGCCCGCCCGGATGCACGGACAGATGGCAGGGCCCCGCCCCGCCCGTGCTCCGGACCGCCAGGATCGTGCGGTCGGCCAGTCGTACGGCGGTCACCGCGCCGTCGTCGCGCTCGTTCACCGCGTACAGGGTGCGGCCGTCCGGGTGCGCGGCGAGGTACGACGGGTCGGCCACCCGGGTGATGGTCCCGGTCCGCTTGATGCGGCCGCTGTCGGCGTCGTAGGTGGCGAGGCCGATACCCGTGCCGCCGCCGTCGACCGTGGTGTAGGTGCCGAGGTACAGAGGCCGGGGCCCGGTGGGACGCGGGGTCGTGCTCGGTGCGGGTGAGGCACTGGGGCTCGCCTCGTGAGCGGAGGCGGCATCAGGTCCCGGCTCGGTGCCGCAGGCGGGCAGCGCCGCTCCGGCGGCCGTCCCGGTCAGGGCACCGACGAAGCGCCGCCTGGTCCAGCCGCCCCGGTCCATGTCTCCACCTCAGGTTCTCGTTCGTTCGGGCCGTGACAGTCACCTTGACGTGGATCACCTGTCAGGCGCAACAACGGCACCTGGCATCGCACGGGGCGCGGCGGTACGCCAGGCCTGCCGGTCTTGGGCCGGAGAGCGGCCTGATCCGAACGAACCTAGCGGTCGCGACGCAGCTGCTCGGGCACCCGCAGGCTCTCCCGCAGCCGGGTGAGTCGCGGCATGCGTTCCCGCTGCTCGCGGGCGGTACGGTCCAGTTCCTCCAGCAGTCGGCGCGAGCGGTGCTCGGTGTCCAGTTCGTCGAGGATGCGGTTCACCTCGGTCAGTACCGCGCCCTGCAGCTGCCACTGGCTCGCGTCGCGCTGGACCTCTTCCAGGAGCAGCTGCGCCAGCTTGTCGCGGGTGGCCGCGGCCTGCCGTAGTTCGGCGGTCAGCCGGGCTTCCGCCGCGTCCGCGTTCAGGCTCACCGGCGTGGTGACCAGCACCGCGAAGCTGACCACGGCGTCGGCGATCTCCGACAGCAGCCGTTCCACGGCGGCACCGGTCGCCGGTGCGAACAGCGGGTCGGGGTCGCGCTTCTTCGCGAGGTCGGTGAAGGTGCGCGCGAGTACCCGCAGCACGACCGTGCAGATCTCCAGGGTGTCCAGCCCCGTACGCAGCACCACCCGGTGCAGCAGTCCCTCGCGCACCCGGGGATTGAACCGCAGGCTGTCCTCGGCCTGCCGCAGGGCCGCGTCCACCTCGACGATGTCGTGATCGAGGCGGCGCGCCTCGTGCAGCCGCTCCGTCGCGTGCTCGACGGGCGTCATGCCCGCGGCCTCCTCGCCCATGCGCAGCATCAGCTGTCTGACCCGGCGGGCCAGCCCCTCGATCGACTCCCCGGCCTCGCCCACCCACACCGGGGGAGCGAGCAGCAGGTTGCAGCCGAGCCCGACGACCGCGCCGATCAGCGTCTCCAGTACGCGCGCCCACGCCGTGTCCCCGACGGTGGTGACGCCGAGTACCAGCATCGCGCTGATCGCCACCTCGTTCACGAACTCGTCGACCCGCACCAGATGCCCGACGGCGAGCGCCGCCACGATCAGCAGCCCGAGACTCCACCAGGTCAGCCCCACCAGCAGACTGAAGGCGATGGCGACCAGGACCCCGGCCACCACGGAGTTCACCCGGCGGATACCGGTGGTGAGCGTGGAGTACAGCGTGACCTGGACGACCAGCAGCGCGGTCAGCGGTGCGGTGAGCGGCGCGGCCTCCGGGCTGAGGCGCAATGCGATGACATAGGCGACCGTCGCCGCGGCGGCCGACCGCAGTGCCCGGACGACCACCGGGTCCCGCAGCTTGTCGACCCGCACGAGGGACGCCGTCCACTCACGTACATCTCGCATCCTCGCGCTGTTCCCTTTCGCATATGTACCGGAGGTACGTATTGGACCGGAACTGTCCGCAAGAAAGCGAAGGTTGTCGTTCCGCTACCACAGTGTGCCGTACGGCTGCGGCGCGGCCGGAACGTCGGTACGGGGGTGGCGGCGCCTCATTCGTAGAGCTTGTCCAGGAAGGCGGACAGGTTGTCCGTCGTGCGGGCGATCTGCTGCGCCACGGTGAGGCTCTCCTCCAGTCGCGACCCGCCGCCCGGGACCTTCTTGCCCCGCACATACAGGGAACAGGCCAGGTCGGTGCACATGTACAAGCCGACGGAGTTGCCCTCGCGGCCCGCCGGGCCGGCCTTGCGGGCCGTCATCAGGGAGACTCCGCCCCCGGGGTGGGTGGTCAGGCACAGGGAACACATGCTGCGGTGCAGAAACCCCCGTCGCGAGGACGGGAACCGCAGCGTCACGCCGACGAGTGTCCCGTCCCGTTCGGTGACCAGATAGCTGCGGTCGGGCGCGCCCGGATCCCGCCAGCCCAGGAAGTCCAGGTGATCCCAGGGGAGTTCGTCGAGCTCCCGGGGCGTGGCCAGGCGTTTGGCCTCCCCCTTCGAGCAGTTGACGAACGAGGTGCGGATGTCCTGCTCGGTGAGTGATCTCATGAGGTGTCTCCTGGGGATCTCGGTAAAACCTAGGGTGGCTAGGTTAGCGGCTACAGTACTCAGGCACATTCGGGAGAGGCCAATGGATTTCCGGGACGTCGGACCACCGCGGGCGCGGGCCGCGCTGCTCCATGTGGCGGCTCTCTCCCAGGGGCCGGGCCTCGGCCCCGGTCCGCGCGTCACGCTGAACTTCCACCCGGACCGGCTGGTGCGGGGGCTGCCCATCCTGCGCGCGCTGGCCGAGGACGGCGCGTACCACTCGCAGTTCGTCACCGGCACCAGCAACGGCGGCCTCACCGCACGCCCGGGCGGCGACCGCCATCGGTGGGAGAGCCGTATCTTCGGGGGCGCCTACGACGACGCGGCCGCCGCCGAGCGCCCCGTGTACGGCGCGCTGAACTTCCGCCGCCAGGTGGTCGGCGCCGCCCCGCGCTTCGGCTCCTCGCACTTCCGGCTCAGACCTGAGCTGCTCACCCGGACCACCTTCTGCTACCCGGACAGCGCGGCCGAGCCGGGCGACTTCGGGATCGCGGCCCGGATGTCCCTGATCGCGCTGGCCGAGGCGGACGACCAGGACGCTCTCAACGACTACATAGAGGCCCAGGTCCACGCCGGGGTCGTCCTGCGTCGGGACGTCGAGGCGCTCGTCCTCGACGCGAGTTACCGCGGCACACCCGTCGAGACGGCGGCCCGACTGCTGCCCTGCCCCGTCGAGTGGCACCCCGGATACCGCCTCACCACGGCCGACCTGTACCGCCACGCCGACTACCGTGGCCGCGAGTACGTCGACCTTGGCGCCCGGATCGCCGAGGACGGGCGCATCGACCCGCGGATCATCGGCGACGCGGCCCGCACCGGGCGCCACGAACTCCAGGACCTGAAGATGGTGTGGCACACCCTCGCCCGCTTCGGCGCCCCGGAAGGCGCCGGAACGGCCTGCTCCAGGGGTGCGGACGGGGGAGCGGACGGAGGATCGGGGGGTGCAGGCGGAGGACCGGACGAGGGTGCGGACGGAGGACCGGACGGGGGAGCGGACGGAAGGGTGGCTGAGGTCGCTGCCGACCGTGTCGCCGGGGCCCCGCCCCCTTCCCCGGACGTCGCCCTCCGCGAGACCTCGGCCTATTCCGTGGGCCTGGGGTCCGCGGAGGAGGCGCCGGCCTTCGAGGACTCCGCGGCAGGCGCCGGCGGCCAGACCCCCGGGGCCAGCACCCCCAGCGCATAGGCGCGGGCGACCAGTTCCGTACGGTTGCCCGCGCCCCAGCGCGCGGACAGGCGCCGCAGGTGATACGTGACGCCGTCGGTCGTCAGGCCCGTCTCGCGGGCCGCCCGGGCCGTGGTCGCACCGCCGGCCAGCAGCGCCAGGATCCGGGCCTCCGTCGCGGTCACCCGCACGGGTTCCTCGGCACGGTGCGCACGCCCGCCACGGACCCGCAGCATCACCAGCAGGGCGGGCGTCTCCTCGACGGTGTCGCTCACCGGATCCGCGGTCAGCTCCCCGTACCGCTCGTCGCCGCCGGGCGCCTCCCAGCGCACCGACACCTGGTAGCGCGACCGGTGCCGCAGCCGCAGCGCCTGCGCGATCCGGTCCACCTGGGTCACCTCCTGCGGCCGGAACAGCTCCAGCACCTCACGGCCGCGCAACCGCCCCGGAGTCGTACCGCACTCGGCCGCCATCGCCGGATTGGCGAGCAGGACGGCGCCGTAGACGTCACACACCGCGACCGGCATCGACACCCGGTCAAAGAGCATCAGGGCGCGGTTGCGCCACACCACGGCTTCCCGCCGGTCCGTATCCACCCACGCCTCCCGCCTCGGTGCCGACGCGCACCGCCCCGAAGTCCGCGCCCTGCCACGGCGGGCCGCCCGGCGCAAGGGGGACCCGCCTGCATGTACTACACAATCATGTAGGCGGTCGGTACGGACCGGTGGGCCCGGTGGATCAACCTGGATCGCAGTACTCCCGTACCGCGAAAGGCAGTTGCCGCGCCATGCCCCCCACCGCGCAGACCGCGTCGTCCCTCCCCGGCGTTCCCCTCGTCGACATCTCCGCCACCGGCCCCGGCCGGACACCTCTCCAGCAGGCGATGGAGCTGATGCGGGAACACGGTCCCGTGCTCGTACGGCGGCTGCACGGGCGGGACGTCACCTTCGTCGCCGACCTCGACCTGGTCACCGAACTCGCCGACGAGACCCGGTTCGCCAAGGCGGTCGGCCCCGCGCTGGAGAACGTCCGCGAGTTCGCCGCCGACGGACTGTTCACCGCGTACAACGACGAACCCAACTGGGCCAAGGCCCACGACATCCTCATGCCCGCCTTCGCGCTCGGCTCGATGCGCACCTACCACCCGGTGATGCTGCGCGTCGCCCAGCGCCTGATCGGCTCCTGGGACCGGGCCGCCCGCACCGGTCAGCCCGTGAACATCCCCGACGACATGACCCGGATGACCCTCGACACCATCGGGCTCGCCGGGTTCGGCTACGACTTCGGCTCCTTCGACCGGGACGAGCCGCACCCCTTCGTCGAGTCGATGGTGCGCTGCCTGGAGTGGGCGATGACCCGCCTGGCCCGCACCCCCGGGGGCGACTACGCGGCCGCCGACGAGGCGTTCCGAGCGGACGCCGGGTACCTGGCGCAGGTCGTCGACGACGTGATCAGCGCCCGGGTGGCCTCCGGTGAGACCGGTGCCGACGACCTCCTCGGACTCATGCTCACCGCCACGCACTCCGCCGACGGCACCACCCTCGACACCACCAACATCCGCAACCAGGTCATCACCTTCCTGATCGCCGGGCACGAGACCACCTCCGGCGCGATGTCCTTCGCGATGTACTACCTGGCCAAGCACCCGGCCGTGCTCCAGCTCGTCCAGCGCGAGGTGGACCAGCTGTGGGGCGACACCGCCGACCCCGAGCCGACCTTCGACGAGGTCGGGCGGCTCACCTACACCCGCCAGGTCCTCAACGAGGCCCTGCGGCTGTGGCCGACCGCCGCCGCCTTCACCCGGCAGGCCCGCGAGGACACCCTGCTCGGCGGGCGCATCCCGCTGCGCGCCGGACAGGCCCTCACCGTGGTCGCGCCGATGCTGCACCGGCAGCCGGTGTGGGGCGACAACCCCGAGCTGTTCGACCCCTCCCGCTTCACCGCCGAAGCGGAGGCCGCCCGCTCACCGCACGCTTTCAAGCCCTTCGGCACCGGCGAACGCGCCTGCATCGGGCGGCAGTTCGCCCTGCACGAGGCCACCATGCTGCTCGCCATGCTGGTGCACCGCTACCGGCTGAACGACCACGCCGACTACCGGCTCACCGTCAAGGAGACCCTCACCCTCAAGCCGGACGGCCTCACCCTCACCCTGACCCCGCGCACCACCGCCGACCGCGCCCACCCGCCCCTGCCGGGAGCGGTCCCGGCCACCGCCGACAACACCTCCGTCGAGACCGGTCTCCCGGCCCGGGTCCGCGCCGGCACCCGGGCCCTCTTCCTGCACGGCAGCAACTACGGCACCTGCCGCGACTTCGCCGCCCAACTCGCCGACGAGGCCGCCGAACTGGGCTGCGAGACGGAGGTCGCGCCCCTGGACGCGTACGCCGGGCACCTCCCCACGGACCGCCCGGTCGTGATCGCCGCGGCCTCCTACAACGGCCAACCCACGGACGACGCCCGCGAGTTCGCCGCCCACCTCGACGAACTCGCCGACGCGACCGGCATCCGCTACGCCGTCCTCGGAGTCGGCGACCGCAACTGGGCCGCGACCTACCAGCACGTCCCGACCCGCATCGACGAACGCCTCGCGGGCCTCGGCGCCACCCGCCTCCTGGAGCGCGCGGCCGCGGACGCCTCCGGCGACCTCACCGGCACCGTCCGCGCCTTCACCGCCGGGCTGCGCACCGCGCTTCTCGAGGTGTACGGCGACCCGGACTCCCAGGGCGCCGCCGAACCGGAGCCGACTGCCGGGTACGAGGTGCGGGCCCTGGCCGGCGGTCCGCTGGACGCCCTGGCCGAGCGGTACGACCTGGCCCCGATGACCGTGACGGAGGCGTACGACCTCACCGCGCCCGGCCACCCCCGCCTCAAGCGGTTCGTCCGGCTCGCCCTCCCGGCCGGCACCACCTACCGCACCGCCGACCACGTCACCGTCCTGCCCACCAACGACAAGACCCTCGTCGAGCGGGCCGCGGACGCCTTCGGTGTCGACCTCGACGTCGTGCTGGACATCCGCGCCACCCGCCCGCGCCGCGACGGACTCGCCGTCGACCGCCCGGTGACGGTACGTCAACTGTTCACCCATCACGTTGAGTTGCAGCAGCGCCCGACGGTCGAGCAGCTGTCCGCGCTGGCCGCCGCCAACCCCTGCCCGCCGGAGCGAGCGCAACTGGCCGCCCTGGTGGACGACCCGCGCACGCTGGTGGAACTCTTCGAGGCCTACCCCGCCCTGCGCTCCACCCTCGACTGGCCCGCCCTGCTCGACCTCCTCGCGCCGCTGCGCCCGCGCCACTACTCGGTGTCCTCGTCCCCGGCGGCCGCCCCCGGGCACGTCGACCTGATGGTCTCCCTCCTGGAGGCACCCGCCCGCTCCGACAAGGGCACCTACCGGGGCGTCGGCTCCGGCCATCTCGTCGGCGTGCAGCCCGGGGACACCGTCCTGGCCCGTGTCCAGCCCTGCCGGGAGGCGTTCCGTGTCGACCACACCCGACCGGTCGTCATGATCTCGGCCGGCACCGGTCTGGCCCCCTTCCGCGGAGCCGTCGCCGACCGGGTCGCCGCCCTGGGCCGGGGCGAGCAACTCCCGCCCGCTCTGTGCTACTTCGGCTGCGACGCCCCCGAGGCCGACTTCCTGCACGCCGACGAACTGCGCGCCGCCGAGACCGCCGGTGCGGTACGGCTGCGCCCCGCCTTCAGTGCCGCGCCCGAGGCCGGAGTCACCTTCGTGCAGCACCGTGTCACGGCCGAGGCCGACGAGGTCTGGGAGCTGCTCGACGCGGGCGCCCGGGTCTACGTCTGCGGCGACGGTTCGCGCATGGCGCCGGGCGTGCGGGACGCGTTCCGCACCCTGTACCGCGAGCGCACACCGGACGCCGACGAGTCGTCCGCCCAGCGGTGGCTCGACGAGCTGGTGCGGGAGGGCCGATACGTCGAGGACGTGTACGCGGCCGGCTGACCGCGGGACACCCTGGCGACCGCTCCCGGCCCGGACGGGGCGGCGCCAGGCTCACGTTTCGCTGATCGGCTCGGAGGTACTCGCGTGTCGCCCCGAAACTCACGAAGCCCGAAACCCACGAAGGGAGTGCGTCGTGGACGAGCATCGCAGCGAAGGACCTGGTGAGAACGGTGAGCCCGTGCCGCGTGACTTGCCGGACCAGCAGGCGCACGACGGCGAGGACCCCTGGGAGGTGGGCGCCGGCAGCGCGCGGGGCGACACCATCGACACTACCGAGGCCGACGACTCCGACGAGGCGGCCGCCGACGTCCCCGACACCGACGAGTCGGGAACGGGCAGGCGGGGCGCCCCGCAGCCGGGCGCCGAAGATCCCGAGCACCCGGTACCGGACGAACCCACCGCCTGACCTGCCGTCCGACGGTTCCTGACCGTCGGGCGGCCCGCGAGGTGCCCTGACCGCGTGCCCGCACCGCCGCGGGCCGACGTCAGCCGACCTTGTGGCCCTGCATCGGCTCCGTCCGCGCCCCCGCGCCCTGCTGCACACCGTGCAGGAACTCCTCCAGCACCTCCGTCGCCGTGTGGTCCGGGCGCCAGCCCAGTTCCGTACGGGCGCGGGTGCAGTCCATCAGCGGAAGCCTCAGCACCGCGTCGAAGAGATGGGGAGAGGCCGGCAGCAGACGCAGCCCCCACGCGGCGGCGACCGCCGAGCGGGCCGCGGTGCGCGGCAGCCGGACCGGACGGGCGCCGAGCATCTCCCCGAGCAGTTCCGCGTCGACGGGCGGCTCGCCGGCCAGGTTGAAGGCGCCGTGCACGTCGGAGCGCAACGCGAGACGGTACGCCTGCGCCGCGTCGTCGCTGTGCAGCGCCTGCACCCGCAGGCCGGGGATGTCCGGCAGGAACGGCAGCAGCTCGGGCCGCGCCAGCGGACCCGGCAAAAAACGCCCGCCGAAGATGCGGCGCTGCTCGCTCGCCGACTCCCGCTTGAACAGGAAGGCCGGGCGCATACGGACCACCCGGACGTCGGGGTGGTCGCGCTCGAACGTGTCCAGGGCACGCTCCAGGTAGGCCTTCTCCCGGCAGTACGCGGCATCCGGCCAGCCGTGCGTGGGCCACGACTCGTCCACCGCGTGCGCCTTCGGCCCCGGGGAGTACGCGCCGACCGACGACGCGTGCACCAACGTCGGCACGCCTGCCGCGGCCACCGCCTCGAACACCCGGATCGAGCCGAGCACATTGGTGCGCCAGGTCACCGCCGGGTCGTGGGTGGGCTGGAACGCCCAGGCCAGATGGACGACGGCGGCCGCACCCTCGAATTCCTTCACCAGATCGGACTGGTCCGACGCGAGGTCGACCGCCGACCACTCCGTCTTCGGCGGGGACCAGTCCGGGATCCTGCGGGCCAGTCCCCGCACGGACCCGATCTCCGGATCCTCGGCGAGAAGGCGCACCACACTGGTGCCGACGTTCCCGGTGGCGCCCGTGACGACGATCCTGCTGCCCGTTGACGTACTCACCTGTGGGCTCCTTACGGCCGGTGGGGCGGCGGGGGAGCGCCCCGAGTACCCAGCCGAAAGCGATACACGCGACTTCCGGCCGCACGCCCGCCCAGGTGATGATCACCCCATGAGTGAGATCATCCTGATGTCCGACGCCAGGGTCGCCGCCGTTCCGGTCCGGGAGTGCGGCGAAGCGCTGGTCGACGTACGGGGCTCCCTTCGCGTCGACGACCGTAAGCACCAGGACTCCCACGGCGCCGAGGTCCACCTGCGGCAGGGCGTCCTCGACCGGCTGCTGCGGGCCGAGGCCCTGCTGCCGAAGGGCCTGCGACTGCTCTTCGTCGAGGGATACCGGCCCCCGGCCCTGCAGCGGGTCTACTTCGAGCGGTACGCCGACGACCTGCGCGCCGAACACCCGCAGTGGTCGGCCGACCGCATCCGCACGGCTGCCAGTCGCTATGTGTCCCCGCCCGAGATCGCCCCGCACTCCGCGGGCGCTGCCGTGGACCTGACGCTGGCACACGCCGACGGCCTCGAACTCGACCTCGGCACCCCCATGAACGCGTCCCCGGAGCAGAGCGAGGGCGCCTGCTACACCGCTGCCACGAACATCTCCGACGAGGCACGGGCCAACCGGGCCGTGCTGGGAGCCGCCCTGGGCGCGGCCGGCCTGGTCAACTACCCCACCGAGTGGTGGCACTGGTCGTACGGAGACCGGTACTGGGCCCTGGCGACCGGCGCGCCCGCCGCGCTCTACGGGCCGAGCGAACTGCCCGCGCCCGAGGACATGCCCTGAAGTGAGGCCCGGGGTCGTCCCTACAGGGCGCCCACGAGCACTGTGACCAGCACCGTCGACGCTACGGCCTGGACCCCGGTACACATGCCGAGCGCATTCCTCCGGCTCAGGCGAACGCGTTCACCCCCGTCCGCTCCACCGACAGGTCCCACAGGCGGGCGGCCTGTTCGGGGTCGGTCGCGTAGTCCTTGACGCCGGTGCGCTCGCCGTCGGCAGGCGCGGGCTCGGCGATGTCGCAGTCCTCCAGGTAGACGCCGCCCAGACCGGCCAGCCGGGGTGAGGTGGCCGCCCAGACCTGGGTGGCCGCGCCCTGCTCGGGTGTCTTCATGCCCTGCTGCGGGATCGGGGTGCCGTCCTCGTCGATCCAGCCGTTGGCCACCATCTCCTCCCGGGGCAGGTGCCGCTGGAGCGGAGTGAGGATGCCGCCGGGGTGCAGTGCGAAGGCCTGTACGCCGCGATCCCGGGCGAGCCGGTCGAGGTGCACGGCGAACAGGACGTTCGCGGTCTTCGCCTGCCCGTACGCCTGCCACTTGTCGTAGCCGTCCCGCCAGTCGACGTCGTCCCAGCGGATGCCGGAGAAGTGATGGCCGCGCGAGGACACCGACACCACGCGGGCACCGCCGGGCTCGATGGCCGGCCACAGCCGGTTGACGAGGGCGAAGTGGCCCAGGTGGTTGGTGGCGAACTGCGCCTCCCAGCCGGGCCCCACCCGGGTCTCGGGACAGGCCATGATCCCGGCGTTGTCGATGACGATCTCGAGTGTGCGGCCCGAGGCGAGGAACCGTTCGGCGAAGGCGCGGACGCTGTCCAGGTCCCCGAGGTCCAGTTCGTCGACCTCGACCCCGTCGATCCCGGCCAGCGCTTCCCGGGCGACGGCGGGACGGCGGGCCGGGACGACGACCCGGGCGCCGGCCGCGCGCAGGGCGCGGGTGGTCTCCAGGCCCAGGCCCGAGTAGCCACCGGTGACGAGCGCGATTTGTCCGGTCAGGTCGATGCCGGCCAGGACGTCGTCGGCGGTGCTGTGGGCGCCGAACCCCGAGCCGATCTTGTGCTGTGCGGTGCGTGCGGTGCTCATGTCCAAGACGCTACGGACTGGAGCGCGCTCGAAGTCAAGCGGCAGCAAGCACGGTCCGGCACGGTGGCGGCGGTGTCCGGACAGAGGGAAGCCCCGACCGGACGGGGGAATCACGGTCGGGGCTGGTCTGTCGTGGGCGCGGATGGCGGTCGCCTCTCGGCGAAACGCTCCACAGGGCTTCAGCCGAACGATCGTCCCTGTGGGCAAAAGGTGAGGCCCGGGGACACTGTCCCATCCGCACCCACGGTCTGTTCAACGGGCAACCACACCTGGGTGTTCCGCGATCTGCCGCGAAACGGGGTGATCCGTGTCACCGCTCGCGCGCACCCGGAACGGTCTCGGCGTCCGTGACGGCCTCGGTGTCGGTGTCCGCCGGCACACCGTCGTCCGGAGCGGCCCCGTCCTCAGGAGCGGCCCCGGTGCCCCGAAGGGTCTCGTCGTCCTGAGCGGCCCCGGTGTCCTGAACGGTCTCGGTCCAGAGGTTCTCGGCCTGCAGCAACAGGGTTCCCAGGACCGCCGTCCTGGTGGCTCCCTCCGCGGCCTGCTCCCGCAGACCGTGCTGCAGCCGTTCGTGCAGGTCCCGCATCGAGTCCTCGACGCCGGCCTCCGGTCGCGTGTCCTCCCGCGCATTGAGCAGCCGCAAGCCCTCCGCACGGCACGCGTCCCCGATGAGCTCCAGTAGACGGCCGTACGAGCGCAGTGCCGCGCCGTCGGGCACGGAGGGCGCGCGGCGGTCGTCGGCCGCGACGCCCAGGGTCCGGGTCAGCGCCCTGACGTGGCCGGTGACCCGGCTCCAGCGTTCGTCCTCGTCCTCGGACGGCACCGGCTGCGGGGGCCTGCGAACGGCACGCAGCGGGCCGGCGGTCAGCCGCAGGCTCTCGCGGCTCCAGGCGCGGGCCGACCGCAGCGCGTCCAGGCACCGCTCCAGCCGGGCAGCGGCGCTCGACCAGTGGGCCGCGGTCTGCGCGTCCCACTCGCCCTCACGCAGATCCGCGCCGATGGCGTGCAGGACGTCGCCCGTCTCCCGGGCGAGTCCCGCGAGGTTCTCGCGCACGTCCCGCAAATGGATGGGCGGCAGGACGAGAGCGTTGATCAGCACCCCGATCACCGCGCCCAGCAGGGCCTGTCCGACGCGGTGCCCGACCGCCGACGCCGAGACGGTCCCCGAGGCGAGGGTGAAGACGGCGGTGGTCGCGCCGTAGATCCCCTGGTCACCGAAGCGGGACCAGTTCGCCAGCAGCATCAGCACCGGTACGGACAGGGCCAGCGCACCCAGCGTGTTGCCGGTGAGGGCCTGGGCGGCCGACGCCAGCAGGGTTCCGGCGCACAGCGCCACCCACTGCTGTGCGGCCTGCCGCAGCGAGCTGAAGACGGTGGCCTGTACCAGCACCAACGCCACCCAGGGCGCCATCAACGCCATCGGGTCGCCCAGCCAGACACTCGCCACGAACCAGGCGATCAGTGCCGCCGCGGCCGCCTTCAACGACTGCACGACCAGGTCGCGCTCCCGGCCGGGACCGCGCCAGACGGCCCGGCCGGCCCGGCCGACGGCAAGGGCATCCCGCCGCAAAGCGGCGGCCGCCCAGCCGCCGTACAGTCGTACCCCATCTTTCACACGCGTCATGCACGCTGGGTATCCGCGTCGAGGAGCCCCTCACCTCGATTGAGCAGCTCATGCCAGTGGGCTGTCCGCCAAGGAGGCCAGCAGGTCCGCGGGATCGTCGTAGATCTCGGTCGCCCCGGCCCCCTCCAGGTCGGCCCGCGGGATGCCGCCGCACAGGACGCCGACGCAGCGCACCCCGGCCCGGCTGCCGGCACGCATGTCCCAGACTGTGTCGCCGACGAAGACCGCCTGCTCGGGAGGGACACCGGCCAGTTCCAGGGCGTGTTCCACGGGCTCGGGCGCGGGCTTGCCCTGGTCGACGTCGTCGGCGCTCGCCGTGTCCGTGATCGCCTCGTCCGCGTCGATCGCGCGACGCAGCGCGGACAGCTCGGCACCGCCCGCCGAGGTGGCGAGCACCACCGTCCAGCCGTCCCGGTCGAGCCGCCGCAGCAGCCGCCCGGCGTCCTGGAAGGCGGGCAGCCGGTCGAAGTACTGCCCGTACAGCGCCTTGTGGGCGGCGCTCAGTTCCGCGTCCTGGTCCGGGTCCCGGTCGTCGCCGAGGAGGTGGGCGATCAGGTCGGTGGAGCCGAGCCCGATCGCCCGGTGGATGGCGTGCGTCGGCACCCGGTGCCCGGCCTGTCGGAAGGCCTCCCACCAGGTCACGACGTGGAGGTGGTTGGTGTCGACGAGGGTCCCGTCGACGTCGAACACCGCGGCCCGTCCCATATGCCCGTCCTTTCGTCCCGCATCGCCAGGTCAGCGCGCCGAGTACCACGTCAGCCGCTCGCCACGCGGTCCGGAACGCGGCCCTGCCGGGTCCAGGCCAGCAGCTGAGGCAGCGACCAGGTCGTCACCACACGCCCGGCGGGCACCCCGCACTCCTCGGCGCGGGCGCAGCCGTGGATCTGCCAATCCAGCTGGCCGGGCGCGTGCGCGTCGGTGTCGATCGAGAACAGCACCCCCGCCCGCACGGCGGCCCGCAGCAGTCGCCGTGGCGGATCGAGGCGTTCGGGGCGGCTGTTGATCTCCACCGCCGTACCGGACTCGGCGCACGCCGCGAACACCTCTTCGGCGTCGAACTCCGACTCTGGCCGCCCTCGTCCCGTCACCAGCCGTCCGGTGCAGTGCCCGAGGACGTTCGCGTGCGGATCGCGTACGGCGGCCACCATGCGCCGGGTCATCGAGCGGGCGTCCATCCGCAGCTTGGAGTGCACGGACACCACCACGACGTCCAGCTGATCGAGCAGTTCGGGTTCCTGGTCGAGTGAACCGTCGTCGAGGATGTCGCACTCGATGCCGGTCAGCAGCCGGAACGGCGCCCACGTCTCGTTCAGCTCCGCCACCACCTCCAGCTGGCGGCGCAGTCGCTCGGGTGACAGTCCGCGTGCCACGGTCAGCCGCGGTGAGTGGTCGGTCAGGGCGGCCCACTCATGGCCGAGCTCCGCCGCCGTTCGGCCCATCTCGTCGATCGGGCTGCCGCCGTCGGACCAGTCCGAGTGCAGATGGCAGTCCCCGCGCAGCAGGGCCCGCAGCTCCTGTCCGCCCGTCGTCGGCGGCGCCCCGGCGGCCTCGCCCTCCAGCTTCTCCAGATAGCCGGGCACCCGCCCCTCCAGCGCCTCGCGCACCACCTGCGCCGTCTTCGGACCGACCCCCTTCAGGGCCTCCAGGGTCCCGGCGTCCGCCCGCTCGCGGACCTCCGCGTCGGACAGCGGGGACAGCACCCGGGACGCCGTACGGAAGGCGCGCACACGGTAGGTGGGCGCGAGGGACCGCTCCAGCAGAAAGGCGATCCGGTCCAGAGCCTCGACGGGGTCCATCGCCACCTCCACCTCCAGAGTTCCCCAGCTGCCCGGGGAGCGCACGACGAGCCGGGCAGCGACCTCGCGGGGTCGGCGGTGGTCCCCGGCCCGCTGGTCGGGTGACGTACGCCTCTCCCTCCCGCGGGATGCGATCTACGCTCTATTCATGACCGAAAGCGCGAGCCCGTACATGGCCAACCCACGGATCCTGGTGCTCGGGGTGCAGCCGGGCACGCCGCCGTTCCGGATCGTGGAGATCGACGGCGAGGTGGTCGGCGAGGCGAAGACCGTCACCGACGTTCTGGAGGCCGCCGCGGCGTTCGGCATCACGGTCCACGACCTGGACGACCCGGCGGTGGTCCGCTGGGTGGGCGGGGACAAGTTCACCTGGCACCGGCACTGATCGACCGGGCCGGCCCCCCGCCCACTCCTGGTTGCCCCCCTCACCCCTTCGGCTTGCGCGCGTGCACCGCGCGGCTCATCCGCCGCCCCAGCAGGAGGTAGCCGACGAGTGCTCCGGTGGTGTTGAGGATGACGTCGTCGATGTCGAAGGCCCGCCCCGTGATCAACGCGCCCTGGGCGAACTCGACCATGAGCATCACGATCGCGGTCAGCAGCAGGATGCGCAGGATTCCGCGGGTGCGCGGAGCCAGGACCGGCACCAGGATGCCGAACGGGACGCCCAGCAGCAGGTTGCCGCCGATCTGCTTGACGGCGTCCCGCAGTTCCGGCTGATCCAGATAGGCCCGCAGGGAACGGCCCGGATGGACGTTGGTGTGCGTCAGCTCCACCGACGCGGGGGAGGGCTCCAGGGTCAGCCGCGCCAGGACGACGGCGAACGCCACCATGAAGGCGAACGCGCAGAGCACCGCCAGCAGACGCAGCGGCCACGGCAGGGGACGCCGCTCCTGGCTCGATCTCTGGGTGGAACTCCCGTTCCGGCTCGTCTTCTGCGGAGGGCGCTCGGTCTTGGAGGTGCGGGTGCGCAACACTGCTCGCGTTCGTGAGGCTGCCCAGGCCATCCAATCCTCCAGGTTTCAAGTTCCCGGTGTCGTAAAGCGGTTACCCGCGAACGGCCCGACGATTCGCCTCCCCGCCCCTGCCCGGAGGCGGGTTCCGGACGGTGTGGCACTGCTCGTGGGGCCGGTTCGCGCGGGCACCGTCCTGTCCGGTGCCCGCGCCCCGCGGGGGGATCCACAACGGCCGATCAGGTGCCGTAGGTGACCTTCACCTCCTTGAAGCCGAGGGAGCCCAGCAGGCCCTTCAGCATGGTGGTGGTGTTGGTCTCGGCACGCCTCGTCAGCTCACTCTCCTTCGCGGCGTCGGTGATGTGCCTTACGGCGAGCTTCTGCACGGCCTGCTCGCCGTTGGGGTTGTCCGAGAAGAAGTCGCCGAGGCGGTCGAGCAGACCGCGCTGCTTGGAGACGGCGTAGGAGCGGTCGGCGTCCAGCGCTGCCTTGCCGAGTCGGGCGTGCGGCAGTCGCAGAGTGGCGGACGTACGGTCGGCGTTGACCGTCACGTCGTTCTTGCCGACCTTGCCGAGGTCGACGTAGGCGTCGACGGAGCCCGCCCCGACGTACAGGGTGCGGGAGCCGCGAATCGCGTCGGGCAGGTACTTGGTGTCCTTCTCCAGATCCACGACGACCTGGAAATTGCCGGAGGCGGCGTCGTAACGGCTGATGTCCTGGATGGACTGCAGCAGTGTGGGGCCGGTCCGGTCGTGGGTCTCGGTGCCGAACAGGTCCTTGAGGCCCGGCAGCACGCTCAGCCGGATCCCCGCGAAGAACACGACGAGCACCAGTACCACGGCGCTCACCGCCTTCGCCCAGCCGGGCATGCGCCCGGACATGCGCCTGATGGGAGTCGTCATGGCGACGGCCCTCCTTCCTGCCGTTCGCATTCCCCTCAAAAGCCTTGGCAGACCGACTCGTTGGCCGATTGGCACCGCTGACGGCAGCAAAGGGGCGCACTAGCGTGAAGAAAACCTCCCTACCAGCGCATCTGGAGACCCGGATGAGCGCAGACCACACCTCCCACCCCCTTTGTCCCATGCACCGCGTGACCTTCCCCGAGTCCGGTCCGCCCCGGCCGACCTCCCTCGCCACCGGCACCCCGGTCTGGCTCGTGACCCGGTACGCCGAAGCGCGTCAGGTACTCATGGACCCCCGCTTCGACCGGCGGTCCCTGCACGCCGACGACGCGCCGCCACTGCTTGTCGTACCGAACCTGCTGGACTCCCCGGACGGGCTCATCAACCAGGACGGGCCCGCCCACCAGAGGCTGCGCGGCACGGTCCAGCGGGCGTTCACCCCCCGTGCCGTCGCCCGCTGGCGGCCCTGGGTGGCCTCGGTGGTGGAAGCCCTCCTCGACGAGTTCGCCGAGCGGCCCCCGCCCCGCCGACATCATCGAGGGGTTCACGCGTCCGCTGCCGGTCTCGGTCATCTCCCGGCTGATGGGTCTCGGCCACGCGGACTGGGAACGCATCCGCTCCTGGGCCGACCACGCCCTGTCCGGCGGCGCGCACACCGCCGAGGAAGTCGGCCGCGCGATGCGGGAGTTCGGGGTCTTCGCCGCCGACCTGGTCGCCGAGCGCCGCAAGGAACCGGGCGACGACCTGGTGAGCGCGCTGGTGGCGGCGGGCGACGGGGTCAGGATCGAGGAACGGCACCTGGTCATGCTGGTGCTGGGGCTGGTCGTGGCCGGCCACGAGACGACCATGACCGCACTCGGCAACATCGTCGTCCACCTCCTCACCGACGCGAAGGATGCCTGGCCGGGGCTGGCCGAGAGCGAGGAGGCGGCCGCGACGGCGGTCGAACAGCTGCTGCGGACCGTCCCGCTCAGCGAGGGCAGGGTGCTGCCCGGTCTGATCCGCCGGGCCCTCACCGACGTCGAGATCGGCGGAGTGACGATCCCGGCGGGCAGTGTGGTCGCGGTCCAGCTCAACTCGGCCAACCGGGACCCGGACGTCTTCCCGCCCGGCCCGCCCGACCTGTTCGCACCGCTGAACCCGCCCAGCGTGGCCTTCGGCGCCGGCCCGCACCACTGCCTCGGCGCCTGGCTCGCCCGCCTGGAACTCGGTATGGCCCTGCACCGGCTGGCCGTCCGCTTACCCCGCCTGCGCGCCGAGTTCACGCCCGACACCATCGAGTGGCGGGAGGGCCAGATGACGCGCGGTCCCCGACGACTGCCGGTGTCCTGGTGAGCGTCCCTTCGAGGCTCGAAGTCCCGAAGGCTCCACGGCACGAGAACACGACGGCACGCGCGCGCCCCCATCACGCCGTGCGCCCGTGGACGGTCCGCGACCGGAATTCGCCCGGCCCGTAGCATGACCCCTGCAATCGGAAATGATCATGCTAGGAGCGGATCGTGCGAGATATCGCCGTGTTCAGCGGGAGCGCCCATCCCGAGCTGGCCCAGGAGGTCTGCGCGCATCTCGGCGTGCCGCTCAGCCCCACCCGGGTCAGCCGGTTCGCCAATGACTGTCTGGAGATACAGCTCCAGGCCAACTGCCGGGAACGGGATGTCTTCCTCATCCAGCCGCTGGTCAAGCCGGTCCAGGAGCATCTGGTGGAGCTGCTGCTGATGTGCGACGCGGCGCGCGGGGCCTCGGCCGGCCGGATCAGTGTCGTGATGCCGCACTACTCCTACGCCCGCTCCGACAAGAAGGACGAGCCCCGCATCTCCCTCGGCGGGCGGCTGGTCGCCGATCTGCTGGTGTCCGCGGGCGCCAGCCGGGTCCTGGCGATGACCCTGCACTCGCCGCAGGTGCACGGCTTCTTCTCGGTCCCGGTGGACCACCTGCACGCGCTGCGCGAGCTCGCCGCCCACTTCCGGCAGTACGACCTGTCCCGCACCACCGTCGTCTCGCCGGACCTCGGCAACGCCAAGGAGGCCGCCGCGTTCGCCCGGATGATCGGCGCGCAGGTGGCGGCCGGCGCCAAACAGCGGTTCGCGGACGACCGCGTCAGCATCAGCTCCGTCATCGGCGAGGTCGCCGGGCGGGACGTCATCGTGCTGGACGACGAGATCGCCAAGGGCAGCACGGTGCTGGAACTCCTCGACCGGCTGCGGGAGTTGGGACCGCGCTCGATCCGGGTGGCCTGCACGCACGGGCTGTTCGCGGCCGGAGCGCTGAAGCGGATCGGGGAGCAGCCCGACGTCCTGGAGATCGTGTGCACCAACACCGTGCCGGTCCCCGAGGAGGAGCGCACCGAGAAGCTGCGCATCCTCACCGTCGCCCCGGCGCTCGCCGAGGCCGTACGCCGGATCCACAACGGCGAGTCCGTCAGCGCCCTGTTCGACGCGCCACCGACCGAGTAGCCGGCGCGCCGCGAGGGCGGTACGCGAAGAGGCTCGCGGTCACACCCAGCCGGACGTGGCCTCCGGCTGTTCCAGGGCCGCGTCCAGCGTCGGCATCGGTGGGAGCAGCCGGGCCAGCCCGGTGACCCGCAGGACGCGCAGGGTGAGCGGATGCGTGCACACCAGGAGTAACCGTCCGCCCCCGTCCCGCACCCGCGCCCGGGCGCGGTAGAGCAGTCGCAGCCCGGAGCAGTCGAAGAACTCCACGCCGCTGAGGTCGATCACCAGACGGGTGTCGGGCCGTCCCGTCACATGGTCCAGATGCGGGATGATCTCCATGGCCGCGGCGATGTCGATCTCTCCGTGTAACTCCAGCACCGTGTGTCCCCGGTCCTGGTGGATGCGCAGATGCCGTGCGAGCGGTGCGGGTTCCTGCTGCACGACTCCATCGCCTCCAACCGGCTCCCAGGGCGGCAGGGAAGATCCCAAACCCCTTGCCCGCTCTGCAAGTTACCCTCGATGGAGCAAATTTGAG
Organism: Streptomyces sp. NPDC006332; assembly: GCF_040612855.1. NCBI lineage: Bacteria > Bacillati > Actinomycetota > Actinomycetes > Kitasatosporales > Streptomycetaceae > Streptomyces > Streptomyces sp. NPDC006332. Next base: position 65,509 of record NZ_JBEXRA010000043.1, read on the forward strand.
CATGTTCGATTGACATATGTCATCGAATTGCGACCGACGACTATCGAATTGCGACCAACGACTTACGACAGGGCCTGCCAGGCCTTGGTGAGCGCCTCCCGGAACTGCTGGGTCTGGTGCCGTGTGAGGTCCCGCACCATCCGCTCCTCCAGCTCCCGGACGAGACCCGCGTGGTGCGCGAGCAGCTCGCGGCCCGCGTCGGTCAGCAGGATCAGCAGCTCGCGACGGTTGCGGGGATTGCGCTCCCGGTGCACCAGCCCGCGGTTCTCCAGGGATCGTACGAGATCGGCGGTCGACTGGGCGGTCACGAACGAGTCGCGGGCCAGTTGCGCGGCGGACAGTCCGTCGTGTCGCTCCAGGACCGTGAGCGCGGTGTACTGGAGAGCGGTGATCCCCGACGGCTTGACCAGCTCGTCCAGCCGGGAGCGCGCGACGAGCTCCACCTGTTTCACCATGTAGAGGAGCGACGGGGTCGCCTTGGTCGCCTGGGAGTCGAGCATGAGTTCACCCTAGAGCATTGACAGGAAACCTGTCTGTAAAGAGACTGCGAACCAACAGGAATCCTGTTTGTTGAAATCTTGGCAATGAGGCTGAGGAGTGGCGATGACCACCTTCGAGATCGAACCCGGCCGGCTGTTCATCGGGGGCCAGTGGCGCGAGGCCGCGGACGGAGCGCGCACCGAGGTGGTCGACCCGTCCCGGGGCGCGGTCGTCACGACCGTCGCGGAGGCGGGCGCGGCCGATGTGGACGACGCCGTACGCGCCGCCCGTGAGGCCTTCGACGGGGGTGCCTGGTCAGGGCTGAGCGGCCGCGAGCGGGGCCGGATCCTGCATCGTGTCGCCGACCTGATCCGGGAGAACGCCGACGACATCGCGTACCTGGAGAGCCTCGACGTGGGCAAGCCGATCACGCTGTGCCACGCCGTCGACGTGACGAACGCGGCCAACGACTACGAGCACTTCGCCGCCCTCGCCCACTCGCTGCACGGCTCGAACCGTGACACCCCCATGAACGCCCTCGCCTACACCCGGCGTGAGCCGATCGGCGTGGTCGCCGCGATCACGCCCTTCAACTTCCCGCTGATCCTTGCCGGATCCAAGATCGCCCCGGCGCTGGCGGCCGGGAACACGGTCGTGCACAAACCAGCCGACGAGACCCCGCTCAGTGCCCTCTACATGGCCCGCCTCTTCCAGAAGGCGGGGGTCCCGGACGGTGTGGTCAACATCGTCACCGGCGCCGGTCCGGTGGTCGGGGAGGCGCTGCTGCGGCACAGCGGCGTCGACAAGATCGCCTTCACCGGCTCCACCGCCGTGGGCCGGCACGCCGCGAGCGTCGCCGGGCAGGCCCTCAAGCCCGTCACCATGGAACTCGGCGGCAACGCGGCCCACGTGGTCTTCGAGGACGCCGACCTGGAGAAGGCGGTCGGCGCCGTCATCAAGGGCTTCGTCTTCAACACCGGCCAGTTCTGCATGGGCGGCCCCAGGCTGCTGGTGGCGCGCCCGGTGTACAGCACTCTCCTCGGCATCCTCGCCGAGGCCGTCCCCGGTGTACCGGTCGGCGACCCGCGCCGGGCCGAGACCGTCGTCGGGCCGATGGCGGGGGAGAAGCACCTGAGGAAGGTCGAGGAGTACGTCGCCCTGGCCCGCAAGGAGGGCGGCCGCGTGGTCTGCGGCGGTGAGCGTCTCGACCTGGACGGCGGCTACTACTACAAGCCCACCGTGATCGCGGACCTCCCCAACGACTCCCGGGTGGTGCAGGAGGAGATCTTCGGCCCGGTCCTGACCGTGCAGCCCTTCGACTCCGAGGAGGAGGCCGTCACCCTCGCCAACTCCACGCCGTACGGGCTGGCCTCCGGCGTCCAGACCGGCAACCTCGCCCGTGCCCACCGGGTCGCCGAACGGCTCCAGGCGGGCATCGTGTGGATCAACGACTGGGCGATGCTCGACCCCGCGGTGCCGTTCGGCGGGGTCAAGGACTCCGGCTTCGGCCGCGAGTACGGGCCCGAGGCGTTCGCCGCCTACACCAAGGTCAAGTCCGTCGTCGTCTCGCTCGACTGAGCGCGCTCTCCAAGGAGTTCCTGCGATGTCCCTCACCACCCGCGCCGCCGTCGTCGAGTCCGGCGGGGCACCCTTCACCCTCAGCGACGTCGAGCTCGACGAGCCCGGCGCGCACGAGGCGGTCGTCCGGATGGTCGCCACCGGCCTGTGCCACACCGACCTCGGTGTGGCGAGCGGCGGCCTGCCCTTCCCCCTCCCCGGAGTTCTCGGGCACGAGGGCGCGGGCGTCGTCGAGGCGGTCGGGTCCGCCGTCACCGGCGTCGCCCCCGGCGATCATGTCGTGCTGTCCTTCACCTCCTGCGGCGACTGCCGCAACTGCCGGGGCGGCCACCCCGCGTACTGTGCCGGCTGGCTGCCGCTGAACCTCATCGGCGGCCGGCGCGCCGACGGCACCAGCACCATCAGCCGCGACGGGGTGCCGCTCGGCGGTCACTTCTTCGGCCAGTCCTCGTTCGCCGAACGGGCGTTGGTCGACGAGCGCAGCCTCGTCAAGGTCGACCCGGAGGTACCGCTGGAGTCGATCGCGCCGCTGGGCTGCGGAGTGCAGACGGGTGTCGGCGCCGTCTGGAACGTGCTGAAGCCGGTCACCGGCAGCACCATCGTGGTCCTCGGCGCCGGAGCCGTCGGACTGTCGGCGGTCATGGCGGCCGCCCTCAGCCCCGCCACCACCGTCGTCGCCGTCGACCGGGTGGCCGAACGCCTGCAACTCGCCAAGGAGCTGGGCGCCACCCACACCGTCATCGCGGGTGAGAGGGACCTCGGTGAGGCGCTCGCGGAGATCACCGGCGGTCAGGGCGCGGACGGCGTGGTGGAGACCACCGGCAACGTCGGCGTGCTGCGCCAGGGGGTCGACGCGCTCGCCGCCCGCGGCACCCTGGTCGTCGTCGGCGCCCCGCCGTTCGGCACCGAGGTCGCCCTGGACGTCAACGGGATGCTCGGCGGCAAGCAGGTCGTGGGACTGACCCTCGGTGACGCCGAGACACAGACGTTCATCCCCGCCCTGGTCCGGCTGGTGAAGGAGGGGCGGCTCCCGCTGCACCGCCTGATCAGCACGTATCCGTTCGCGGACATCGACCAGGCGGTGCGCGACATGGGCGCGGGCAAGGCGATCAAGCCGGTGCTCACGTTCTGAAACGGCCGTTGCCCACGTTTTGACGCGACCGACCGGAAACCGGCTCAGTCGACCGTGAGGACCAGCTTCCCCGTGGTCCGGCCGGTCTCGCCCAGCGCGTGCGCCTCGGCGGCATCGGCCAGCGGGAAGGTGCCGGCGATCGTGGGCCTCAGCCTGCCCTGCTCGACGAGGTCCGCGATCGCCCTCATCCCGGCCCGGTCGGCGTCCACGAGCATCCTGAGCGCCCGTACGCCGAGCCGCTCGGCCTCCTCGAGGAACTCCTCCGATCCGACCGGCAGGATCGACACCACGATCCCGCCCGGCCGCAGGACGCGCAGCGAGCGCACCGAGGTCTCGTCGCCCAGTGTGTCCAGCACGACGTCGACGTCCTTCACCGCGTCGACGAAGTCCGTCTCCCGGTAGTCGATCGCCTCGTCCACGCCGATCCCGCGCAGGAAGTCGTGCTTGCCCGCGCTCGCGGTACCGATCACATACGCGCCCCGCGCCTTGGCGATCTGCGCGGCGACGTGCCCGACACCGCCGGCCGCGGCGTGGATCAGCACCCGCTGCCCCGGCTGGAGGTCCGCGTTCTCGACCAGGGCCTGCCACGCCGTCAGGGAGACCAGCGGCAGCGCGGCGGCCTGGGTGTGGTCGATCACGGACGGCTTGTGGGTGAGGGCACGCACCGGGGCGATGACGTACTCGGCGTGCGAGCCGTGGCCGTACGGGTACGGCAGCATGCCGAAGACCTCGTCGCCGGGCCGGAACGTGGCCACGCCGACGCCGACCGCCTCGACCACACCGGACACGTCCCAGCCGAGCACGAAGGGCGGCTGGCCGAGGAAGGCACCGAACGCCCGGTGCTTCCAGTCGGTCGGGTTGACCCCGGCGGCGCGCACCCGCACCAGTACCTCATTCGCACGTGGCTGCGGACGCGCCAGCTCCATTTCCTTCAGCACCTCGGGACCGCCGAGGACGTCCTGACTGATGGCTCGCATCGTGTTCTCACTGCTCATGCGCACCAGCCTGCCGGAGAGGCCCCACCCAAGGGAATGGCACGATTGCCAACCTTCGATAGGATCGTGCCATGAGTGGCGAACAGCGGGTGGAACGGGTCGTGGTGCTGGCCCTGGACGGTGTGTATCCCTTCGAACTGGGCATCCCCAGCCGGATCTTCGGCGCGGCGGGCGGCCGGTACGAGGTGCTGACCTGCAGCGTCGACGGACAACCCGTGCGCACCAACGCCGACTTCACGATCGGTGTCGAGCACGGGCCCGAGATCCTGGCGACGGCCGACACGGTCGTGGTCGCCTCCATGGCGTCCTCGCACATCCCCACCGAGCTGTCCGCCGAGCTCGCCGACGCGCTCGCCCTGATCCGCCCGGACGCGCGGATCGTGTCCATCTGCACCGCCGCCTTCGTCCTGGCCGCGGCGGGCCTCCTCGACGGCCGGAAGGCCACCACGCACTGGCATGTCGCCGACCTGTTCCGGCGCACGTATCCGAACGTCGACCTCGACCCCGATGTGCTCTTCGTGCACGACGGCCGGATCCTCACCTCCGCGGGCGCGGCCTCCGGCGTCGACGTCTGCCTGCACGTCGTCCGCACCGACCACGGCGGCGAGATGGCCAACTGGGTGGCCCGCTGCTGCGTGGTACCCCCCTTCCGGGAGGGCGGCCAGGCCCAGTACATCGAGCAGCCCGTCCCCGAGCTCGGCGCCGTCAGTACGGCCGCCACGCGCGCGTGGGCGCTGGAACGCCTCCATGAACCGCTCACCCTGGCCGACCTCGCCGCCCACTCCCGGATGAGCCTGCGCACCTTCGCCCGCCGTTTCAACGACGAGGTCGGCCTCAGTCCGGGCCGCTGGCTGATCCAGCAGCGGGTGACCCGGGCCCGTCACCTGCTGGAGGCGAGCGACCTGTCGGTGGACCAGATCGCCGGCCAGGTCGGGTTCGCCACGGCCGCCTCGCTGCGCCAGCACCTGCGGGCCGCGATCGGGGTCGCGCCGCAGACGTACCGGCGCACCTTCAAGGCATCCGCCGTCGCCCGCTGACGTCGCGGACGGCTCTCACCGGCTCGCGTGCAGGGCGACCAGCAGCTGCCACACCTGGTCGGCGATGTGGGCGGCGTCGGCTTCGAGGTGCCCGTGCAGCCAGTCGGCCAGCACTCCGGCGAAGGTTGCGGCGACGGCGGAGGCGACCAGCGGGGCGTCGGCCGCGCCCGCGAGTTCGCGCTCGCGCAGGCTGTAGGCCCGCAGGTCCCGGTTCAGGACACGCCCCAGCGGTCCGCCGCCGCCCGGGGTGAGCAGGGCCCGGTACAGCGCGGCATGCGGGGCGAGGGAGGCGAAGAACTCCGCCAGCGCGGGCGGCGCGTGCACCGGATCGGGGCGTCCGCGCCAGGCGTGCAGCGCCTCGACGGCCTCCCGTACGACGTCCGCGCAGGCGTCGACCGCCAGCGCCTCCAGGTCGGCGTAGTGGACGTAGAACGTCGCCCGGCCGACCCCCGCCCGCCGCACCAGCGCGGCCACGCCGACCTCCGACAGGGGGCGCTCGGCGCACTCGTCGAGGAGGGCCCGGCGCAGTCGCTCACGGGTGCGCGCGGCCCGCGGGTCCCCGGGTCCGCCGCGGGTCATCGCGCGAGCAGGACGGCGCCCAGGGCGAGTGCGCCCGGCAGAGCCTGCGCGAACAGGATGCGACGGTTCGCCGTGACGCCGCCGTACACACCCGCGACCACGACACAGCACAGGAAGAACACCTGGGCGCGGAAACCGGTCGGATCGGCGGCGATCAGACCCCACACCAGACCCGCGGCGAGGAATCCGTTGTAGAGCCCCTGGTTGGCGGCCATGGGGGCGGTCGCCCGGGCCATCTCGGCATCGAAGCCGTGCAGCGATCTGCCCGGCTTCTTCTGCCACAGGAACATCTCCAGCACCAGGATGTAGGCGTGCAGGGCGGCCACCAGCCCGACCAGCACATTCGCGACCGTCTCCACGCGCGGACACTCCTTCATATCGACTTCGTACCGACAAACTCTTGGACAGGTGTCCATCATACATGGACACCTGTCCAAGAGTCCCGCCGCGGAGTCGATCCGCGCCCCGCTCACGCATCCCGCGCCGCGTACACCCGCTCGCCTCCCACATACGTCAGGGCCACCCTCGACCGCGCGATCGCCTCCGGGGGCCCGTCGAACGGATCGCGGTCCAGGACCACCAGATCCGCCAGCGCCCCCACCCGCACCTGACCGGTGTCGTCGAGGTGGTTCACATACGCCGACCCCGCCGTGTACGCGGTCAACGCCTCGGTGAGGCCGATGCGTTCGGAGGGCAGGAAGACCGGCGGGCCGCCGCCCGGGGGCACCCGGTTGACCGCGACATGGATGCCGTGCAGGGGATCGGGGCTGCTGACCGGCCAGTCACTGCCCGCGGCGAGCGTGGCGCCGGAGCGCAGCAGCGCGCCGAACGGGTACTGCAGGGCGGCGCGTTCGGATCCCAGGAAGGGAATGGTCAGCTCGTCCATCTGCGGCTCGTGCGCGGCCCACAGCGGCTGGATGTTGGCGGTGGCCCCGAGGCGTGCGAACCGCGGCACGTCGTCGGGGTGCACCACCTGGAGGTGCGCCAGATGCGGCCGGGTGTCGGTCGGCCCGTTGGCCGCGCGCGCCGCCCCGATGGCGTCCAGGGCGTCGCGTACGGCCCGGTCGCCCAGCGCGTGGAAGTGGCACTGGAACCCGAGAGCGTCCAACTCGGTCACGTACTTGGGGAGTTGAGCGGCCTCGATGAAACTGGTCCCCCGGTTGGCGGTGGCGCAGCCGCAGCTGTCCAGATACGGCTCCAGCAGCGCGGCCGTACCCGTCTCCGCGACCCCGTCCAGCATCAGTTTGACGCTGCCCGCGCGGAACCGGCCCCGGCTCAACTCCTTTCTCCGCTCGACCAGTTCGGAAATCTGCTCGGGCCCGCGCTCCCGGTCCCACCACAGGGCGCCCACCACCCGCGCGGTGAGCGAACCGTCCCGGGCGGCGGCCAGATACGCGTCCGACGGATCGTCCATGCCGAGGAAGTCCCCGACGAGGGCGTCCTGCCAGGCGGTGACGCCGAGCGCGTGCAGATGGCGCTGGGCGTGCAGCAGGGCCGCCAGCCGGTCGGCGGGAGTGGCCGGGGGAGTGAGCCGCCCGACCAGCTGCATCGCGCCCTCCTGCAAGGTCCCGCTCGGCTCGCCGGACGCGTCCCGTTCGATGCGTCCGTCCGCCGGATCCGGGGTCTGCCGGGTGATGCCGGCGCGGGCCAGGGCGCGGCTGTTCACCCAGGCGCCGTGGTGGTCGCGGTTGGGCAGGTAGACCGGCCGGTCGGGGACCACCGCGTCCAGCAGTTCCCTCGTCGGCGTGCCGCCCGCGAACGCCTCCATCGACCAGCCGCCGCCGGTGATCCACTCCCGCTCCGGATGCGCGTCGGCGTAGGCGCGCACGACGGCTACGGTCTCGTCCGCGGTCCTGGTCCCGGTCAGGTCGCACTGCCCGAGTTCCAGGCCGGCCGGTACCGGATGGACGTGCGCGTCCTGGAACCCGGGCAGCAGCAGCCGTCCGGCCAGGTCGACCACGGTGGTCCGGGGCCCGGCGAGGTCGTGCACCTCGTCGCGTCCGACGGCGGTGACCCGCCCGCCGGTGACCGCGACGGCGGTGGCGGTGCGGCCCTCGGGGGTGAGGACCGGGCCGCCGGTGAAGAGGAGATCTGCGTACATGTCCCGTTCCCGGTGAGGTCAGTGCGGGGTGGCGGCGAGCAGCTGCGGGGCGTCGGCGTCGGTGCCCTCGCCGGTGCGGAAGTACGGGGATCTGCGCACCCACCGGGCCCAGGCGGCGGCCACGAAGCCGGACGTGATCATCAGCACGGGGGTGAGCAGCAGGAACCAGCCGTTGTCCGCACGCAGTTCGAGATGGTCGGTGGAGGTGTAGAAGGACCAGGCGAGGTAGCCGCCGAGTCCCAGCAGGGCCGTCGCGCTGAGCGTGGGCAGCACCACTGCCCGTACGCCCTGCCGCCAGTCCTCGCGCAGCAGCGACCGGAAGCGGACCGCGGCGGCGAGAGCGGTCAGCGCGTACGAGAGGGCGACCACGATGCCCACCGCGTTCACCGTCGCCATGATCATGTCCGAGAGTCGCGGGATGACCAGGGCGAGCACCGCGACCGCCGTCGCCAGGGCGCCGATCAGCAGGGTCCCGGCCGCCGGCGTGCCGTACCGGGGGCTGACCTTGGACCACACCGGGCCCAGGGTGCGGTCCCGGCTCATCGCGAACATCGCGCGGGCCGTCGGGATCACCCCGGCCTGCAGCGAGGCGACCGCCGAGAACATCAGGGCCACCAGGGGTAGCGCGGCCAGCGGCTGGGACGCCAGCCGGTCCCCGAAGAACGCCAGCCCCTGGGCCCCATGCCCCGCCAACTCCCCCTCGGACAGCACCCGTTGGAAGGCGATCGAGCCGAGCAGGAACAGCCCCAGCATGGTCACCAGGGTGGTGATGCCGGCCCGGGACGCGTCCCGTGGGTCGCGCACCTCCTCGTTCACACTGAACGCGGCCTCGAAGCCCCAGTAGCAGAACACCGACAGCAGCATGCCCTGGGCGAGCGCCGACGCCGACGGGATCGCGAACGGGTCGAACCAGCTCAGGCTGAAGGCGTGCGGGCCGGTGACGATGCCGTATCCGCAAAAGCCCAGCAGGACGACGTACTCGAAGACCAGCAGTCCGGTCTGCAGCCGCGCCGCCGTCCGGACACCGGTGACGGCGGTCAGGGTGACCGCGGCCAGGGTCACGATCCCGAGCGCGGTGGTCTGCGCGGTCGACCCCGGATCCAGCGCGAGCGAGCCCAGCCGGTGCACACCGGCCTCCCCGGCCAGCTGGATCAGGGCCGAGCCGGTGACCGCCGTGGTGTACGCGAGGAACGCCACCGTCGCCACGATGTTCACCCAGCCGACCATGAAGCCGAGCCACGGGTGGAGCGAACGGCCCACCCACACGTATCCGTTGCCCGCGTTGGGCTCCACCCGGTTCAGCCGGGAGTAGGCGCCGGCGATTCCCAGCACCGGAAGGAACGCCAGCAACATGATCGCCGGAAGGTGGAGACCGACCACGCCCGCCGTGACACCGAGCCCGATGCCGATGCTGGTGGTCGCGGCCGTGCTGGACGCGGCGATCGCCACGCCGTCCAGCACACCGAGGGACCTGCGCAGGGCGGGCCGCGCGGGTGGGTCGACGTCGACTCTGAGGGGCTGGTCGGACATGGTGTGGTCTCCGCTCGCACCGGGGGGCCCGATCGGCCCCGGTGAGCCGCCATGAAACTGCCGGGGGCCTTAACAGGTCAACGGTGTTGTCATAAGGTGCGCGCATCCGCCCCTGGAGGCACCCATGACCGACCGTGTCGTCCCACCCGCCGGCCGGCGGCGCCGACGCCCGACCAAACAGGGCGTCGTGCTGTCCGAGGAACTGATCGTCGCCACCGCGCTGCGGCTGATCGAGGAGCACGGCGCCGACGCGCTGTCCGTACGCCGTCTCGGCCTCGCCCTGGGCGCCGACCCCAGCTCCCTGTACCGCTACTTCCGCCGCACCGACGACCTGATGCTGGCCATCGCCGACGAACTGATCGGCCGTACCCTGCGCACCTGGCGGCCCGGCGGCGACTGGGCCGCCGACCTGCGGGACCTGGGCCTGCGCATGCACGCCGGTGCCCTCGCCCATCCCCGGGCGGCCGTGCTCAGCTCCTACCGGGTCACCGGGCGGGCGTACGAGATCCAGGCCGTCGAGGCGATCCTCGGTGTCCTGCGCGAGGCCGGTTTCCCCGACCCCGAGGCGGTGCGGATCTACCACGCCTTCGTCGACCAGGCACTCGCCTTCGGCGCCCTCGACTCGGCGAGCGCGGCCATGCCGCGAGCCGCCCGGGAGGCGGAGGCGGCCGTGTGGCGCGCCACCTACGCCCGGCTGCCCGCCGAGAGCCACCCGCACATCGCGGCGACGGCCCGCCACCTGATCGCCGAGATGCCCCGCAGCTCCTATCCGGCGGCCCTGGACCTGTTGCTGGACACGGCGGCGGCACGGCTGGCGGTGATCGGGGCGCAAGGGGCGTCGCGCCGCGGTGGGCGGCCGGTCACCGTTCGTCGGGAAGGCGGGTCACCGTGAGCGACCGGTCCCCGTTCGCCGGGAAGTCCGGTCACCGTGAGCGGCCGGTCACCGACTGAATCGGGCGGCTCGGGATATCCGCAAGGAAGAGGGCCGGGCACAGACGTCCCGCGCCCCGAACCCTTCGGAGGAGTCATGGTCTTGGTGAAAGCGGGTGTCATCGTGCTCGACTGCGCCGAGCCGGAGAAGCTCGCGGTGTTCTACAAGGAACTGCTGGAGGCCGAGCAGACACACGAGAGCGCCAACCGGGTGGAGATCAGGGCCGACGACGGGCTTCGGATCGCCTTCCGGCGTGACGTGAACGCGACGCCACCGAGCTGGCCCCGTCCCGAGAACGCCCTCCAGGCCCACCTGGACTTCGTGGTGGAGGACCTGGACGACGCGGAGCGCAGGGTCATCGGGCTCGGCGGGCGGCCGCTGGAGACCAAGGACGCCAGCGGGCCGTACGAGGAACGCGGTTTCGCCGACCCGGCCGGCCACTCCTTCACCCTTCGCCTGGTCCCGTCGACGGCGCCCAAGCAGGGCTGAGGGGTCCTTTCACTATGCCCGTCCGATCAGGTCGCTCATAGTGAAAGGACCCCTGAGCGCCGTCCGAACCGGCGGCCGGGGAGCGGGTCAGTCCCGGCCGCCCTTCTCCTCGGAGGGCCAGGCACCGGTGGAGCGCTCGATGGCCGTGGCGCCCGCGCGATCCACCGCGCTGCGCACCACGGCGAAGATGGCGCCCTGGACCGCGGCGGCGAAAAGGATCTCTCCCCAGCCGCGGTCCCGGTCCAGCGCGTCGGGCGCGTCGTCCTCGTGCCGGATCACCTTCCAGGTCTTCTGGAAGGCCAGTCCGGCCAGCGTCCCGCTCGTCCAGCCCAGCAGGAAGCCGATGGGCTTGTAGGCGAGGGGCATCTTTTTCTTCTTCGCCATGTCACTCTCCTTCGTGTGTGAGCGGGTCTTCAGCGGGTCGGACTTCAGCGGGTGGGCCGGTGCTCTGCCGGAACCGTCTCGGCCGCCGGAGCCGGCCCCGGCGGGGTCCCGTCACCGAACGGACGGCCGCCCAGTTCCTCCCGGTGATGAGGGGTCAGCCAGCCCGACAGATCCGGCCCCAGGGGCACGATTCCGGTCGGGTTGATACCGGTGTGCACCTGGTGGTAGTGCCGCTTGATGTGGTCGAAGTCGACCGTGTCGCCGAAGCCGGGGGTCTGGTAGAGATCGCGGACGTACGCCCACAGGACCGGGTTCTCCGCCAGTTTCCAGCGGTTGCACTTGAAGTGACCGTGGTAGACCGCGTCGAAACGGACCAAAGTGGTGAACAGTCGGATGTCCGCCTCGGTGAGGGTGTCGCCGACGAGATAGCGCTGCCGGGCAAGCCGCGGCGTCAGCAGCTCCAGGCGACGGAACACACCGGCGCAGGCGGCCTCGTACTCCTCCTGACCGGTCGCGAAGCCCGCCCGGTACACCCCGTTGTTGACGTCCTCGTAGACCTCCGCCATCACCGAGTCGATCTCGTCGCGCAGCGCCGCCGGATACAGGTCGGGCGCCCCCTCCCGGTGCAGGGCCGTCCACTCGGTGGCGAGGTCCAGGGTGATCTGCTGGTAGTCGTTGGTGACCAGCTTGCCGCTGGGCACGTCCACGATCGCGGGCACGCTCACCCCGCCCGGGTAGTCCCGCTCCCGCGCGTCATAGGCCTCGCTGAGGAAGCGGATGCCGAGGACCGGGTCGCGGTCGTCCGGATCCAGGGTGAAGCGCCAACTGCGGTCGTCCTGGATCGGGTCGGCGATCGCGAGGGAGAGGGCGTCCTCCAGACCGAGCAGGCGCCGGGAGACCAGCGCCCGGCTCGCCCACGGACAGGCGCGGCTGGCCACCAGGCGGTAGCGGCCGGCCTCCACCGGCCAGCCGTCGCGGCCGTCCGCGGTGATCCGGTCCGCGAAGTGGCTCTTGGACCGCTTGAACGCCTTCCTTCCGTACCCGCTGTTGCCGTCCTCGCCGGCGGTCATGCCGTCCTCCCTGCTGTCCCTTGCGGTACGCCCGCCACTGTGCTCCGCGGTACGCCTGCCCTGGTGAACGCGTTCCCCGTTTTCCGCCGACGGCACGGTGTGAGTCGAAATGACCGGGGCAGTCGGCGGAGGTGACAGGGACATCCTCAAGTCAGAAGGCCGACCGGAAGACACGCGTCACGGTGCTCGTGGCGCTCGCCGCGAACCTGGTGATCGCGGTCGCCAAAGCCGTGGGCGGGATCTTCGCCGCCTCACCGGCGCTCCTCTCCGAAGCCGCGCACTCCGTCGCCGACAGCCTCAACGAGGTCTTCCTCCTGGCGGCGCTGCGCCGCAGCCGCCGCCCCGCCGACCGGCGCCACCCCTTCGGCTACGGCAAGGAGCGCTTCTTCTGGTCGCTGCTCGCGGCCGTCGGGATCTTCGTGATGGGCGGCTGCTTCTCCTTCTTCCAGGGCATCGACGCGCTCCGCAACGGGGCCGAGGAGAAGCACAGCGGATACGTGGCGGGCCTGATCGTGCTGGGCGTCGCCCTGCTCGCCGAGGGGGCCTCGCTGATCAGGGCGCTGTACCAGGTGCGCCGCCAGGGCCGGGGCATGGACGGCCTGCGTGACCCGGCGCTGCGCACGGTCGTCGCCGAGGACGGCACGGCGGTGCTGGGCGTCACGCTCGCGATGATCGGCATGGCGCTGCACATGGTCACCGGGCAGGTGGTGTGGGAGGCGTCCGCCTCACTGACGATCGGCGCGCTGCTCGTCTACGTCGCCTACCGGCTGGGACGCGAGGCACGGGACCAGCTGATCGGAGAGGCGGCCGACCCGGAGGCGAGCGGCCGGATCCGGGCCCTGCTGGACGCCCAGCCCGAGATCGACAGCGTGGAGGCGCTGTTCACGATGAAGATGGGCCTGGACTCGGTCCTGGTCGCCGCCCGCGTCGACCTGATGCCCGGAATGGACAGCGAACGGGTCGAGGAGGTCGCCGTACGGATCAAGCGGTCGATCGCCGACCTCGTCCTGGAGGCGGACCAGATCTTCCTCGACGTGACCGACCGGCCTGCCGCCGAGACACGAGAAAGCCCCGCCGCGACGGGGGAGCGCGGCGGGGCCTGACCCTCGGGTGCCCGGCGGACGCAGGTCCATGCGTCCGCCGGGCGATATTTTTCCGACGGATTCAGTTCCCGTTGACGGGCTCCAGCACAAAGACCGGAATCTCCCGTTCTGTCTTCTTCTGGTAGTCGTCGTACGGGGGATAGGCCGCGACGGCACGCTCCCACCACTCGGCCTTCTCCGCCCCGGTGACCTCACGGGCCGTCATGTCCTGCTTCACCGGGCCGTCCTGGAGCTCGACCTGGGGATCGGCCTGGATGTTGTGGTACCAGACGGGGTGTTTGGGTGCCCCGCCCTGGGAGGCGACCACGGCGTAACGCCCCTCGTGCTCCACACGCATCAGCGGCGTCTTGCGAATCTTGCCGCTCTTCGCACCCCGGGTCGTCAGCAGGATGACCGGCATCCCCGTGTCCATCAGGGTCGTCCCCTTGGTGCCGCCTGAGCTCTCGTACAGCTCCACCTGGTCGCGCACCCACTGCGTCGGGCTGGGTTCGTACTCGCCCTGAAGAGGCATGGCATCCGTCCCATCGTCATCGACTACGGCTTGCTCGCGGCACGGTTCACCATCGAACCGGCGAGATCCATCCTTACTCTTTTCCCTTACGACACCAAAGGGCACCCCTGGCTATTACTTCACCGGTAATCGCGCGGACGGCCCGCGTGCGGCACCGTCGTGGACGACCCGGCACGCCAGCCGTCCGTCCCAGTGAGAGGGCCGCCCATGACCATGACTTCCGTCCCGACGACCCGTACCGTGGTCCAGGACCTGCTGCTGCGGATCGGCGAGGGCGACCCGGAGCGGATCGCCGAGCTGTACGCCGAGCGGGCCGACTGGAAGCTGAACTGGCCCGAAGGCGAGCACGGCAGTGCCGAGACTCCCTGGATCCGGCACCGGGCCACCCGGGCCGACGCCGCGGCCCACTACCGCGAACTGGCCGCCCATCACCTCCCTGGGCAGGCGGGCACGGAGATCGAACGCGTCCTGGTGGACGGTTCGGACGCCGTGGTGCTCGGCGAGATCCGGCAGACCGCCGCGGCCACCGGGCGCCTCTATCGCGCCAGGTTCGCCCTCCACCTCACCGTCGAGGACGGCCTGATCGTCCGACACCACGTGTACGAGGACAGCCTCGCGGTTGCTCGCGCCTTCACCCCGTGACCGGCCGGCCCGCGCACGCCTGGGACCGTCGGCCCGCTCACTGAGGAGCCACGAGCATCCGCGCCGCCAGGGCCGTCATCACGCCGCTCGACACCAGCGCCGTCACCAGTCGCCCCCGGTGCCCGGTCAGGGCACGGCCCAGCAAGGCGCCGCCACCGGCGAGCAGCACCTGCCAACTCGCGGAAGCGGTGAAGGCCGCCAGCACGAACACCCCTTGTTCCAGGGGCCGTACGGCGTCCTCGGCCCGGGTGCCCAGCACCAGCGCGGTGAAGTAGACCACGGTGGTCGGGTTGAGCAGGGTGATCCCGAGCAGTCCCAGAAAGGCCCGCATCGGGCCCGGCGGAGGCGGGTCCGAACGGGTGGCGAGGCGGTGGCCCCGGTACCGGCGTACGGCCGTGACCGCGCCCCCGACCGCCAACACGATCAGCACCAGCGCGGAGGCCCAGCGCAGCGGTCCCAGCACCGGCCGCAGGGCACCGGCGAGAGCGGCGCCGCCGAGCGTGGCCACCAGGGCGTACAAACCGTCGGCGTTCGCGACGCCGAGCGCGGCGCAACTCCCGGTCCGCCACGACGTACGAGCGGTGAGGGAGACCAGATAGGTACCGACCGCGCCGACCGGCACGGCGATGCCGTACCCCGCGAGCAGCCCCGCGACGAGCGCGGCGGTCATGAGCGTGGCGGCGTCGCACTCCACCGTCGGCCGGACTGCTGCCGGCCGCGCCCCGGACGGTCGGCTGTGGCGGCGGGCGGCAGAAGGGCATCGATCGTAGACATGGCCAGATCCTGGGGGTACGGACCGCGCGGCGACAACCCGTTTTCCCAGGGCCTGGGACGTCCGCCGCCTGAGGCACCGGGGCGAATGCCGTCCTCCGATGCGCGGGCGCGAAGCGATCATCCCCGGCCAGATTGCGCGCGTCGCTGATCTGGCCGAACTTGTCATCGCCTCATAGATGCCTGGAGCATCTAATGAAGATCTGCACGACGTTCTCCCTGTCTGCGAGGTCTCCATGCCAGAAACGGAATCCGTCGCCTTCCCGCAGGACCGCACCTGTCCCTATCACCCGCCGACCGCCTACGACCCGCTGCGCGAGACCCGGCCACTGACCCGGATCGAGCTCTTCGACGGCCGTCCGGCCTGGCTGGTCAGCGGGCACGCCACCGCCCGCGCCCTGCTGGCCGACCGGCGTCTGTCCACCGACCGCACCCACCCCGACTTCCCCGCGCCCACGGCCCGCTTCGCCGCGGCCCGGAACCGGAAGACCGCGCTGCTGGGCGTCGACGGCCGGGAGCACCAGGCCCAGCGGCGGATGATGATCCCCGCCTTCACCCTGAAACGCGCCACCGAACTGCGTCCGCGCATCCAGCAGGTCGTCGACGAACGCCTGGACGCGATGATCGCGCAGGGGCCGCCCGCCGAGCTTGTGAGCGCCTTCGCGCTGCCCGTGCCCTCGACGGTGATCTGTGCTCTGCTCGGTGTCCCCTACGCCGACCACGACTTCTTCGAGGGCGAGTCACGACGGCTGCTGCGTGGACCGACGGCCGAGGACACCTCGGACGCTCGTGACCGACTGGAGGCGTACCTGGGCGAGTTGATCGACCACAAGCAGAAGCAGCCGGAGCCCGGGGACGGAGTGCTGGACGAACTCGTCCACCAGCGGCTGCGCGACGGTGAACTCGACCGTCAGGAGGTGATCGCCCTCGCGCTCATCCTGCTGGTCGCGGGCCACGAGACCACCGCCAACATGATCTCGCTGGGCACCTACACGCTCCTGCGACACCCCGACCGGCTGGCCGAGTTGCGCGCCGACCCCGCGCTGCTGCCCACCGCGGTCGAGGAGCTCATGCGGATGCTGTCGATCGCCGACGGGCTGCTGCGGTTGGCCACCGACGACATCGAGGTGGCGGGGACGACGATCCGCGCGGGCGACGGCGTGGTCTTCGCGACCTCGGTCATCAACCGCGACGAGGGCGTCTACCCCGACCCCGACACCCTGGACTGGCAACGGTCCGCGCGCCACCACGTCAGTTTCGGCTTCGGCATCCACCAGTGCCTCGGCCAGAACCTGGCCCGCGCCGAACTGGAGATCGCCCTGCGGACCCTCTTCGACCGACTGCCCACGCTCCGCCTCGCGGCCCCGGCGGACGAGATCCCCTTCAAGCCCGGCGACACGATCCAGGGGATGCTGGAACTCCCCGTGACCTGGTAGGGGCTGCGGTCATGCACATCGACATCGACAGGGACGTCTGTATCGGCGCGGGCCAGTGCGCCCTCGCCGCGCCGGGCGTCTTCACCCAGGACGAGGACGGCCTCAGCACCCTGCTGCCGGGCCGGGAGGACGGCGCCGGCGACCCGATGGTCCGGGAGGCGGCCCGGGCCTGCCCGGTCACCGCCATCACGGTGTCCGAGACGGTGCGCTGAGCCTCGACAGGGCTCGGCGGAGGTCTCGCGGGGTGGTGGTTGCCGCCTGGCCGAGTTCGACGCCCGCTACACCCAGGACGGCGACGGCGTGCACGGCGCCAGGGC
>NZ_JBEXRA010000044.1:0-81535 GCF_040612855.1 Streptomyces sp. NPDC006332
GTCGCCCTGTTCACCGACTTCGCGAAGGTGCCGGAAGGCAGGCGGAACTGCGTCCGCATCCTCTTCACCGATCCCTCCATGCGGACGCTCTACGCAGACTGGCGAGCCGTCGCCCGTGACTGCGTGTCCCATCTGCGCAGGGAGGCCGCCAAACACCCCGAGGATCCGCAGTTGATCAACTTGGTCGGTGAACTCTCCGTGGAGGACAGGGAATTCGGTCAATGGTGGGGAAGTCGTTGCGCGCCGTCGCGCAGGGCGGGCGTCAAGAGATTCCGCCATCCCCTCGTGGGCGAACTCGTCCTGGACTGGGACACCCTCGTCTGCTGCGGCGATCCCGATCAGGAACTCGTCCTCTGGACGGCGGAGCCGGGCACGCCGTCATACGACGGACTGCGCGCCCTCGCCTCGCGGGCCACCGGTCTGCCCGGCTGATACGACGGTCTCACCGGCCCGCCGATTCGCGAAGGACAGACGACAGGCCTGGTAGAAAAACCTCCCCCTTACATTTCGGCTGAATACTGTGACACTCGCTGCCATGTACACCAAAGTGCGCTTTCCTGAACTGGGAGAATTCCTCAAGGTGTGCCGGGCCCAACTCAGCCCGCGGACCGTCGGTCTGCCCGAGTCCGGGACGCCCCGGCGAGTGCCCGGGCTACGCCGTGAGGAGGTCGCTCGACTCGTGGGGATCAGCACCCACGCCTACGCCCGGCTGGAACAGGGGCGAGCCCCGGTGTCGAGGTCGGTGCTCGCCGCGCTCGCCCACGTCCTGCACCTCGACGACGCCCAGCGCGACCACCTCTTCGAGCTGGCAGCGGGGGGCACGTGCGAACCGCGCCGCCGGCCGGTGCAGAAGGTGCACCCGCAACTCAGACGCATCCTGGACGAGCTGACCGCGACCCCCGCACTCGTCCTCGGACGGCGCCTCGACATCCTCGCCTGGAACCCCCTGGCGGCCGCTCTGCTCACCGACTTCGACAATGTGGCCGCCAAGAAGCGCAACTACGCGCGGCTGATGTTCACCGACCCCGCCTTCCGAGAGCTCTGCCTCGACTGGAGGACGCACGCCCGCACCTGCGTCGCCCATCTGCGCATGGAGGCCGCCCGGCATCCCAGCGACCCCGGACTGACGGCGCTCGTCGGCGAGTTGTCCGTCGCCGACGCCGACTTCCGGCAGTGGTGGGCAGGACGCCAGATGAACGGCCAGCTGATGGGCACCAAGCGGCTGCGTCACCCGATCGTCGGCGACCTCACCCTCGACTGGGACAGCCTGACCTGCACCGCCGATCCCACGCAGAAGCTGGTGATCGCGACCGCTGATCCCGGTACCCCCTCCCACGACGGGCTTCTGTTCCTGGCATCGTGGACCGCGGAGCAGGACCAGCCCGCACGGGATTCGGCAGCCTGAGGTCTCCGAGCCCAGGTGGCTCGCCGCCGGCCACAGGGTTGTCGGGACCGTGGAGGCTGGAGGCCACCCAGCGCGGCTGCCGGGGCCCGCCGCCATGGAGGGGCCGGACGCGGGGAGAGACGCCGCCTGCCCACACCCGGCAGGGCGCATGCTGGCGGTCCGCCGTGAGCCTTGCCACGGCCTTGCGTCCCGCGTCGGTGAGGGGCGGTTTCATGCCCTCGCGGTGCCCGTACGATGCTGTTCGAATACGACGCTGTTCGATCTCGTCCAGGGCGTCCTGGGACCACCGGCAGCGGCACCTCGCTGTACTCGACGAGCCGCGTCGGCGACAGCGACCGCGCCGGTCACAGCGCTCGCAGCAGCAGGGTGGGAGCTCGGCCGACTCACGATCGCCTCACGTGGTCACCGACGCTCAGGTCGTCTCGGTACCCGCGCCGATCTGGACCACGACGCCGGCGGCCTCCATGCAGGGAACGAACGGCGGTCGGGCGGGTCCGCTGGGCTGGAGGGCATCGACAGCGTTGACGGACGCGGCGCGCACCACACCGCCGGACAGCACTTGTGGACGGTCGTGGGGGAGGGCTCAGGTCGCCGCGTCGGATGCCGTCGGCTTCTGGTCGGCGGCCCAGGAGGCGAGGAGGCGCAGTCCGTCGTGGGAGGGGGTGCCGGGTTCGGCGTTCCACACGATGATGTGCTGGTCGGGGTCCGTGCCACAGGTGAGCGTGTTCCAGTCGAGGGTCAGCTCGCCGACCACCGGGTGCCGCAGCTTCTTGACGCCCTGGCCCCGCATCGCGACGTCGTGTTCGGTCCACCACTGCCGGAACTGCGGGTCACGGGCGGACAGCTCCTTGACCAGTGCGGTGAGGGGCTGGTCGTCGGGGTAGCGCGCGCTCTCCATGCGCAGTTGGGCGATGGCCAGCCGTGTGACCTCCTCCCAGTCGACGTACAGATCGCGCACCCAGGGTTCGGTGAACAGCAGCCGGACGAACACACGCTCCTGCTCGGGGTAGCGCCCGAAATCGGTCCACAGGGCGGCGGCGAGCTGGTTCCAGCCGAGGATGTCGGTGCACCGGCCGATGACGAAGGCCGGGGAGGCGGTGAGATCGTTCAGCATGCGCTGCAGTTGCGGGTCCACCTGCTGGCGCTCGCGGTACGTGGACGGGCGCACCCTCTCCTTCGCCGCGAGGTCGAAGAGGTAGGTGCGCTGATCGTCGTTCAGTCGCAGGGCCTGGGCGATCTCGTCGAGGAGGGGAGCCGACGCCTGGAGCCGACCCTGCTCGATCCGTGTGTAGTACTCGGTGCTGATCGCGGCGAGCAGTGCCACTTCCTCACGGCGCAGACCCTTCACACGCCGCCGTGGCCCGCCGCGGAGACCGACCTCGGAGGGGGTGAGCTCGGCCCGACGGGCCTTGAGGAACTCACCCAGCTCGTTCAGACGCGGATTGCGGTTCATGACCTCCAGCCTGGCACAGACGTTGCATCGTGTGAGGGGTACAGATCCTTCCCCTGTCTGATCGGCCAGTGGGCGACGGTCTCCTCTGGGTGTGGGCGGTACTGCAACGAGGCCGTCGGCCCGGGGCGCGAGAGTGCGTTGGGCCCCCGGCGGGAGCCTTTCCGGGGCGTCAGCTCAGTGCCTTGACCAGTTCCTGGGCCAGGGGGACCGCCGAGTACGGGTTCTGTCCGGTGAACAGGGTGCGGTCGACCTGGACGTACGGGGTGAACGGGTCGGCCTCACGGTAGTCGGCCTTGAGTTCGCCCACGAGGCGGTCCTGCAGCAGCCACTTCGCGCGGTCCGCGAGACCGTTCTGCCTCTCCTCGGCGTTGGACAGGCCGGTCAGGCGGTAGCCGGAGAAGGGGGACGAGCCGTCGGGGCCGATGGTGGCGAGCAGGGCCGCGAGGCCGTGGCAGACCAGGGAGACCGGCTTGCCGGAGGCGAGGCAGGCGGTGAGGAGCTTGCCAGAGGCGTCGTTGTCGGGCAGGTCCTCCATGGGACCCCAGCCGCCGGGATAGAAGACGGCCACGTAGTCGTCGATGTTCACGTCCTCGATGCGCATCGGGTGCGCCAGCTCGGTGGCCTCCCGCAGCGCGGCCCGCATGCGCTGGGCGCCTTCCTCGCCACCGTTGAAGTCGGGGGTGAGGCTGAGCGCGTCGGGGGTGGGCGGCACGCCGCCGGGCGTCGCCGCGGCGATCCCGTATCCGGCCTCCTTGAAGACCTGGTAGGGGCCGAGGGCCTCCTCGGCCCAGAACCCGGCGGGCTGGCGGGTTCCGTCGGCCAGCGTCCAGTGGTCGGACGCGGTGATCACGAAGAGGATCTTCGCCATGGGGAGCTCCTGATGAGGGGGAGTGTCAGGCCTTGAGGGCTTCCTGGAGGACGTGGCTGTCGGCGGCCTGCCGCATTTCCACGGCCTGGCCGTCACGGACGGTCCACAGGTGGATGAACCGGACGTCGGCCTTGTTTCCCGTCTTGGTCTCGGCGTGGTAATGGCCGTAGACGAAGACATGGCCGGTCTCGTCCGCGTAGAACTCCTCGGGCACCGCGCCGAAGGACTCGTAGTTCGGCATCGTCTTGCCGAAGAAGTCCTTGGCCACGCTGTCCCAGCCGTGGTAGACACCGCTGTTCGGGAAGCCCGGGGTGATGTCCCAGACGAAGTCCGAAGCCATCACCTCCTCGGTGACCTCGGGTGCCATTCGGGACTCGTAGACCCGGCGGATGAGGGCGAGACTCGGGGAATCGGACATGGTGTGCTCCTTGCAGGGTGGGGGCGTCGGGCGGGGGGCGAATGAAGGCGTCGGTCGGGCTCTGGGCTCCTCGAACGATTTCCTTCTGCTTAAAGGACGGCGAAGAACTTCACCATCTTGGTGAGCGCCTGGTCCATGTATTCGGGGACGTCGTACATGGCGATATGAGTCGCGCCGTCGACGACGAACAGTTCCTTCGGCCCCTTGGAAAGCTCGTACGCCTGGTCGCTGAACACCTTTGTGTCCGCCTTGCTCCCCGCGATGAGAAGCAGCGGCTGGGTCAGCAGTTCCGGAATTTGGTCGAACGCCGAGAACGCGTACATCTTGTCCATGCTGGTCAGCAGGAAACGTCCCTTCGAATTGGGGTGCTGACCACGCGGAGTCCGGTAGTAGTCGTATCCCTCACGCAGGAGGTCCGGGGTGTTGTCGTCGATCTCTTCCAGCGTCTCCGGGACGAACGGGGCGTAGACAGGATCTGCTCCCCTGGCCTCCGCCGTGCGCTGCTGAGCGACCATTTCCAGGGTCTTGATCTGCTCGGCCACCGGAGACAGGTGCCCCAGGAACCCTCTGGAGCCTTCGCCCATCGGAGCAGCGCTGACGGTGGCCACCGCCTTGAAGCGGCGTTCGGTCTGCGCCACGCTGATCGCGTAACCTCCGCCCGCGCAGATACCGAAGACGCCCATCCGCTCGGTGTCGACGTACGGGAGAGTGGTGAGGAAGTCCGCCGCGCAGCGGGCGTCCTCCACCCTGGTCGTCGGGTCTTCCAGGAGACGCGGTTCGCCGCCGCTTTCTCCCTGACAGGAGGAGTCGTAGACCACGGTGACGAATCCGTGGGCGGCCAGCCGCTTCGCGTACTGGCCGATGGTCTGTTCCTTCACGCCGCCGGCCGGGTGAATTCCGACGAGGGCCGGGTACTTCTTTTCTCTGTCGAATTCTTCCGGTAGGTGGACGTGCCCCGCGATTTCCACTGCCTTGTTCCTGAATGAAACAGTCTCGACCATGGCGCCTGTTCCTTTGTCGGCCGCGATCCGCCAATCGGCGGTCCGCACACCATGATTCGCCGGTGCCGAGATGATGTCCACTCGCGATAGGGGGAAGAAATTTTCCCCTGGATGTGAGACACCGGGTAGTCGACTCCCTGTCTCATTCCCCGCGTGCTTTCCCGTCTTCGCCTACGACCCCGTCGACGGCAAACTCGTTCTGATCAACGGTGTCCTCGGCGGGGTCGGCTCGCTGGCCGCCCAGCTTGCCCGCTGGCGCGGGGCCACGGTCACTTGAGCTCGAGCACGTCGACATCCACGGCTTCTCGATGGGCGGCATGATCGCCCAGGTGATCGTGCAGACTGACCCGCAGCTCGTCCGCAAGCTGATCCTCAGCGGCACCGGTCCTGCGGGCGGCGAGGGCATCAAGAACGTGACGGTGCTTCTCCAGGACCCGAAGCAGTTCCTCCCCTTCTTCACCCGCATCGCGAACGGGCGTCGAGCCGGGAAGGAGTTCCTGGCCCGCCTCAAGGAGCGCACCCGCGGTCATGCACTGCTGGGGTCTTCCAGACCGGTGTCGGGGGCCGCCATGCGCGACGTGTGTTTCTGGCTGGCGAAGCCCCGTCGGCGCATCTCAGCGCATGAAGGCGAGGCCGTTCTCGATGCCCTGCTCGAGGACCTCGTCGGCGAACTTCCGGTCGGAGAGGGCGCGGGACAGCTGCAGCGTTCCCACCATCATGGTGTAGAGCCCGATGGCCTTACCGCGAGCGGACTGCGGGTCCTCAGGTGACAGTCGGGCGGCGATCTCTTCGAGGATGTTCCGCGCGCCGTCGGTGTAGGCCTGCTTGGTTCCGTCTTCGCAGCGGCCGATCTCGTCGAGCAGGGCGGCGGAGGGGCATCCGGTGCCCGGGTGGTCCCGGTGCGCAGGCGACAGGTACTCGCGGATGAGGTCCTCGAGTCCAGCGCGGCCGGGCCGCAGTGTGCCGTACGCGGCGATCTGCGTGCCCAGTTGGTCGGCAATGACGTTGGCGACGAGGTCGTCCTTGGAGGCGAAGTGCGCGTAGAAGGCCCCGTTGGTGAGCCCGGCGTCCGACATCAGTGTGGAGATTCCCGAGCCGTCAATGCCGTCCTGCTTGAATCGCCGGCCGGACTTCTCGATGATCCGTTGCCGGGTCACCTGTTTGTGCTCCTTGGTGTAGCGCACCACGAGCTTCCTCCATTCGCTCCGCGAGGACATTGCCCCACGCCAAGCCTAAGGTATGACCTGACGCGCGTAATATCATGACCGTAGGCGATCACCGGCCCGCGAGTCCTGACCGATGGTTCAGGGCCGGCGGCGGGCGCCGGGTCCCAGCCGGGCGGTGACTTCCCCGGGGGTGAGGGTGGAGTGGTCCGCGGAGCACTCGACGACGACGCGGAGCGGGGCGTCGCAGTCGGTGTGGCGAACGTCCAGTACCGGGCCCTCGGGGCCGAGGGCGTACGCCTCGCCCCACTGACGCAGCGCCATCAGGACGGGCCACAGGTCCCAGCCCTTGCGGGTGAGCCGGTACTCGTTGCGGGAGCGGCTGCCCGCTTCCTGGTAGGGGACGGTCTTCAGGACACCGGACGAGACCAGTTTGCGGAGGCGGTCGCTGAGGACGGCTTCCGACAGGCCGATGTGGCGGTGGAAGTCGTCGAAGCGGCGGACTCCGTTGACGGCGTCACGCAGGATCAGCAGCGTCCATTTCTCTCCGACCACGTCGAGCGTGCGCTGGACGGGGCAGTTCTCCGTGCTCGCCTCAAGCCACTCCATCCCGCCATCGTAGGGGCCTGGCTTCGTCATTGACAGTCAGGTGAGCTCGCAACTAGCTTCATTTCTAAAAGTCAGATGGGAAGGCGCTGGGTCGTGGGCCGAACACGTACGTATCAATGGGAAGATCCCGCGATCCTGGCGGAAGCCGCCGGGCGCATGGCAGGCATCGATTTCCTGCGCGAGCTGCAGGCGGGGCGACTGCCGGGGCCGCCCATCAATTACTCCATCGACTTCACCCTGGACGAGGTGGAGCCCGGCAGGGCGGTCTTCTCGCTGACGCCGGGGGAGGAGCACTACAACCCGATCGGCAGCGTGCACGGCGGCATCTTCGCCACACTGCTCGATTCGGCTGCGGGTTGCGCCGTTCAGTCCACCTTGCCGCAGGGCGTGGCATACACCTCGCTGGACTTGACGGTGAAGTTCCTTCGGCGGATCACCGTGGACACGGGCACGGTGCGGGCGATCGGCACGGTAGTCAGCAAGGGGCGTCAAACCGCCCTAGCCCAGGCGCAGTTGTTCGACGGGACGGACCGACTGCTCGCCCATGCCACCAGTAGTTGCATGCTCTTCCCGGTGCCTTCCTCTCAAGGGTGAGCCTCAACGGCGATCGGTGAATCGAGCCCTGTCCGCGGCAGGTGAGCCCGGGCAGTGATCCACCGGACGCGACCGGGAAGGGGGCGTCAGGCCATGGAGAACTTGGCGACGTACTCGTCGAAGGGCTCGATGCCGACTTCCGCACGGAGTTCGTCCATGCGCTCGGGCTCTTCACAGGGCCACGGAACCGGCGCCCCGTCCTTCACGCCGGCGATCTGAGTTCCGTAGACTTGCTTGCGGCCCTCATTGACCAGCGTGCGGTCGCGCAGGAAGACCAGCTCGCGCGGCCTGGCCGAGCCTGCCGAGACCGCCTGCTGCATCAACTGCAAGGCGCGATGCTGAACGTCGAGCTGCCGGTCGGCGTGCTGAGCGATGAGCCATGCTGCGCGTGCGGCCTCCTCGCCGACCAGTTCCACCGCCAGCGCGGCAACGTCGTACGCCACTCTCAACTCCCAGGTCAGCTCCATGCGTTGCGTCCGCCGCAAGCCTAGAGGAGCAAATCGGGTGTAAAGGCAGTCGGCCGGAATGACTCAGAGCGGGCTCTGTCGGCGTGCGTGTGCCGGAAGAGCCCGCTCCGTGGTGTTCAGGACGCGGTGGTGAAACCAGGGAGGAAGCCCAGCAGGGGAACGATGGTCAGGCTGCATACGGCCATGGAGATCACGTTGCCGATGAAGGGGTGGAAGTCGTCCGGGAGCCGCTTGGAGATCCATGCCGCCAGCGGTGGGGCCGTGAGCGCCCCGAGCACCGCGCCGACGATCACGGCGGGCACGGTAGGGCCGTAGGTAAGGACGACCGCCGGTGCCGCCGAGACGACGGGGACGAAGGTGGGATACCAGCCTGCGGCGGCCCATCGGCGCTGATACAGCAGTACGCCGATGGTCGCGGTCAGGAACTGTGCGCTGAGGACCGCGGGGAGGAAACCGGTCCCGTAGACAGGGTTGAGCGGGTTGAGCAGATAGGTGAGGACAGTGCCGCCGATGAGGCAGATCGTGGCGATCTCGTTGCCGTAGAACTGTGCTTCGGAGAAGTCGGCGAGGACGCGGCGCACCACCCAGAGCGGGCCCTGCCGCATCGGCGCCGAGGCTTCCTGGTCGGCAGCGGTGGTGTCTTCCTGCCCGGCTCCGGATCCCCTTCGCGCTCGTCAACCGGCGAACGGGCGATCACCCCTCGGCAACCTGCGACGACTACCGTGGCGGCCGACTGGTCGCGGAGCATTTCCTGGAGCTCGGGCACGAACGCGTAGCGGTTGTCGCCGGGGAGCCGTACGCCAGCACGGGCATCGACCGGACAGCGGGATTCCGCGACCGCTACCGCGAGGCAGGGATTCAGCTCCCCTCCTCCCGGATCGTCCATTCCCGCTTCGATGCCGCGGGTGGCCGCCAGGCTGCCGAACAACTCCTGCGGGGGCGGACCCGGCCGACCGCCATCTTCGCCGTCAATGACTTCGCCGCGATCGGTGTCCTGGGCACCTTGCGCGATCATGGGCTCCGTCCCGGCAGGGATGTGGCGGTGGCCGGCTTCAACGACACACCACTGGCACGGGAGTTGCCCGTCCCGCTGACCACTGTCCGTTCCCCCATGCATGAGATGGGGGGTCTCGCCGTGGATCTGCTCGTCCGACTTCTCGACGGCGAGCAGGTGAAGTCCGAACGGCTGGCCCCCACTCTGGTGGTGAGGGCCTCCACCCACCTCGCCACGCTCTCGCCCGCCGTCACGGACCTGTGAGGGTCGGGGCTGGCCCCGCTGAGCGGCGCCTGCCTGCATCGACGGGATGAATCACGAGTAGTCGACTCAGTGGGCACCTCGTGCCGCGGCTGGCATCGTCGAAGGCGATCACCGCAGCGTTTCGCTGGGTGACGGGACAGCCTACCGAGGCAGGTTGGCTGTCGCTCCGGGTGGGCGGCGACGACGTAGCGCATGGCCGCCTGCACGGTGATGCCGAACAGCCGCATCAGCTTGAGGGGGCAGCGCTCTCGCACGCCTCGTTGAGGATCCGGTCCCGCCGGTTTCGATGGTCTCGGTGGGACAGACGGCGTCGTAGCGGGTGCGGAGGCTCGGTGAAGTGACCTCGGGCAAGGGGGAAATCCGGTCGTTGTGGCGACTGGGGCAGAAGTCACCGCCCGGACCCTTGACGGGCTCGTGTGGCAGCCCGTCAGAATCTGTTTGTTCGCGATCAGTTGTGAGTACTTCTGGGCCCAATTGAGGGAGAGCCGCATGCAGGTCACTCGCAGATCAGTCTTGCTCGCTTCCGCCGCGGCACCGGCGGCCGGAGCGCTGCTGGGCACCCCGGTGGCGCAGGCCACCGAGTCCGCGGGAGGCACGTCAGGCCGCAGCTTGGTCGCCCTGCGCGACGGCTGGCGCTTCGCGCTGGTCAACCCGGGCGGGATCACCGACCCGACGGGCGAGTACGCCGACGCCGCCGCACCCGGGTACGACGACTCCGGATGGCGGGAGGTGGCGGTGCCGCACGACTGGAGCATCGAGCTGGCGCCGACCACGCAGAACGGCACCACGAGCGGCACCGGCTTCTTCCCCGGCGGGCTCGGCTGGTACCGCCTCGCCTTCACCCTGCCGCCCGCCCTGGCCGGCAAGCGGATCTCGGTGGAGTTCGACGGCGTCTACATGGACTCGTACGTCTACTGCAACGGCACTGAGGTCGGCCGGCACCCCTACGGCTACACCGGATTCGCCTTCGACGTCACCGACCTGCTGCACGCGGACGGGACCACGGAGAACGTCATCGCGGTCAAGGTGCAGAACCGGCTCCCCAGCAGCCGCTGGTACTCGGGCAGCGGCATCTACCGCGAGGCCCGTCTCGTGGTCACCGAACCGGTGCACGTGGCCCGCTGGGGCACCCACGTCACCACGCCCGAGATCACCGACGAGCGCGCCATGGTGAGGGTGCGGACCTCCGTGGTGAACGAGACCGGTACCGCGCTGCCGGTGGAGATCCGGTCCCGGATCAAGGACCCGCGCGGTCGCACGGTGGCGCGCGTGGCGAGCACAGTCTCCGTCGAAGAACAGGCGACCGGGACGCAGGAACTCTCAGTTCCCGCGCCCCAGTTGTGGGACATAGGGTCGCCCCGCCGCTACACCCTGGAGACCGACCTGCGGGTCGGCGGCAGAACCGTCGACACATACCGCACCCCGTTCGGGTTCCGCACCTTCCGCTTCGACCCGGACGAGGGCTTCCACCTCAACGGCACCCACCACAAGCTCAAGGGCGTCGACCTGCACCACGACCTGGGCGCGCTCGGTGCCGCGGTCAGCAAGGACGCCATCCGCAGGCAGATGACGATCATGCAGTCGATGGGCGTCAACGCCTTCCGCACCTCCCACAACCCGCCCTCCCCGGAGATGATCGAGGTCTGCGAGGAACTGGGCATCGTGATGCTGGTGGAGGCGTTCGACTGCTGGAAGAGCCCCAAGACGCGCTACGACTACGGCCGGTTCTTCGACGAGTGGTCCGACCGGGACATCGCGGAGATGGTGCTCGCCGCCCGCAACTCGCCCGCCGTCGTCATGTGGTCGATCGGCAACGAGATCCCCGAGTTCACCGCCACCGCCGGGCTGGCCATCGCGGACCGTCTCATCGCGGGCATCAAGGCGCTCGACGACACCCGCCCGGTCGTGATCGGCTCCGACCGGCACCGCAGCGTGCCTGCCGAAGGCTCCCCGGCCGACCTGATCCTCGCCAAACTGGACGGCCTCGGCCTCAACTACAACACCGCCAAGTCGGTGGACGCCCTGCACGCCCGCTACCCCCACCTCTTCCTCTTCGAGTCAGAGTCGTCCTCGGAGACCTCGACCCGCGGCGCGTACCAGGAACCGGAGCACCTCAACACCGGCGAGAATTACACCCCGGGGAAGCGGGCGACCTCGTCCTACGACAACAACCTCGCCTCCTGGACCATGAGCGGCGAGTACGGACACAAGAAGGACCGTGACCGCAAGTGGTTCGCCGGGCAGTTCCTGTGGTCCGGCATCGACTACATCGGAGAGCCGACGCCGTACGACGTCTTCCCGGTGAAGGCGTCCTTCTTCGGCGCGGTCGACACGGCCGGGTTCCCCAAGGACATGTACCACCTGTTCCAAAGCCAGTGGGTCGACGAGCCCATGGTCCATCTACTGCCCATGACCTGGAACCACGAGGAAGGTGACACGGTCGAGGTGTGGGCGTACTCCAACGTCGGTACCGTCGAGCTGTTCCTCAACGGAAAGTCCCTGGGCACAAGGAAGTTCGACACCAAGAAGACCGTCGACGGTCGTGGGTACCTGGAGACCACCGAGGCGACCGGCGACGACAAGACCTTCACCGAAGGCCCCTACCCTGGCAGTTACACCAGTCCGAACGGCAGCGCGGGCAAGCTCCACCTGACCTGGAAAGTGCCCTACAAGCCGGGCGAGTTGAAGGCGGTGGCGCGCAGGCACGGCAGGGTGGTCGCCACCGACGTGCTGCGCACCGCCGGCGCGCCGCACGCCGTACGCCTCACCGCCGACCGCACGTCCCTGGCCGCCGACGGCCGTTCCCTGGTCTTCGTCACCGCCGATATCGTCGACGCCCGCGGGGTGGTGGTGCCCGACGCCGAGGACCTGATCGCCTTCGACGTGAAGGGCGGCTCGCTCGCCGGACTCGACAACGGCCGTCAGGAGAGCGCCGAGCGGTATCAGGCCCGCACTCGGACCGCCTTCCACGGGAAAGCGCTCGCGATCGTGCGGTCCGGCCCGAAGCCCGGAACCCTGAAGGTGACTGCCCGCGCGGCGGGTCTGAAGACGGGCACGGTGAACGTGCGCACCACGCCTGCCCGATCGGCAGCCACCACCCCGGCCGTCGTCTTCGAGCCCGACTTTCCTCAGTTGCCCAACTATCCGCACGGAGACGCCAGTTACTCCGGGCGCCCTGACACCCTGCCCGCGGCCATGCTCGACGGCGACCCAGCCACGGGCTGGTCCAACGCCTTCAGTAAGGCGGCTACGGCCCTGCTGCCCGCGTTCGGCGGGGCACGCGCCGAGGACTGGGTCTCCGTGGACTTCGGACGCACGCGGACCTTCGACCGCGTGGAGGCCTCCTTCACGCTGAGCGCGACCCACAGCCTGCCCGCCTCCGTCGGGGTCGAGGTGTGGGACGGGGGTGCGTACGTGCCGGTGAATGGAGCGGCCGTCGACTGGGGCACCGCCTCGGACGCTCCCACAGTCATCACCTTCGACGCCGCACGGGGCTCCCGGCTGCGGCTCGTGTTGACCAGCGCGCACCCGGGCGAGGCCCGCGGCGCGGTGCGCATCAGCAAGCTGGAGGTACCCGGCTGAGAGCAACGGGCCCCGCAGCGTCATTGAACCCTCCGGACGGGAACCAGCCCCGTCCGGAGCGTTGACGGAATGTCATGCCTCAAACCGGCCGCCCTTGAGCAGGGGAAGAAGGGCCTGTGCCGGTGAGTCCCGCGAGCTTCCCCGCCGCGCCCCCACGCCGACGAGATCCGCAAAGCTGACCCGCACACAGCTCCAGTCCGCCCTCAAGTGAGCCGACTGCGCACGGGCGGCACGCACGCCGCACACGTCCAGGCTGTGGCTCGGGCCTGCTCATCTGTCGGGCGGCGGGTACACGTTCGACGCTGGGTGTCTCTCCCTGGTACACGGTCGCGTCCTTGCCTGCAGTACCCGATCAGCCCCGCTCGGTAGCATGCAACGCATGGCCATCAAATTTGAGAACGTCGGCATCGCCGTTCGCGACCTCGAAGCGACGATCTCCTTTTTCACCGACCTCGGCCTCACGGTGGTCGGCCGTGACACGGTCAGTGGTGAGTGGACCGACACTGCTGTCGGCCTTGATGGCAATCACGCCCACATCGCGATGCTCCAGACGCCAGACGGTCACGGTCGCCTTGAGCTCTTCGAGTACATCCACCCCGAAGCGATCGAGTCGAAACCCACTCGTCCCAATGAGATCGGCATGCATCGCGTCGCCTTCTCAGTCGACGACATCGATGCGGCCCTTGAGGTAGCCGCGAGGCACGGATGCCGTCCGCTTCGCGGTGTGGCGACCTATGAGGACGTCTACAAACTTACGTACGTCCGCGGTCCCAGCGGCATCATTGTGATGCTCGCCGAGGAGCTGAAGAAGAACTGACGGCCGATCGGGCCAATGAGCTTCGCGTTGTCACGAGGCGAGCTGCCCGCCACCGGCGGAGGCACTTTCCAGGTGCACAGGCGTAGCGGGTCCCACGAGCGTGTCCGCGTCGAGGGCGGCGGTCGCGGGGTGATGTCGCAAGCCGTGGTGAACTGCTGGTCGAGACGGTTCGTGAGACCTGGACGTCGCCCCGGCGGTCGCGCTCGGCGGTGAGTGCCTCGCGGATGTCGCGAGGTTGCGGTGCGAGCCGGGTCTTCGGGCGGTCGTCGAGCGGCTGCCGAAGCGATACTGAGCCCAAGATGCACAACAACTGCCGTGCCACCGGCGGTGAGGAGTGGACCGGGACGCTGAGATGGCGGTGTAGCCGGCCGCACAGCTGCTGCGGCGTTCGGATCAACCTGGGTAACTCTGGGTTGCGGAGGATCTCCCAAGAAGATCGGCCCGTAACGGGAGTGCTGTCCGGCCTTGTCCGGCCGTGGGGAGGGCCGGCCGGACAAGGGCTGGGCCGACACCGGATCAGTGCGGGTCGGCGGGGACGGGCGAGAGCCGGTAGGCGCCCTCATGGGTGACGACGCGGCCGGAGGTGGGCGGCGCGAAGTGGGTGCCCAGGACGAGGGTGTCCGTGCCGGCGAGCGAGCCGAGCAGCGTGCGGCGCGAGGCCTCGGACCGCTCGGGGTCGATGTCGACGCAGGCCCCGATGGCGGGGTGAGCGAGCTGGACGGGGTGGTGGATGCAGTCGCCGGTGATCAGAGCCGTCTCTCCGCGGCTGGTCAGCTCAACGGCGACGTGGCCGGGCGTATGCCCGGGGGTGGGGATCAAGCGCAGGCCCGGGACGACCTCGACGCCGTCGGCGGGGACGTCGACGAGGTCGAGCAGCCCCGCCTCCTCCACCGGGATCACGGAGTCGCGGAACATCTGCTTGCGCGCCTCCTCCATGTCGTACCCGGCCCAGAACTCCCGCTCGACGCGCGAGGTCAGGTAGCGGGCGTTGGGGAAGGTGGGGACCCAATCGCCGTTCACCTGGTGGGTGTTCCAGCCGACGTGGTCGGCGTGGAGGTGGGTGAGGACCACCAAGTCGACGGAGTCCGGGGGGAATCCGGCGGCCGTCAGACGCTGAAGGTAGTCGGTGTTCAGGTTGTGCCAGGCGGGGTTGGCCCGCTCCTTGCCGTTGCCGATGCCGGTGTCCACCAGGACACGCAGCCCGCTCACGGCGAACGCGAAGCTGTGGCTGTCGATGTGCAGGATGCCCTCGTCGTCGGCGAAGTGGGGGCGCAGCCAGTCCTGCCCGGCGACGACGCCTGGGGTGGCGCCGGGCAGCAGCCAGGGTCCGGTGGCGGGCGGCAGGAGAACCTCGTCGATGCGGTGGACGGTGACGTCGCCCACGGTCCAGGAGGGGATGGCGGTCGGGCCCGTGGCGGGTGCGGTGCTCATGGTCGGTCGTTTCCCTGTGTCTCGTTACGGAAGGTCGTTGTGTGCGCAGTGGCCGCCTCGCGTCTCGGCCGCTCCGGCACGGGGTGTCGCCCGAGGTGGTCGGGAAGCGTTCCGGTGACGAGAAGGGCAACCAGCGGCGTCAGGGAGTAGGCGGTAGGACCACGGGGATGGTGAGGGTGGACAGGTCCTAGGCGGCCTGGTACTGGGGGGCAGAGGAGCGTCGGCGCACTGGATGCCGCGAGGACGGCGGCCAGGATCGCGGCGTCCAGGACCAAGGACGCCGCGCCGGTGGGCGGCCCGGGTACGGGATCCCGGCTGGCTGGATTGCGCGGGTGCGCTCGGCGTGCCGGTGGACATGGGACTCCTTGGCTTAAACGCAATGGGTTTGCTTTAACGCGACCGTAGGCTCTACGGTCGATTAACGCAAACTCTTAGCTTTTGATGCCTGGGGTTGCCTCGTCCCTCCAGCTCCTGAGGAGAGAACGTCCATGTCCTCCGCCGAACTCACCTCGCCGGAAGCCGCCCGCTGGGCCGCCCGTGCCGGGCTCCCGCTGCCTGCCGACCGCAACGCCGCGGTCGCAGCCACCGCCAACCACATCCACTCCGTCGTCGCGGTCCTGCGGGAGCTGGACTTCGGCGACACCCCGCCCGCCCCCGCCTACCGCGCTGAACAGGAGAACCACGATGCAGCCGTATGAACTGCCCCTGACCGCGGCCGCCGACGCGGTCCGGGCTCGACTGCTGTCCCCCGTCGACCTGGCGGACTCCGTCCTTGAACGCATCGCACAGGTGGAGCCGCACCTCCAGGCCTACGTCACCGTCGCCGCCGAGCACACCCGGTGGGCCGCGCGCCAAGCCGAACACGACATCGCGGCCGGCCGCTACCGTGGTCCGCTGCACGGCATCCCGATGGGCCTCAAGGACCTGATCGACGTGGCGGGTGCGGCGACGTCGGCCGGCTCCCGCGTCCGAGCCGACCACCGCGCGCAGGCCGACAGCACCGTCGCCGCCCGTCTGTCGGCCGCCGGAGCCATCCTGGTCGGCAAGACCCACACCCACGAGTTCGCCTACGGGCTGATCACCCCGCAGACCAACAACGCCTGGGTCACCGGCCGGGTCGCCGGCGGCTCCAGCGGCGGATCCGCCGTCGCAGTCGCCGCAGGAACCGCCACCTTCGCCCTGGGCACCGACACCGGCGGATCGATCCGGGTGCCCGCCGCGCTGAACGGCGTCGTCGGTCTCAAGCCGACCTACGGCCTCGTCCCCCGCTACGGCGTCACGTCCCTGTCCTGGTCACTGGACCACGTCGGCCCGATCACCCGCACCGTCGAGGACGCGGCCCTGGTTCTGACCGCTCTGGCCGGACGCGACCCCCGAGACCCCGCCTCCCTGACCGCACCCGGCACGGACTACCGGCCGGCCCCCGACGCGGATCTGACGGGACTGCGCGTGGGCGTGCCACGCAACCACTACTTCGACCACGTCGACGAGGAGGTGGAAGTCGCTGTACGGCGCGCGATCGACCAGCTTCGGTCCCTCGGCGCGCGCCTCGTCGAGGTCGAGATCCCCATGACCCGCTACATCCAGGCCACCCAGTGGGGCCTGATGGTGCCCGAGGCAACCGCCTACCACGAGAGCGCCCTGCGCACAGCCCCCGAGCTCTACCAGGCAGACGTCCGCATCCTCCTCGAGGCCGGCGAACTGATACCCGCCGGGGACTACCTGCGCGCCCAGCGCTCCCGCACCCTCATGCGGCGGGAATGGGCGCGCATGCTGCGCGAGGTCGACCTGATCGTCGCTCCCACCGTCCCGGCGACCGCGGTCAAGGCCGGACAGGAGGCGATCACCTGGGCCGACGGCACCGTCGAGGGCGTCTCCGACGCCTACGTACGCCTCTCGTCCCCTGCCAACATCACCGGGGTGCCGTCCCTGTCGGTCCCCGTCGGCCGCGATGCGGCGGGCTTGCCGATCGGCATGCAGCTGCTCGGGCGACCGCTCGGAGAGAGCGTGCTCCTGCGAGTCGGTCACGCCTACGAGCAGACCCAGCCCGCCCGCGAGCTCGCGCGCGCGGCGTGAAGAAGACCTGTCGCACGGAGGTAGGGGATCGCTAGACGCAATGACTTTGCTTTAAGGTGGGTTTTATGAGCAGGCAGATGGTGCGCCCCGGCGGGCGCAGCGCCCGGGTCCAGGCATCGGTCCACGCCGCCGTGCGCGAACTCGCGTCGGAAGTGGGCCGGGACGCCCTGACCGTACCGTTGATCGCCCAGCGTGCGGGCGTGACACCGTCGACGATCTATCGCCGCTGGGGGGATCTGCAGGAGTTGCTGTCGGACGTGGCGGTCGAGCGTCTGCGGCCCGACACCGCACCCGACGATCACGGTGCCCTGTCGTCCGACCTGACGGCATGGGCCGAGCAGTTCCTCGACGAGATGGCCTCCGCCGCCGGCCGCGCCTACATCCGCGACGCCCTGCTCGGCGACCCGGACGGCAGCAACGCCGGCCAGTGCTCCGCCTACGCCGCCGACCAGATCATTCTCATTCTCACCCGAGCGGCCGAACGCGGGGAGAAGATGCCCGACGCCGAGACGGTCATCGACCGCGTCGTCGCGCCCATGATGTACCGCATCCTCTTCCGCCCGGACGGACTCGACGCAGCGTACGCGCGCCGACTCGTCGCGGAGGTCCTAGGCCAGACCGGCCCATGACCAGGTGATCGCACCGGCTTGCCCCGCCGGCAGCGCCTGCGACGTCCGAGCCTGGGAGCCCGGCAGGACCTCGCCGCGTCCCCAGTCCTCCGGCGGACGATCCTGAGGGCGCCCCGGAGCACTTCCCGAGCGTGCAGAGGTCACCAGCTGGTGACGCATTGTCGGAAAGCCTCGATCACGGACGCGCCGCCTGTGCTCGCATTGTCGCCGATGACCGGTAGCCGTGGTGCTGGGCGGCGGTGGCGCAGACGCGGTTGGGCAGGATGCGCAGGCCGTCTGTCAGCTGCGGTGCCGCGGTCGCGAGACATGGCCGTCCAGCCGCCGTCGGTGAGGATCCATCCGTACTCGGGGCGGTGGCCGAAGTCGGCGAGGGCGTCGACAGGGACGAGGTCGGCGACCACGTTTTCGGCGAAGGCTTCTAAGCTGAGTTCGCCGATGTGTCGGCCGCCGCGTTCGCCGAGCAGTACGGTGCGAAGTACCCCAAGGTCGTCAAGCGGCTCACGCGCCGAGGGAGACCTGCCGGCGTTTTTCGACTTCCCCGTCGAACACTGGATCCACCTGCGGACCACGAACCCGATCGAGTCGACCTCGGAACGTCCGGCTACGCACAAGAGTCACCAAGGGCGCCGGCAGCCGGGCCGCCGCACTCGTCATGGTCTTCAGACTCATCGAGTCCCCGCAGGAACGCTGGCGGGCCGTGAACGCACCCCACCTCGTCGCCCTGGTCCGGGCCGGCGCCCGCTTCGAACGCGGCCATCTCGCCGAACGCACCGAGGCGGTGGCGGCTTGAGGGCCGATGGGCCCCGGGCCCGGGAGCCTTCCACGATCTGTCGGAGGGGCCGGGGTGACCGGGGCTCGTCCAGGGTCAGTCGGATGTCTGACGCAGGACCAGGCTGACGAAGCCCCACGTGTCGCGGTAGACACGCAACCATTCGGTGCGGCGGGTCGTGGCTGTCTCAAGCACCTGCGAGCTGTCCGGGTCCGCAGGGTGGTCCAGGGCCCATGAGGCCAGCGACCCCCAGCAGGCCCACTCGTAGTCGTCCAGCTCACGACGCGTGCTGACATGCCCGTGGACGGGAGTCCACCCGTCGGCGACAACGCGGTCCAGGGTGGTCGCCAGGTCGGTGAAGTCCCCGAGCATCTCGACGGCCTCCTGTGACGGCTCACGTTCCCAGAAACCCTCACCGATCAGGACGCGTCCGCCCGGAGCCAGATGCTTACGCGCCGCCGCGAGGGTGGGCAACAGGCCGCCGAAGGCATGCGCGGCCCCGACGCTGAGTACCAGGTCGAACGAGCGTGCGGAACGGAAGTTCGCGGCCTCCTGTTGGTGCAGTGCGAGGCGGGTTTGGAGGCCCAGACGGCTCGCGGCCTCGCGCGCCTGCTGGAGGGCATCCTCGGAGATGTCGACGCCCTCGGCGTGCAGTTGAGGGTGCGCAGTCAGTGCGCGCAGAAGCCATTCCCCGCCGCCGCAACCCAGGTCGAGTACCCGCTCGTCGCCACGTGGGACACAACGTTCCAGTAACTGTCGCACCGAGTCGTCGTCGAGCGGAGACTTGATCGGGTGGTTGGCATGGGCGAGCCTGGAGATCTGTTCACGATTCACCGGCGCAGCTTGACAGCGCCGGAGGTCGCACGCACCTCGATTTTTTTCTGCGGACTGGACGCCTGTCAGGCACTCGTCGATCGACAGGTATTGACAATGACTCCGGTGCCCGGCGCAAGCCCGGCGAAGGCGGCCAGTCGGTCCGGCGTTGTGAAGAAGGTGACGTCGCGCTGCCGAGCCCGGCGAGGAGCTCGACGCCGAGGAGCGGTCCGATGCCGGGCATGCTCGTGATGATCTCCGCGAGGCCGTGGGCACGGAATCGGGCCTCGATGCCGACATGGCCGCCGCTGTCGAGAGTCTCGCGCCACCGACGCGTACGGTGCCCGGCGGCTACGGCTACACCAGCGGCTTTTCCACTGGATGCATGCGTCGAGGTGCGGAGCTTCGGCTCCGACGGTGGGGTTGTCTCCGTGGCCGGTCCGCACCGTGGCCTGCCGGGGCAATATCAGCAGACGGTCACGGATCTGAGCGGGTGATCGTCGGGAAGTGGGAGTACGGGCGCCCCGTGGCCCCAGGATCGCCCTTGAAGAGGGTGTCCCCAGTGAACACCGTGGCCAGCTCCTCGGGGTACAAACAGATGTCACCTTGCGTGTGTCCTGGAGTGTGCAGGACTGTCAGTTCGGTCGAGGCGACGCTGAGTCGGCGAAGGTCCGAGAGACAGCCGTCGGGATCACGGTCGGGCCTTCCACGGCAGCCGGGCGTCCAGGTGCAGGTAGATCGCGGCGCCGGTGAGGTCGGCGAGGGCTGGTGCGCCGTCGATGTGGTCCACCTCCCAGGTGCCGCCGTCCAGGCTGAACTGGCCGGAGGTGACGAGGCGTTCGATAAGGGCGGCCATCACAGCACGGTCGTCCGACGGCGTCGATCACCACATCCGCGCCGAAACCGCGGGTCAGTTCACGGATCGCCTCGACGGGATCCGTCTCTTTCGAGGTCACGGTGTGGGTGGCGCCCATGCGCCGGCCGGTCTCCAGCTTCCGGTCGTCGATGTCGACGGCGATGATCTTCGCCGCGCCGGCGAATCGGGACCAGGCGACCGCCGCGTCCCCGACCCCGTCGCAGCCGATCACGGCGACGGGGTCCCCGCGGCCGACGTTCCCGGTGTTGAAGGCGGCTCCGATGCCCGCCCTCATGGAACGCACGTACGCTTTCGCATCCGTGCCCACCGCCCGCCTGTGGGCACGGTGCGTCGCTGTGGCCACCGTGCCCGGCCTGCGTCAGGACAGCGCGATGAGCGGCTTCGGAGCCGGGGTCCGCCGTGGCGTGATGGCCACTGAGCAGTTCACGCAGATCGCCAACGGGTTGTTCCGCGACAGCCGGATCTCGTAGCCGTTGTCGCACCGGAGGACTCCGGTCGGGTGATTTGTCGTACTGGAGGGTCTGGTGGCGTGTGCCGGCGGGCAGGCTGGCCAGCAGGCAGCACAGCGGTGGCGCTGACTGCCGTGACGGGCGGGCCGGAAGACGGCCGCCGGTCCCGAATCGTCCCGGTGAAACGGCTGTGTCCCGGCGTCCACGGGGCCGGACCGCCGTTCGCGCTGCGCAGGGAGCTTCCATGGAGAAGGGGTACGAGGCTTTCGTCCTGGGCGACTCCTGCTTCTACGACCGCCCGGACAGGGCTTCCGCGACGCCTGTGTCCTACGCGGCGGCCGAGCGGCCGCTGCCGGAGGGGTGGCAGACCACGGTCTTCGGGGACTGGCTTGCCTTTCACCCACCCGCGGCGGCGGGGTGCCGCAAGCCGTTCCAGGGCTGGAAGGTCCATGTCTCGGCGACCCAGCACAACGCCGAGAAGGTCGCGTCGACGGTGTGGACGTACTGCACGGAACGGGCTGTCGCCTTCAAGTTCGTGCCCCGGCCGCACCTTTGGCACCTCCGCAACAGCAAGTACGCCGCCAGGCACGGGAGCGGGAAGTTCGCCACGCTCTACCCGGCCGACGAACGGCAGTTGCACACCGTCCTGACGGAACTGGGGAGCCTGCTCGAGGGCGAGCCGGGCCCCTACGTCCTCACCGACCTGAGGTGGGGCGACGGTCCGCTCTACGTCCGGTACGGTGCCTTCACGCTCCGGTACTGCCTCGACGAAAGCGGCGTGCGGGTACCGGCAGTCGAGAACCGGGAGGGAACGCTCGTACCCGACCGGCGCACGCCTTCCTTCCGGGTGCCCGCCTGGGTGGAACTGCCGGCGTTCCTGGAACCCGCGCTCGCCGCCCGCAACGCCGTCACCACCGCCGGCCTTCCCTACCGGATCGACCAGGCGCTGCACTACTCCAACGGCGGTGGTGTCTACACGGCCACCGACACCCGCACCGGTGACAAGGTCGTCCTGAAGGAGGCCCGACCGCACGCGGGGCTCGCCGCTGACGGCGCCGATGCCGTCACCCGCCTCGCCCGGGAGAGGAACGCCCTGCAGCGTCTCGACGGCCTCGGCGTCGCGCCCGGTTTCAGGGACTGGCTGGTCGTGGGGGATCACCGGTTCCTGGTCATGGAGTTCCTGCCCGGCACGCCCCTCAACGAGTGCCTGGCCCGCCGCTTCCCGCTCTACGGGCCGGCTCCCGCACCGGCGGACGTGGCCGGCTACACGGCGTGGGCCATGGACATCCACCAGCGGGTCGAGCGGGCCGTCCGGGCCGTGCACAGCCGTGGACTCGTCTTCCACGACCTGCACCTGTTCAACATCATGGTCACCGACGACGGAACCACACGGCTCCTCGACTTCGAAGCCGCAAGCGATGCCGCGACCTCCGGGCGCCAGACCATGGCCAGCCCCGCCTTCGCCGCGCCCCCCGACAGGCGGGGCGTCGCCGTGGACCGCTACGCCCTGGCCTGCCTGCGCCTGGCCCTGTTCATGCCCATGACCTCCCTGCTGGCCATCGACCGGACCAAGGCCGTCAGCCTGGCCAGGGCGATCACCGAAGTCTTCCCCGTCCCGCGGGAGTGGCTCGCCGAGGCGGTGGCCGAGATTCTCCGGCCCGCCGCCGGGGCCCCCTCGGCAGGACACCTTCCCGCCCAGCCCGTACAGCACGACCCCGGCACGACGGTCCCGCCCGCCGACTGGCCCCGAAGCCGTGACTCGATGGTCCGGGCGCTTCTCGCCAGTGCCACCCCCCACCGCGGCGACCGCCTCCACCCCGGGGACATCGCCCAGTTCGGTGACGGCGGAGGGCTTGGCCTGGCCCACGGCGCCGCAGGAGTCCTCTACGTCCTCGACGAAGTCGGCGCCCCTCGCCACGAGGCGGGTGAACGATGGCTGCTGGAGCGCACGGAGGCGCCGAAGCCGACGACGC
The DNA here is from genome assembly GCF_040612855.1 of Streptomyces sp. NPDC006332. Classification (NCBI taxonomy): domain Bacteria; kingdom Bacillati; phylum Actinomycetota; class Actinomycetes; order Kitasatosporales; family Streptomycetaceae; genus Streptomyces; species Streptomyces sp. NPDC006332. Next base: position 22,653 of record NZ_JBEXRA010000044.1, read on the forward strand.
CCCTCGGTCTCTACGACGGCCTGTCCGGCGTCGCCTACGTGCTGGACCGCCTCGGGTACCGGGACCGCGCCCTGGAGCTGATCGACCGCATCCTCCACGCACCCTGGGAGCAGCTCGGCACCGACCTGCACGGTGGCCTGCCCGGCATCGTCGTCGTGCTGAGCGACTTCGCCCGGAGCGCCGCTGACAGCACGCTGGAGGGCCTTGCCCTGAAGGGCGCCGACATCCTCGCCGACCGCCTCTCCCAGTACGAGTCCACGCCTCATCGGCGCGCCGGTCTGATGCGCGGCCTCACCGGCACCGCCCTGGCCTTCCTGCGGCTGCACGAACACACCGGTGACACACGCCTGCTCGACCTCGCCCGCCGCGCGCTCGCCTCCGACCTGGACCGCTGCGTGAGCACCGACCACGGCCTGCACGTCGGCGAAGGCCGGCGCTCCCTGCCCTATCTCGGCGACGGCAGCGCAGGCATCGGCATGGTCATCGACGACTACCTCGCCCACCGTGCGGACGACGACCTCCTCCGGGCACGTTCGGCCATCCTCACCGCCGCGCGCAGCACCTACTACGCCCAGCCCGGCCTGTGCCAAGGCAGAGCCGGACTCCTGCACCACCTGGCCCGGACACCCGGCAACGAACACCTCCGGGCCGACATCGACTCCCACGTCCACCGCATGCACTGGTACGCCATGTCCTACCGGGGGCACCTGGCCTTCCCCGGACACCAGATGATGCGTCTGTCGATGGACCTCGCCACCGGCACCGCCGGCGTCCTCCTCGCCCTCGACTCCGCCCTGGGCGGCCGACGCTCCGCACTTCCCTTCCTTCCCAGCCCCGCCCTCCTCGGCGGCACGCCCGGGAACACCGCCGGGACACGGACCACCGGCCACCCCCCATGCTCGCCGGCGACCACCCGGCGATGACCCGCGAGAAGGAAAGGAACCCATCATGATCCTGCTCGACCTGCAGACCCTGGAGCCGGAGGAGACCCCGGAGGTGCAGGACGCCTCCATCGACATCGGGGACAGCGCCGTCAGCCTCCTGCTCTGCCTATAGGCTGCCAGCACACCCAGTGACCCCGCTATTGGACGCCCCACAGGGCCGCCGGCAGCACCGCTCCGCCCGAGGTCGGCACAGCGGTGCTGCCGGCGACTGGAGGCTCTGCCGGGGACCGGGCCGGGGCTCGCGTCGGTGTGGCAGCCGCGTTCGTCGGGGACCTGCGCCGCCCGGCAGCGGTCCCGATCGGACGTCCATGCTCTGGGCAGGTAGAGCTCCCGGTCCGCCAGGGCCCGGACGGAGCCGGTGGCGTAGGCGGCGAACACCCGGATCTGACAGGTGTCGATCATTCCCGAAGCGCCGGTGTATTGCCGGCCCACCCCGGCCGACGTGGTGCCCTTCTTGATGAACCCGGTGTCGTCGATGATCAGAACCCCTCCTGGGCCGAGCCGTCCGCCGACGTAGGCACGGACATCGTCACGCAGAGCGTCCGCGTCCGGGCTGCTCCGCCGGCCACCCCGTCGCATGGGCGTCGTTCGACGAGGGCCACATCGCCGCACCCCAGGACGGCGCCGACGGCGACAGCGGCTCCAGGACCTGGGTACCGGGTGAGATCTGGACGTTCTTCATCCGGTTCTGACACCTTCGCCCGGTACCGGGTCAGACACCGCCCACCGTCAGCGCTCTGTTGCCCCTCGCCGCCGCCGGGGTCAAGTTCACTACCGACGGATGCGCCACCCGCCGGCTCGTCTGGTTCTGGTACGCGTTGTGAGTGCGGCCTGCGCCGCAGCGAGGTTGTCGCGGCTGGTGAGGGTGTCGGGGTGGTCCGGTCCGAGGACGCGCTCGCGGTCGGCGAGGGTCCGGCGGTGGAGGTCTGCCGCTTCCGGGTACTTGCCCAGGCCGCAGAGGGTGTTGGCAAGGTTGCTGCGGCTGATGAGGGTGCCGGGGTGGTCCGGACCGAGGACGCGCTCGCGGTCGGCGAGGGTCCGGCGGTGGAGGTCTGCGGCCTCCTGGTACTCGCCGAGGCACTCCAGGGCATAGGCGAGGCTGCTTCGGCTGGTGAGGGTGTCGGGGTGGTCGGGTCCGAGGATGCGCTCCCGGTCGGCGAGGATACGGCGGTGGAGGTCTGCCGCTTCCCGGTAGTGGCCCAGGCCACGCAGGGCGCTGGCAAGGTTGTTGCGGCTGTTCAGAGTGCGGGGGTGGTCGGCTCCCAGGACGCGTTCGCGGTCGGTGACGTTACGGCGGTGGAGGTCTGCGGCCTCCTGGTACTCGCCGAAGCCCTCCAGGGCATAGGCGAGATTGTTGCGGCTGATGAGGGTGCCGGGATGGTCGGGACCGAGGATGCGCTCCCGGTCGGCGAGGGTACGGCGGTGGAGTTCTGCGGCCTCCTGGTAGCGGCCCAGGCCACGCAGGGCGTAGGCGAGGTTGTCGCGGCTGGTGAGGGTGTCGGGGTGGTCCGGTCCGAGGATGCGCTCGCGATCGGTGAAGGTACGGCGGTGGAGTTCTGCGGCCTCCTGGTAGCGGCCCAGGCCACGCAGGGCGCCGGCGAAGTTGTCGCGGCTGGTGAGGGTGTCCGGGTGGTCCGGTCCGAGGACGCGCTCGCGATCGGTGATCGTACGTTGGTGGAGGTCTGCGCCTTCCTGATACCGGCCAAGGTCGCGCAGGGCGAGCGCGAGGTTTTCGCGGCTGAGCAGGGTTTCCGGATGATCGGGGCCGAGGTGACGGGAAGCGGCATCGAGAATGTGCTGGTACAGAAGGCGTACCTCGGTGGCGGCACCGGCATCGTTCAGAAGGTCGGCCAGACGCTTGAGGGGTGCGCAGTCGACAGCGAAGTTCTCACTGGTGGTACGAGACAGGATCAGCGGCAGGTGCGGAGTGAGGAGACGAGCGGTGGGCCAGCCGGCGCGTTCGGTCCGGACCGTCTCGTCGACGGCGCGAGTGAGGTGGGCGTGCAGGGCGATCAGCCACGGCCCCCGGTCGCTCTCGGGCAGGGCGAGAGCCATGACTTCACGGACCAGCGGATGCAGCACGATGTGACCGACGCTGATTGAGTCCGTCCCGCCGCCCGCGGTGTTCGCTGTTGCGGAGGCGAGGAGGCCGTACTGGTATAGACCAGCGAGCGCGGTCTCCAGCGCCTGGGCCGTGACGGCCTGGCCGGTGGCGTCGGCCAGAAGCCCGGCTGTGATCAGCGAACGAGGGATGGGGGCGGCTTCGAACAGGGCCAAGAGGTGGAGGAGAGGGCGGGCGTGGGTGGAGCCGTCGGCGTGGAGCTGGTCCAGGGAAAGGTCCCAGGTGTGACGGGCGACGGCGCGGGCGATGGCGGGGTCTGCGGCCTGGGGGTGGGAGGCGCCGATGAGGTCGCCGAACTCCCGCTCCAGGGCGTCGTGGTAGGCAGCGAAGGTGGTATAGCGGCTGGTGAGGGATGCGAGGTAGTGGCCGGCAGCGTTCAGAGCCAGCGGTAACCCACCCAGCCGCGCCCCGAGCGCTCGGGCCTCATCAGCCGTCCCGGCGTCCGGGGCCGCGTCCCGCAGGACCGACCCTGCCGCGACATCGTCCAGGGGCTGCAGGTGCACGATCTCGGCTTGGGGGCCCCAGGTGGCGGGGGATGTGTCACGGCTGGTGACGAGGAGCAGGCCGGACCCACCGGGGCGCAGCCATCCCCGGTAGACGGCCACCGGATCACTGTGCGTACCCACACAGGCGGGGGTATCGACGTTGTCCACGACGATCACCCATCCCGTCGTCGACGTCAGGTGCTCCCAGACGACATCGACCAACACGGTCCGGCCCTGCTGGGCTTCGTTGAGGCGGGTGTCGGCGAGTCCGAGGATCTGGGCGATGCGGGTGAGGTCGTCGGCGAGCCGGGCGCGGTCGTCCTGCCAGCGCACCCAGAACACCGCCTGTCCTGCCTGCTCGGCCTGGCGGGCGGTTTCGGCGGCGAGCGTGGTCTTGCCCAGGCCGCCCGCCCCGCACACCACTGCCAGTCCATCGCCGCCTCCCCGAACGAGCCGCCGCAGCGCGGCCAGTTCCTGGTCGCGGCCACGTACGGGGGTTTGCGGCCGGGGCGGCTGGTAGGAGGAATGCCGGGCCGCGGCAGAGATCCAGTCCCGGCCGGTCCCGCTCCCTCCTGTCGGCGCCTCCGAGCCCGCAGGGGTGCGGAGGGCATAGAGGGAGACCAGCAGGCTGATCAGGCCGATGACGCCGCCAGCGACACTGGAGGTCTGATCCGCCCTGTCCAGCCCGAAGCGCGCGCCCGCCCAGACGATCAATCCCAGCAGACCGGCCGACAGCAGCGTCAGCAGCAGGCGCCCCAGCACCCACTGCCATCGCCCTGTGCCCACATTCCTGGCCCACCCCGTCACCACCACGCGGCCCCCTCTCATTACCTTCTGCGACCGAAGCATCACCCGAGGGTGGTTGCGCCCGGGCCCAGATGCAGACTTTGGTACGCAGCCGTGACCGCTCCGGGCATGCAGGTGCGGGGGATCGTGGCGTGGACCTTTCAATCGAACGACATCGTCACCCTCTGCGCCCGCTCCCCAAGAAGGGTGCCTGAACCGAGAACTGACACCGGTCAGGTGCCCACGTTTTCGGTGCCGTCATGGTGGCTGGCATCGGAGGGTTTCAAGGGTCAGCGAAGTAGGCTCCTGCCTATGGGTGCGTTCTTACCGTTCCTGATCTTGGTTGCGATCCTCGCAGTGGTCCTGGGCTTCTTTGCGTGGCTGGCATCACGTATTCGTCGCCGGGGCCTCGCGGGCGGGGCCATGAGTGCAGCCCTGGCCTCGTACGAGGAGGCGTTCCGTATCACGGCTCACCAATCTCACGTTGAGATCCGAGCTCAGGCGGAGCGCAGGGCGCCGATCCTCTCGCCTGATGATCACTGGGGGCGAAGCCCTGGCGAAGCCGGTCCTGCAGAAGCAGAGGATCGTCGGCCGCTTCGGCCGCGTTCTCGCCGGTCACGACGGGGTCATGGCCGCTGGGCCGTTCGGCTGAGGCGCGGTCGTTGACCAGTGGACACAGCGTTGGTGGTTGCGGCAGTAGCGATTGCGCTGGACGTCGCGGTGTTCCTGGCAGATCGTGTTCTGCTGGCGATAGAGCCAAGGGGCAAACGGTCCACATCGAGCAGTGGCACGCCCGGTTCAACGAGCGGGTAGATCGGGAGAGTTCAGAGCCTGCGGGTGATGTGCTGCTCCCACCGGTAGACCCAGCCCTCGTGCTCGGGGATGCCCGGGGCGGGCACGGCCTGCGCCCTCGGGCAGCGTGATCTCTTCCGGGCCCCTGGAGGATGTCGAGCACGTCGAGGATGTGGCCGGTGCCGCGGACGAGGCGGAACATCTCGGAGATGTGCACGGTCTCGCCGGGACGGGCGTAGCCGAGGAGCGCACGGAACTTCGGACGATGGAGGGGGTGGAGGCGACTGGATTTGCCTGGGTCCTCCTCGGGCGGAAGGTCGGACCCTATCTGTCATAAAACCCTGTCAGTAATCGCCATCGGATCTGATTGGATCGGGCCGCCGCGAACCCCAGGTGTGGCCCAGCGTTGAAAATGCCGACGAAGGCGAAGTTCACGATGCCGACGAATGTGACGGCGACGCCCCACCTGCAGGACACCCGTGGCCAATGACCCATCGCGAAGGAACTGAACAAATGCCGCGTGCAGAAAGCTGCCGATGCCTTGTCCCCAAAAGGGCAGGGCGGACGTGAATCTGGTGGAGCTGACCCACAGTTGTGGCATCGACGTCGGCTTCGTAGGGAGGGCCCATAGCTAAAATGCCCACCAACTCGCCCTCTCGTTCCGCGCACAACACAGTCCGGTCGCTGGACTGGACGGCACGCATCCAGCTCTCCCGCCGGCTGGAGCGCGCGTCGGGGGAAATGAGCTCCACGTCCGACACTCCGCCTGCCTGGTAGTACGCCGTTCGTGCCAGAGTGTGCAGGTCAGTGATCCTGTCCACGTCATCAGGGTTCGCAGTTCGCAAGAACGTCTGAGGAGTCGTCATGATCCGGTGACGCGCTTACCGGGATCAATGGTTCCCCTCAGAGGATCCGTGCTGGTGGTTCAGTCGCCGACCACCTCGCTCACGGACGCGCGGGCGGCGGGCTGGTCGACCAGGTCCTTGCCGGTCGCGAAGGAGGCGACGAGGGCCTGGAGGGCGAGGTTGTCGTGTGGCTCAGCGAGAGGGCGTCCTCGGGGAACAACTGGTCCGGGGGCACGGCGATCTTTAGGTGGTGGGGCGACGTAGCTCGGAGCCGTTCGAACAGCGCAGACTGGCACACGACAGTCCCACGCGGGCTTGTACCGAACGCATCCAGAGGGCCTGCGGCACCGGGCTCGTACCGGAGGTCGAAGGCCACATAGACGCCGGTCCGGGCCTCCTCGTCCTCCAGCTCGTGCAACGTGGCCAGGCACTCGCGCGGATCGTGGTCCGCACCAACCTGCGTGAACGTCTCCATCGGCCGCGTCCGCAGTGCCACCCGGTAGACCCCCTCCGCATCAGTCCGTACAGCTCCGCCCAGGTCGCCCAGACCCGACGCTGGTTGCTCACCGCGTCGATCAACGGGCCATCGACGTCTAACGAGCGTACTTACCGCGCAGTTCACTGGTCACGCATCATTCATGCCAGCCCGCAGGCAGGCATAGCGGGACAGCCTTTGGGTGGTCCGGCGCGTGTTCAACAGTGGGGCACGCCGTTCGGTCGGCTGCCTCGCCGCTGGGTGAACCTGGTGTCGAGTGACGTCGACCTGGATGCAGGCGTCGCCGCAGTCTGACTTGTCTGGCGTCCTGGATCCGCGAGAGCAGAGACGCATACCTCACTGACTGAGCGTTGCGGCGAGAAGCGGCAGCGCACAGCTCGTGGGAGTGCGTCGTGCGGTGACCTGCCAGCCGAGAGGCTGACGGTGGGCCAGCTGGGGCAGGTCAGCATGATCGAGCTCGGCGGAGGCGCAGGTTGCCTGAGTTTCGCCTATCGCCTTCGGCATCGTCATCCGGACTTCTTGGGGATCGTGGGTCGGGTGTCCCTGTCCACGGGCCAAGGGAGATACGTCCGCTCCTCGTGGCTGTGGAGGTGACGGCTCGGAACTCTCCAGGTTTGGCCCTCACGACAGTAGACCGAGTGTGTGCCAAGCTCTCCCGCCGACGCGGGAGAGCTCGGCGCTGCCTACAGACGGTGGCCTTCAGGCGGTGCCCTTTATCCAGTCATCGCAGTAACGGACTTTGCCGTACTGGCCCTTCTGGCTGCACGCGCGGAAGTAGACGACCTGACCTTCCCGGTAGTCCTCGTAGCGAGCGGCAGGCCAATCCTGGCCGCTCCAGTGCATGGTCTCGACCTCGTCGCCCTTCTTCTTGTACTGAAGCGCGACCCCGATTCCTTCCGGGACCAAGTCCTTGAGCTGGTACCAGTCGCCGTAACTGTGGAAGGTCGCCTTGGCGGTGGTGGTCGTGTTGTACGAGGTGTACACCTTGTGACCAGCCGCACTCGCGGGCGCGGCCGCGAGCGTGGCCGCAGTGGCCCCCATGGCCACCGCCGCGACGACGGTTCGCAGAGCTGTACGCAAGTCAGAGTCCTCCATTGGTTGTCGATCTTGAACCCTAGAGAGGCCGAGGAACGTACGTGGCGGCTTTCACGACTCCTCCCGCACACGGTCAACCCGCCTACGCAAGGTGACTCCTTGATCGAGGAGGTGCGGCCAGTCCGGCCGCCATCCGAACACCGCACCCGCCCTTCACGGTGGCCGTGAAGGCCGCCTGGGGGAGGGGGTGCCCGCACCATCAGGGCGACTTCTTGTCCGCTTCCGCATCTGCCGCCGCCCGCCGCCCGCTGTCTCGCCGCCGCCACGCTCGCGGCCGGCGCTCGGCGCTCGGCTCTCGGTGGCGGCGCTGCCGGCGTCCGCGGCCGACCACGCCCGCCCGCACCACCCGAGCGTGGAGATCTCGGCTGTCCAGTACGACTCCCCGGGACGGGACGACTCTCCAACCGCTCGCTGAACAAGGAGTGTGTGGAACTCACCAACACCACACGCCACGCGGTCAGTCTCGACGGCTGGACCCTGAAGGACGACTCCGGCTCCACCTTCACCTTCGACCACTACCGTCTGGCCGGGCGTGCGAGTGTCCGCGTCGACACCTCTGAGGGCCGCGACACCCGCGCCGACCTGCTCCAGGACCGCCGCGCCTACGTGTGGAACAACGACCACGACACCGCGACCCTACGCAGCGGCAATGCTCCTGGCGCGACCGGCTCTGAGAGGCAGGGTTGCGTCGAAAGAGCCTGCTGCCTGTGCCGGTACTGATAGGTCCCACCTATACGGGGCATCGATTTTTGGTCGTGGACCCCTCATCTGTGGCCCGGTTCACTGTGGCGAAAGTCGGCGCGGACCGATCGGGCTCGGTGTCGCGCGATCAGGGAGGCTGCAATGACGCATACCCCGGGCAACGGACGAGCCGAACAGGCCGCGCGTATCGCGGCGAAGCCGTGGTACCGGCAGTTGTACGTCCAGGTGCTGGTGGCGATCGTGATCGGCATCGTGTTGGGCTGGAAGTGGCCGGATCTGGCCACCGACATGGAGCCGATCGGCACGACGTTCATCACCGCGATGAAGATGCTCATCGGCCCGATCGTCTTCCTGACGATCATCGGCGGCATAGCCGGAGTCGCCGACCTGAAGAAGGTCGGACGCACCGGCATCAAGGCGCTGACCTACTTCCAGGTCGGCACCATCCTCGCCTTGCTCACCGGTCTCGTGGCGATCAACCTCTTCCGGCTCGGCGACGGCGTGCACGCCGACCCGTCGACACTGCGGACGTCGGGCGACGCGAGCCAGTACATCGAGAAGGGTGAGCACCAGCACTGGTGGGAGTTCCTCACGAACCTGGTGCCGAACAGCTTCTTCGGCCCGTTCGTCGAGGGCGACATCCTCCAGGTCATCTTCCTGGCCGTGACCTTCGGTATCGCGCTGAAGATGGTGGGGAAGACGGGCGAGCCGCTCATCGCGGCCGTGGGGCAACTGACCGAGGTCGTCTTCAAGGTCCTGTCCTTCGTCATGAAGGCCGCGCCGCTGGGTGCCTTCGGTGCGATGTCGTACGCCATCGGGAAGTTCGGCCTGTCCACGCTGACCAGCCTCGGTTCGCTGATCCTCCTCTTCTACGTCACGTCGGCGCTGTTCGTCGTGGTCGTGCTCGGCGGTGTGCTCGCCCTGTACGTGCGGCTGAACATCTTCCAGCTCTTCCGCTACTTCAAGGAGGAGTTCTGGCTGATCCTCGGCACCTCGACCGCCGAGCCCGCGCTGCCTGGGCTGATGCGCAAGCTGCAGTTCATGGGGGCGGAGCGGTCCACGGTCGGTCTGGTGGTGCCGACCGGCTACAGCTTCAATCTCGACGGCGCGGCGATCTACCTCTCGCTGGCCACCCTCTACATCGCCCAGGCCACCGACACCTCCCTGTCCATCGGGCAGCAACTTGGGCTCCTGGCGGTCATGTTGCTGACCTCCAAGGGCGCGGCAGGCGTCGCGGGCGGTGGTTTCATCGCCCTGACCGCGACCCTGTCGACGGTCGGTACCGTCCCGGCAGCGGGCATCATGCTCATCTTCGGCATCGACAAGTTCATGTCCGAGTGCCGGGCCCTGGTGAACTTCTTCGGCAACGCCGTCGCCACCCTGTTCATCGCCAAGTGGGAGAACGGCCTGGACCTGGAGCGGGCCCGGCTGGTGTTGGCCGGCAAGGCGGGCGAGCCGCCTCTGACCACCGAAACCGAAGACGTCATCATCGAAGCCGAAGCCGAAGCCGAAGTCGAAGCCGAAGCCGAAGTCGAAGCCGAAGCCGAAGCCGAAGCCGAAGCCGAAGCTGTCCGGCCGGTCGCCGCGTCCCCTGCCCCGCAGACCGCCCAGGTGACGTCCTGATGGTGTCCGTACTGATCGCCCCGGACAAGTTCAAGGGCTCCCTCAGCGCCGACGAGGTCGCCCGCGCACTGGAACGCGGGCTGCTGGAGGCCGCCCCCCTGACTCGGGTCGTCCGACTCGCGTTGGCGGACGGCGGCGAGGGGAGCGTGGCCGCCGCCTGCGCGGGCCGGTTCAGCTGCGAGAAGACCACGGTGACCGGGCCGACCGGTCGGCCCGTCACGGCCGAGGTCGCGGTGCGCGGCCGTACCGTTCTCATCGAGGCGGCGGCCATCTGCGGACTCGGGATTCTGCCGGGCGGGCGCAAGGCGCCCCTCACGGCCGCCAGCCAGGGCATCGGCGAGGCCGTTCAGTACGCGCTGGCGGGCGGGGCGGACACGATCGTCCTCGCGCTCGGCGGAGTGGCCACCACCGACGGCGGCGCGGGCCTGCTGCAGTCCCTCGGTGCGACGCTGGCCGGGGAGGACGGCACACCGATCGGCCCGGGCGGCGCAGGACTCGCCGCTCTCCGCACGGCTTACCTCGCCGAGGCCCGCGCGGCCTTGGCGGGAGTGGACCTCGTCCTCGCCACCGACGTGGACAACCCGCTGCTCGGGGCGGGCGGCGCGGCCGCCGTCTACGGCCCCCAGAAGGGGGCGACCGCGAGCGAGGTGCGGGAACTGGACGACGCGCTCGCCGGCTTCGTACGGCGACTGCAAGCGGCGGGCGTCGTGGCAGCGGCAACTCTCGCCGATGTCCCCGGCGCCGGAGCGGCCGGCGGCCTCGGGTATGCCGGGATGCTGCTGGGCGGGCGGGTGCGCTCGGGGGCCGACTACTTCCTCACCCTGCTCGGTGCCGACGAACTGCTGGCCGGGAGCGACTTCGTCATCACCGGCGAAGGCAGCCTCGACGAGCAGTCCCTGTCGGGCAAGCTGCCCATCGCGCTCGCCCGGCGGGCCCGTCGCCAGGGCACACCGGTGCACGCGGTGGCCGGCCGCTGCGCTCTTCCCGCCGACGGGACCGCTGCCCACTTTCGCTCCGTCCAGGCCCTCACGGACCTGACCGACCTGGACTGCGCGAACGACAGCGCCCTGTCGGCGCACCTGCTCGCCCAGTGCGGGCGGACCCTCGCCGGCCGCTGGATCGGACGCGGAGGAACCGAAACCGGCAGATAGGCTCGCTCCGCCCGTCGTACCAACACAGAGCGGGGAGACGCCGTGGACGCCCGGCAACTGGAGTACTTCCTGGCCATCGTCGAGCACGGCGGTTTCAGCAAGGCCGCCGCCGCCCTCCACGTGGCCCAGCCGTCGCTGTCCCAGGCGATGGCGAACCTGGAGGCCGATCTCGGGGTGGCCCTCTTCCACCGCGTGGGACGGGGCGTCGTACTGAGCGAAGCCGGCCAGGAACTTCTGGAGCCGAGCCGGCGCGTGCTGAGGGACCTGGCCGCCGTACGGGACACCGCGGCCGCGCTCGCCGGGCTGCACGGCGGCAGCGTCGAGGTCGCCACCATGCCCTCACCCAGCATCGAACCGCTCACCACCCTCATCCAACGCTTCACCGAGCTGCACCCGTCGGTGACGGTGAGCACCCAGGCCGCCTTCACTCCGGACGAGGTCGTCTCCCTGGTGCGCAGCGGCGCCTGCGAACTGGGCCTGCTGGGCAGCGCCGCCCCCGTGCACCCCTCCGGGCTGGACGTCCTGCACGTCGAGGACCAGCCGTTCGTGGTCGTCGCCGCACCCGGCGGGACGATCGAGGACGACGTCACGATCCGGCCCGAGCACCTGGCCGGCCAGAAGCTCATCGCCTCCCGCACCGGCAGCCTGATGCGCAGCATCGTGGACGACATCACGGCGGGAAGCACCGGCACGGAGATCGTGACGGTCGTCGACCACCGCACGTCGATACTTCCGCTGGTCCTCACCGGGGTGGGAGTCGCGGTCCTGCCCTCCTCCTGGGCCCGGCTGGCCCGCCGCTGCGGTGCCGTGGTCGCCCCCATCGAGCCGACCGCCCACCTCCACGTGGCCATGGTCAGCTTGCCCGCGCACCTGACACCGGCCGCGCGGGCGTTCCTCGCTCTCACCAGGTCGCTGGCAGAGCGGCGGGCACGCCCCGCCTGACGCGGGACCGATCGGCGACGCCTATACGTCGTATTGAAAGCAGGTCTTGGACGCGCCGTGACGTCGGTGTGTTGACTCGAACCGACCGCACGAAAGCGAGCCGGAGGCACCCATGACAGCCGCACCCCGCACGTTCCGCATCGCCGCCATCCCCGCCGACGGGGTGGGCAAGGAAGTCGTCGCCGCCGGGCGAACCGTCCTGGACGCCCTGGCCGAGAACTCCCAGGACTCCGCCGCCCCCTTCGCCTTCGCCTGGGAGGAGTTCCCGTGGGGCTGCGACTTCTACGAGCGCACCGGCAAGATGATCGACGACGACGGCCTGGAGCGGCTCAAGGACTTCGACGCGATCTACTTCGGCGCGGTCGGCTGGCCCAATGTCCCCGACCACATCAGCCTGTGGGGACTGCGCCTGAAGATCTGCCAGAACTTCGACCAGTGGGCCAACGTCCGGCCCGTGCACTTCCTGCCGGGCGTCCAGAGCCCGCTGCGCAAGGCCGACGACACGGACCTCGACTGGGTCGTCGTCCGCGAGAACAGCGAGGGCGAGTACGCGGGCCTCGGCGGCCGCAACCTCGGTGGACGCGGGCCCGGCGGTGAAGTCGCCGTCCAGTCGGCCCTGTTCACCGAGGTGGGCTGCGAACGGATCATGCGGTTCGCCTTCGACCTGGCCCGTACGCGCAGCCGCCGCAAGGTCTCCTCGGTGACGAAGAGCAATGCCCAGCAGTACGGCATGGTCCTGTGGGACGACGTCTTCAAGCGTGTCGCCGCCGACTACCCGGACGTCGAGACCGAGAGCGTGCTCGTGGACGCGATGTCCGCGAAGTTCGTCCTCAAGCCCGAGGATCTCTCGGTCGTCGTCGCCTCCAACCTCAACGCCGACATCCTCTCCGACCTCGGCAGCGCACTGGCCGGCAGCCTGGGCCTGGCAGCGAGCGCCAACCTCAACCCCGAGCGCCGCTTCCCCAGCATGTTCGAGCCGGTCCACGGCTCCGCCCCGGACATCGCCGGGCAGGGCCTGGCCAACCCGATCGGCGCGGTCGGCAGCGCCGCGCTGATGCTGGAGCACTTCGGTCTGCCCGACCAGGCGGCCCGCCTGAACAAAGCGATCGAGGTCACGACCGCCGCGGGCATCCTCACCCGCGACGTCGGCGGCACGGCCACGACCGAGGACGTGACCAAGGCGCTGATCGACGCGCTCAACGCCTGACAGTCCGCAGCAAGCCGCGACCGTCACCGTGGGGTTCATGAACGCCCTGGAGTTGGTGGCGAGGACGGATGTCACCTGGTTGCGGATCGCGGCTTCGGCGTCGGTCTCCGCTCGACTGCTCATGCCCCGGCTTGCGCTCCGCTCGCCGCGTGCCGACTGCGTCTCGTCGTCCACTCGAGGGGGAAGCCGGGATCAACCACCCAGTCCAGTAGGCCTGTGGGGCGGCGACGGGGACGGAACGTGGGAAGGATGTCCTGCGCTTCCGCTGCGCCGTCGCCGCACGGCACGGCACGGTTCCAGGCAGCCGCGGCGGTGTCGGAGATGCCGGACACACACGATGGGCACCGAGCGCCGGGCGATGGCGCTGTCCAACCCGGGACAGTCCGGGCTGCCGTACGCGACTCCCACACTGTGGGCCGCGATCCAGTACCTGAGACCGCGCGAGGGCGCCCCCTCGCACCGGCACAGTCAGGGGCCCCCGGTTCGTCGTGGACGGCGAGGGCGTGTGGACGAATGTCGACGGCGACCGCTACGAAGTCCCCCTGGACCACGCCCAGGTGGAGCGCTGACGTCCTCAAGCAGGAGTCGGGCGCGGCTCCACCAGCGGCCGACGGTCACCGCTGCGCGGGCAGGCGGTGACCGTCTTGTGCACGCGAGGTTCAGCAACAGCCTGTCGTACGCGTGCTCGTGGCAGACGTCGTCGTCATTGCGGGGGTGGCGGCCTCCTGGTCCTGGGCGATGCGGCCGCGCAGCATGGTCTCCACGATCTTCATGTAGCGCTGTGCCGCCGAGGTGCCCACGATGAACGGGTTCTCGCGACCGTCAGGCGCACTGCGCAGCTGCTCGATGCGCTCGAGGCCGTAGTCGGCGAAGCCGTGGTTGCTGAGTTCGATGTCGACGCCTGCCCGCCTCATCCGGGAGGCGAAGGTGAGGGCGGAGGAGAGGTAGGTCTCCTTGCTCGCGGTGGCCGCGGGCGGGTTGGTCCCGCCCCACAGCATCGCGGTGTGGGCGCGGCCCCGCCAACGGGCCGGGAAGATCGGCGAGATGGTGCCGGGTGTGTGGCCCGGCGTGTGGTTGAGTGTCACGGTGGTACCGCCCACCGTCAGCTTCTGGCCGTCGGCGATGTCCAGGTCGCGGGCGGGCGCGTTGGCCGGGTTCGTGGAGGCGACGAGGTCCCAGTCGGCCGGGGCCATCATGACCCGGCTGCCGTACTGGTCGGCCAGGTACTGGGCGCCACCGAAGTGGTCGCCGTGGCCGTGGGTGACGACGACGTACTTGATCGTCGAGGGGTCGGCCCCGAGGCTGCGCAGTCCCGTGACGATGTACTGCTCTGCCTCGTCCGGTGTGTTGAGGGCGTCGACGAGGATGATGCCGCCCGGGGTGAGGATCGCTGTGGCGGACACAAAACCGACGCTGAGCACGGCGACGTTGTCGAACATCCGCATGGGAGCGGGAGCTGGGGGCCTCGGCGGTGTGTAACCGGCGGTGAGCGCGCCCACGATGCTCTTGAGGTTCGGGGTGTCGCCGGCCAGTTCGGCGGCACGGTCGAAGTAGTCCTGCGCGGTGGGACCCGCGGACGCCGAAGTCTCGGCGGAGGCGCGCTCGGGAAGCAGCGACGCAGCACAGGCTGTGACAGCCGCGGCAGCGCCGAGCTGCCAGAAACGGCGACGTGTCAGGGCTTCGTGCGGGTGGACTTCGGGCGATGCCGGCTGAGTGGGGTCAGCCTGCGGCTCGTTCATGGGGGAGCTCCTCGAAATGGGGGGATGGGGGTGGTGTCGTCAGGCCTGACCGGCGCTCCGTCGCCGGTCCGCGGCTCCTCAGGCGGTCACGACCGTCTGCTCGTCCTTCTCGTCGGCTTCGGCGTCACTCAGCGGCACACCCCGGCGTTCTTTCAACAAGAAGGTGACGGCGAGTCCGACCACGGTCACCGCCGCGAGGTAGACGGCGACGGAGTACACGGTGCCGGTGCTGGACTGCAGTGCTTCGGCGATCATGGGCGCGAAGGCGCCGCCGAGTACGGCTCCGATGGCGTAGGACAGCGCCGCACCGCTGTACCGGACGGCGGTGGGGTACAGCTCCGCGAACAGTGCGGCCTGTGGCCCGTAGGTGAGTCCGAGGCCGATGCTGTACAGGACGAGCGCAACCACGATGAGCCCCGTGTTCGCCGTGTTGAGCAGCGCGAAGAACGGGAACATCCAGGCGAGTTGGACGACGAAGCCGATGCGGTAGACACGCAGGCGACCGATCCGGTCGGACAACCGGCCGCCCGCCAGGGTGCTGGCCAGCCATCCCACGGCGGCGACCATCACACAGATGAGGATCACCGTCGGGTCCATGTCCAGATGGTTCACGGAGTAGCTCTGGACATAGCCGCCGGTGGTCATATAGCCGACGGCGTTGTTGGCGGCGAAGAGCAGGGCGCCGGCCACGACGAGCGGCCAGTGGTGTTTGAACAGGGTGGCGAGCGGGGCGCGCGACTGGTTCCCGGACTTCTTCAGCTCCCGGTAGACGGGGCTTTCCTCGACCTTGCGCCGGATGACGAACCCGGCGGCGACGAGGACCACGCTGAGCAGGAAGGGGATGCGCCAGCCCCAGGCGAGGAACTGGTCGTCCGTCGTCAGGGCGGTGACCGCGGCGAGGGCACCGTTGGCCAGGAGCAGTCCCAGCGGTGCTCCGAGCTGAGGGTAGGAACCGAACCTGCCACGCTGCCCGGGCGGCGCGTGCTCCACGGAGATCAGCGCGGCGCCGCCCCACTCCCCGCCGGCGGACAGGCCCTGGAGGATCCGCAGGAGGACCAGGATGACCGGGGCGCTCATGCCGATGGAGGCGGACGACGGTACGAGGCCGATCAGGGTGGTGGAGACGCCCATGAGCAGCAGGGTGGCGATCAGCATCGCGCGCCGGCCGAGCCGGTCGCCGAGGTGTCCGGCGAGTGCGGCTCCGACAGGCCGGAAGAAGAAGCTGATGCCGATGGTCGCGAAGGAGATGACCAGCGAGTCCTCGCCGAGACCGTCGAAGAACTGGCTGCCGAACACCAGCCCGGTGCACAGGGCGTAGATGAAGAAGTCGTACCACTCGATGGTGGTGCCCGCCATGGCGGCGAGCGCGACGGTGCGGTGCTGACTCCGGGTGCCTGATGTCTGAGCGGATGGGGACATGGGGAGTCCGATCGTCGTCGGGTCGTCGTCGGGTCGTCGGGTCGTCGTCGGCCCGGGGAGCGGGAGGGTGGGGAGGGTGTCAGACGGCGTAGTCGGGGGCGATGCGGTCGATCCTGCGGCGCAGTGCGGCGAACAGGGTCCTGCCCGCCTTCGTACGGTCGCCCATCTGGAAGGACTCCTTGGTCGAGCGCACCGCCGCCTCCCGGCTCACCGGGGTCAGCGGCTGCCCGGCCTGCTGGGCGGCGAGCTGGATCTCGCAGGCCCGTTGGAGAGTCCACAGGGTGGCGAAAGCCGCGGGGACGGTCGAACCCACCGCCAGCAGGCCGTGGTTGCGCAGGATCATCAGGTCGCGGTCACCGAGGTCGGCCACCAGGCGTGGCTTCTCCTCCGGGTCGACGGTGATGCCCTCGAAGTCGTGGTAGGCGACCATGTCGTGCAGTTGGGCGGCGTAGAAGTTGTCCGGGTCCAGGCCGTCGCGCAGACAGGCGACTCCGGTGCCGGCGGTGGTGTGGGTGTGCATGATGCAGTGCGCGTCGGGCCGGTTGGCGTGGATCACCGAGTGGATGAGCAGTCCTGCCTCGTTGACCGGCCAGTCGGAGTCCGACAGGACGTGGCCGTCGAGATCGATCTTCACCAGGTTCGAGGCGGTGACCTCGTCGTACATCAGGCCGAACGGATTGATCAGCAGATGTCCGTCCTCGCCGGGCACCCGGACGGTGATGTGGTTGAAGACCATCTCCACCCATCCGAGGTGGTGGAAGACGCGGTAGCAGGCGGCCAGTTCGAGCCGCGCCTGCCACTCCGCCTCGCTCATGCGTGCCGGTTTCGCGGTGCTGGTCGGGGTGTCCAGAACGGTCACTGCCGTGCTCCTTGATCGCTGCGTGGGCGTCGCCGGTGCGAGGCGACGGCCTCGGTGTGCAGGAGCATGGGTGCGCGACCGCTCGGGAGCCAATGTCGGGGTCGACAGTGAATCCGGTCGGGTGGTGTCCGATGCGACATCAGGCTGTCGTCGGCGGCTCCGACATGCGGGAGATCGCCGTCAGTTCGAGTGTCAGCAGCAGGCGCCGAGTCGGATCGGAGAGCGACACGTCGAAGAGTTGCTCGGCCCGGCGCAGCCGTAACCGCATCGTGTTCTGGTGGATGTGCAACTCGGCGCTGGCCGCGGCGACGTCACCGAAGTGCCGCAGATAGGTGAGGAGTGTGGCGCAGTAGTCGGTGGCGTGTTCGGCGTCGTGGGTCCGCAGGCGTTCCGCGACGCCGGTGCGCAGTTCGGCGTCCTCGCGTACGGCGCCGACGAGCCGCCGCAGCACCAACTCCGGCCGCAGGTCCTCGGAGTGGTACGAGCCGGAGCCGGCGCGCTGCTCCCGCAGGTGGTCGAGCGCTGCGTCGATGTCGCGGCGGGCCGCGACCAGGGCGGAAGTCGTCCCGACGGCGGGGGAGTCGACCGCCGTGAACGACCGGTGCAGGCTGTGCCGGACCCGGTCAAGAAGGTGGTTCAGCAGGGCACCAGGGGACACGGAGCCGGAACCGGCGCTCGGCAGCAGGACGTAGACGCGGTCGTCGAGCAGCGCCGCCGCCGGTTCGTACCCGAGGGAGCGGCCGTCGAGGACAGCCAGGTCCAGGGTCCGCAGCAGAACGGCGCGGCGGCGGGCCGCGGTGCCCGCCTCCCATGACTCCTCGCTGCCGCGCGCCCCCGCGGTCTCGGCCAGCCCGACCAGCACGGCGGGGAGCCGGACACCGCCGGGCGGGTCGCCCTGCGCCGAGCGGCCCTCCAACGCGTGGCGCAGGGCGCGGTCGCGGCTCTCCTGCTCGGCGTCGACCTGGCGGCGCAGCGCCAGCATGTGCAGCGCCGCGACCCGGGCCGCCTCCTGCAGGGTGGGCCCGCAGTCGGTCGCCGCGGCCTCGTCGGGAAACGCGACCCACAGGGAACCGAGGACGTCCTCGCCCGCCCTGATGACCACGGCCGTGCGCGGCAGATCACCGGGCCGGTTCTGGCGTACGACCGTGTCGCTCACCCATACCTCCCGGTCCAGGTGATCGGCGAGCGCGTCCTCGGGCACCCGCCTGCCCAGGATCCCGCGCCGCCGGGTCTCGTCGATGGGCTGGTCGGGCAGGTTCGAGTAGGCGACCACCACCTGCTGCGTGTCCATGATCGCGACAGCACCGCCGACGATCCCGGCGACCGCGTTGGCCAGGGAGAACAGGTCGCCGCCCGTCGCCCCACCGCCCGGGTCCGCAACCGTCTCGCGTGCGGCCAGGATGGTCGTGATCAGACGTTGCACGCGCGTCCAGGGCACCCGCGGATCGACGGCCAGGACGGGGACGCCCGTCTTGTCGACCTGCGACGACACCTCCGGTGGCGGGGGAGTGGGGCACTTGACGGCGAGTGCGCAGGACTGGTTCGCGGCCGTTCTCAGGGCCGTGCTCAACGCGACACGGTCGGCTATGTCCAGGC
The DNA here is from genome assembly GCF_040612855.1 of Streptomyces sp. NPDC006332. Taxonomy (NCBI): domain Bacteria; kingdom Bacillati; phylum Actinomycetota; class Actinomycetes; order Kitasatosporales; family Streptomycetaceae; genus Streptomyces; species Streptomyces sp. NPDC006332. The sequence continues at coordinate 41,456 of NZ_JBEXRA010000044.1, forward strand.
CGACCCCGAGCAGCAGGTGCCCGGGTGCGGCGGTTCCGAGGGCCTCCGGACAGTCCAGCAACTCCGCCCCACTGACGCGCCATTCACCCCCACCTCCGTCCGTCAGGAGGTTGATGACGCCGCCTTGCAGGGCCTCGACGAGCTGGTCGAGGGGCATCGCGGTCATGGTGACCCTCCCTTCGAGTGATGTCGGAATCTACATCACTCGATCCTCGTGGGTGTAGGTGTCGACATTGTTGTGGGCCCATGATGCGGCGCATGCTCGCTGCGAACGGCCACACCGGTCCATGGACCCATCCGACAAGGAGGTGCGACGGCGTTGTCGCATCCGCCCGCATCCCCACCGCCCCGCCGGCCACCTCGGATCACCGTCGTTGGCCCGGGAGCCGTCGGTGCCACCCTCGCCGGGGCGTTCGCCGCTTCGGGCGCGGAGGTCTCCCTGCTCGGACGGCCCGGCCCGCACCTCGACGCGATCGCCGCGCAGGGGCTCCTGCTGCGCGGCCGGAACACGGAAGTCGGCCGGGAAACGGGAGTCGGCCGGGAAATGGAAGTCGAGACCCGTCACCGCTTCCCCACGGCGTACGACGCCGGGCGGCTCCCCGTCCCGGACCTGGCCGTCGTCTGCGTCAAGAGCCTGCACCTGCTGCCGGCCGCCCGCTCCATCCGCACCTGGCTCAATCAGCACGGCACGGACGTGCTGGTCGTGGCCAACGGAGTGCCCTGGTGGCTCCCGTCCACCGTCGAACGCGCCGGGGAAGACCCGGTGCTGCGATCGGTCGACCTCGACGGGGAACTGCTGCGGCTCCTGCCCGCCGAGCGCCTGATGTCCGGTGTCGCGCACTTCAGCAGCGCGGTCGAGGGGCCGGGCCGGGTGACGCACCTCAGCGGTGACCGGCTGATCATCGGCGACCCGGCAGGCGGGATCTCCGACCGTGTCCACCGATGCGCCGCGGCCCTCTCCGCGGGCCCTGTCCGTCCGGAACCCAGCGCGGACATCCGCCGGGACGTCTGGGAGAAGCTGTTGGGCAACGTCAATCTCAACCCCGTCAGCGCCCTCACTGGTGCCACCGTCCTCGACATCCTCGACGATCCGGACGTGCGGCACGTCTGCGCCGCCATGTTCGACGAGACCGCAGCCGTCGGTACGGCACTGGGCATCGAGAGCGCCATGACGGCCGACGACCGGCTCGACATCGCCCGCAAGCTCGGCGCGTTCCGCACCTCCATGCTGCAGGACGCGGACCGGGGCCGCCCCCTCGAACTCGACGCGATCATCGGTGCCGTACGTGAACTCGCGCGCCGCACCGGTGTCCCGTCCCCCTCCCTCGACGCGATGCACGGACTGCTCGCCCTGCGCGAGCGGGTCCGCGGCCACGGCGAGACGTCCGACAGCTGAAGGAGCCCGGTGTCACATCCCTTGGGGAACCCCCCATCGAAGATCATCGCCGTCCACCTCAACTTCCGCAGCCGCGCCAAGGAGCGCGGCCGGACCCCGGCTCATCCCTCCTACTTCCTGAAGCCGCCGTCGTCATTGGCCGGGACCCAGGAAGAGATCGTCAGGCCGCGGGACTGCCGGCTCATGGGCTTCGAAGGCGAGATCGCCCTCGTCATCGGCACGCGGGCCCGACGAGTGCGGCCCGAGGACGGCTGGCGCCACGTGCGCTGGGTAACCGCGGCCAACGACGCGGGCGTGTACGACCTGCGGTACGCCGACCGCGGCTCCAACCTGCGCTCCAAAGGCGCGGACGGCTTCACCCCGATCGGTCCACGGCTGCTGGACGCCACCGAACTCGACCCCGGCGCACTGCGGTTGCGGACCTGGGTCAACGGTGAGCCCGCTCAGGACGACACGACCGACACCCTTCTCTTCCCGTTCGGCGAGCTGGTCGCGGACCTGTCCCGGCTTCTCACCCTGGAACCCGGCGATGTGATCCTCACCGGCACCCCGGCCGGCGCCTCGGTCGTCCAGCCGGGAGACGTGGTCGAAGTCGAGGTCAGCGACGGCCAGTTGAGCACCGGAGTGTTGCGCAACCCGGTCGCCGACGCCGATCACGACCTGGAGCCGTGGGGCGCGCGGCCCAGGGCGGACCGGGCAGAGGAGGAGGCGGCGTACGGAACCTCGTACACCCCGGAGCGGCTGCTGGACGACGGCCTCGCCGCCGGTCTCCGCTCGGTGGCCGTGGCGACGATCAGCGCGCAGTTGCGGAGGCGCGGTCTGCCGCACATGTCGGTCGACGCGGTACACCCCGCCACGCCCGGCACCCGCATGGTGGGCGTCGCGCACACCCTGCGCTATCTGCCCCTGCGCGAGGACCTGTTCGAGAAGTACGGCACCGGCATGAACGCCCAGAAGCGGGCGATCGAGGAGCTCCGGCCCGGACATGTGCTGGTGATGGACGCCCGGCGGGACACCTCCGCCGGAACCCTCGGCGACATCCTCGCCCTGCGCGCCCAGCAGCTCGGTGCGGCCGGGATCGTGACCGACGGAGGGCTGCGGGACAGCGTGGCCGTCGCCGCGCTCGGACTGCCCGTGTTCCACGGCGGAGCCCACCCGTCGGTGCTCGGCCGCCGCCACGTCCCCTGGGACACCGGTGTGCCGGTCGCCTGCGGCGGGGCGTTCGTCCAGCCCGGCGACCTGATCGTGGGCGACGACGACGGCGTGGTCGTCGTACCCCCCGACCTCGCCACCGAGTTGGTCGCCGACTGCCGGGAGCAGGAGAGGCAGGAGCGGTTCGTCATCGAGCAGGTGCGGGCCGGGGCGAGCGTCGACGGGTTGTACCCGCTCGGTCCGGCATGGCGTGAGCGGTACCGCACCTGGTGTGCCAAGAACGAGGCCGAGAACACCGCGAAGAACGACATCGAAGGAGATCAGGCGTGAAGTTCCGCAGCGACCCGTCCACCATCCGGGGTTCGATCGCCCCGGTCGTCACCCCCTTCACCGCCGAAGGGGCGGTGGACCACGACAGCCTGGCCGGGTTGATCCGCTTCCAGTTGGAGTCGGGATCGCACGGCATCTCGCTGGGCGGTTCGACCGGGGAGCCGAGCGCGCAGAGCGTCACCGAGCGGATCGCCGGGATGCGTACGGCGGTCGAGGTGATCGCCGACCGTGTGCCGTTCCTTCCCGGCACCGGCTCGCACAAGCTCGACGAGACCCTCGAACTGACCACTGCCGCACGGGAGTTGGGGGCGGACGCGGCGCTCGTCATCACCCCGTACTACGCACGGCCCACCCAGGAGGCCCTCTACCAGTGGTACGCGACGGTGGCCCGGGAGTTCCCGGACCTGCCGATCGTCGCCTACAACGTGCCCTCGCGCACGGCCGTGGACATCGCGCCGGAGACGGTCAAGCGGCTGTTCAGCGACTTCGAGAACTTCGTCGGTGTGAAGGAGACGACCAAGGACTTCGAGCACTTCTCCCGCGTGCTGCACGCCTGCGGACGCTCGCTGCTGGTGTGGTCCGGCATCGAACTGCTGTGTCTGCCCCTGCTGGCGCTCGGCGGCACCGGCTTCGTCTCCGCCGTGGCCAACCTGGCCCCGACCGCGGTGGCACGGATGTACGAGCTGTGGGAGGCAGGCGAATTCGAGGCCGCCCGCGACCTGCACTACCGGCTGCACCCGCTGGTCGACCTGCTGTTCGTGGAGACCAACCCGGTACCGGCCAAATGGGTCCTCGCCCGGCAGGGCCGCATCGCCTCCGCCCATGTCCGCCCGCCGCTGACGACGCCCACCGAGGCGGGCCTGACGAGGATCCGCGCGCTGTTGGCCGAGGGCGGCGACCTGACCGCACAGATCGGAGCATGACCATGAGCGCCGAGAACAGCATCGACAACATGCCGCCCGTCATCCCGCACTGGATCGGCGGCGAACCGGTCGACAGCGCCGACGGGCGGACGTTCCCCGTGGCCGATCCGGTGTCCAACACGCCCTACTCCCGGGCCGCGCGCGGCGGGGCGGCCGACGTCGAACGGGCAGTGGCCGCCGCGCGGTCCGCCTTTCCCGCCTGGTCGTCTCTGGGCAGCCGGGAGCGAGCCGACGTGCTGGTCAGGATCGCGGACGCGGTCGAGGCCCGCCACGAGCGGCTGGCGTCCTTCGAGTCGTACGACACCGGGCTCCCCATCACCCAGGCCCGCGGCCAGGCCCGACGCGCCGCCGAGAACTTCCGCTACTTCGCCGACGTGATCGTCGCCCTCGGTGAGGAGGCCTTCCGACAGGGTGACGAGCAGTTCAGTTACGTGGTGCGAGAGCCGGTCGGCGTGGCCGGACTGATCACACCGTGGAACACCCCCTTCATGCTGGAGAGCTGGAAACTGGCCCCGGCCCTGGCCTCCGGCTGCACGCTGGTCCTCAAGCCGGCCGAGTGGACCCCGCTGTCGGCCTCGCTGTGGCCGGAGATCTTCGCCGAGGCGGGCGTCCCTGCGGGCGTGGTGAACATCGTGCACGGCATCGGAGAGGAGGCCGGTCAGGCCCTGGTCGACCACCCGGACGTACCGCTGATCTCCTTCACCGGCTCCACCGACACCGGCCGCCACATCATCCGCGCCGGCGCCCAGCACCTGAAGACCACCTCGATGGAGCTGGGCGGCAAGTCCCCGGCCGTGGTCTTCGCGGACGCCGACCTCGAAGCCGCCCTCGACTCGGTCGTCTTCGGGGTGTTCTCCCTCAACGGCGAACGCTGCACCGCCGGTTCACGGGTCCTTGTGCAGCGTCCGGTGTACGAGGAGTTCACCCGCCGGCTGGCGGAGCGGGCGGACGCCGTCCGTGTCGGGCCGCCCTCCGACCCCGCCACCGAGGTGGGCGCACTGGTCCACCCCGAGCACTACGCACGCGTCCTGAACTACGTCGAGATCGGCAGGAAGGAGGCACGCCTCGTCGCCGGCGGCACCCGGCCCACGTATCTGGCGGACGGCAACTACCTTCAGCCGACCGTCTTCGTGGACGTCGAGCGGGATGCCCGCATCTTCCAGGAGGAGATCTTCGGCCCGGTCGTCGCCGTCGCGCCCTTCGACGACGAGTCCGAGGCCGTTGAGCTGGCCAACGCCACCCAGTTCGGTCTCGCCGCCTACATCTGGACCTCGGACCTCAAGCGCGGCCACCGTATCGCCCACGCCGTCGAGTCCGGCATGGTCTGGATCAACTCCCACAACGTACGGGACCTGCGCACGCCCTTCGGTGGGGTCAAGGCCTCCGGCGTAGGCCGCGAAGGCGGCGCTCACAGCATCGACTTCTACACCGAGTCGAAGATCGTCCATGTAGCCCTCGGTGACGTGCACACCCCCCGCTTCGGAGTCGCCCGATGACCACCGCGCACCCGGATGCCCCGGACGTCGTCCGCTCCGCCTACGCCCAGCTGGCCGTCACCGACCTCGCCGCGTCCCGCTGGTTCTGGGTCGACATGCTCGGTTTCCACATCCAGTACGAGGACGCCGGCACCCTGTGCTTGCGCGGTACCGACGAGTTGACCCACCACTCCCTGGTCCTGCGCAGGGGCGAGCTCGCGGCCCTCGACCACATCGCCTACCGCGTCCGCACCCCCGAGGGCGTCGACAGGGCGGAGAGGTTCTTCCGCCAACTCGGCTGCCCGGTACGGCGCATCCCGAAGGGGGAGGGCACGCCCGGTGTCGGCGACGCCGTCCGCGTCATCGACCCGCTCGGCTTCCCCGTCGAGTTCTTCCACGACATCGAGCACGCCGAGCGGTTGATCCAGCGCTACGACCTGCGCCACGGCGCCGAGGTCGCCCGCCTGGACCACTTCAACATCTGCACGCCCGACATCCCCGCCGCCTACGCCCACTACAAGTCCCTGGGATTCGGGTGTTCGGAGACCATCGAGGGGGACGAACACGAGCTGTACGCGGCCTGGATGTACCGCAAACAGACCGTCCACGACGTCGCTTTCACCTGCGGCGCCGGGCCCCGCCTCCACCACCTCGGCATCGCCACCCACGAATCCCACCAAGTCCTGCGCTGCGCCGATCTGTTCGGCTCGATCCGCAAGGAACACCACATCGAACGCGGTCCGGGACGGCACGGCGTCTCCAACGCCTTCTACCTCTACCTGCGCGATCCCGACGGCCATCGGGTCGAGATCTACACCTCCGACTACTACACCGGCGACCCCGACCACGAGACGTACCGCTGGAACGTCCACGACGACCGCCGCCGCGACTTCTGGGGCAACGCCGTCATCGAGTCCTGGTACAAGGAGGCCACCCCTGTCCTCAGCCTCGACGGGAGCGCACAGCTCGTCTCCGACGCCCTATTGGACGAGTCCGCCGTGCAGGTCGGCGCCGACGGCCTCGGCTGACCCGCCGACGTCCGGGAGCGTTGGGCTCCAGGTGGAGGCAGAGTCGAGGCGTGGTGTCGGCCTTGCCCAGCGCCGGTAGGCGCCGGACATGCGGTCTCCGGCCACCACCACCGCTTGATCACCGGGATGCCCAGCGGCTTCGACACAAGTGGAGGCAGCCGGGCCGCGCACCTTGCGTGGTGCCGCGGCCCGCTCACTTCCCCGGACGCGTCAGCGGGGCTCGCGGACCAAGGCGACTCCTCCCGGTGGGACGGTGACGGTCCCGGTGACCGGTGTGCCGGTGAGGAGTTCGAGGCCTTCGGCGGGTGCTTCGGCGCCCTTTCCGGTGTGGTTGACGAGGAACAGGTAGTCGGCCACCGTGCCGCGGCGCCTGACGACCTCGATCCCAGCGGGTGCCTGGTGTTCCGGTGTGACGTCGGCGTCCTGGCGGACGCGGTGGAGCAGGACGGCGAGCGTGTCCTGGTCGGGGTGGGTGGCCACATACCAGGCGGTGGTGTCGCCGTGTCGGTGGCGAGTGACGGCGGGGTGGCCCGCAAGGGGGCCCTCGGCGTAGGCGGCGACGGCCTGCACGCCCGTGAGCCGAATGCGTTCCGACTACAGGTCGGCCGCAGCGCCCGACGCCACGTCGCCGGTCAGGCCCATTGTCGCTTCCGGCAGCAGGGGGGAAGGGCTCGTCGGTGACCACGGCGAGGACATCGCGGAACGCGCCGGGGTAGCCGCCAAGGTACACATGGGCGTTCTCGTCGACCATGCCGCTGTGGAAGCCGACGGCAGGCGTGCCCCCGCGTTCGGCGAACCGGGCGAGGTTCGCCGAGGCTGCCTCTGGGTGGGACTTGGCCAAGGGCAAGACCTGCGGCCTGCCGGTTCGTGGGCGTGTCCAAGACGACCCTCTACCGACGCTGGCCGACCAAGCAGGAACTGTTCATCGACGCCGTACGCCGCCGGGTGGACTTCTCCTTCGCCGTGTCCGACCAGGGCAGTTTCCGCGCCGACGTTCTGGAAGCGCTGCGGCTGGTCAGTACTGGCTCAAGCGGGACGGCGCCATGCTGCGCAACCTCGTGGACGCGGGCCGTCATGACGCGGACCTGCGCGAAGCGACCTAACGGCAGCTGGGGGAGTTCTGCCTGCTGGTCGAGCATGGAGGTGCGGGTCACCCCGGGGTGACGGTGTTGACGCGTACGCCCTGGGGTCGAAGGCTGCCGCAAGCCCTCAACATCACCAGCGGACGCGGCAACGAGCCCACGACGTCGCGGCCCTGATCGCGTTCCTCCTCTCCGACGTCGCCGGCAACATCGTCGGCGCCGAATACGTCATCGACAGCGGCATGCTCAAGGCTCTCCGACCTTCCCGCCGGGAAGGCGTATCGCATCGCGTCCGCGCTGACCCGCACGGACCGAGCGTGACTCCAGCACCCGATCGCCGCCGCCCACGCCAGTTCGCGGGTCCGAGTGCGAGGTCGCGGCCACGGGTGCCGCCGTCGACGTGATCCAAGGTGGAGCCCTCCCGACCGCGGCCGACGCAGTCGCCCCTCCTCGGGTCCAAGACGGTGTTGTAGACGGCTTGCAACGTGGTCCGAGAGATCCCGGCTCCTTCCGCGGTCTGCCGTTCGCCGGCGTGATGCGGCGGGCTACCCGCGATTCAGCGAAGGCCAGGTGTGGCCGCGGCGCGCGTCCGTCCCTGCTCTCCGCGCCAAGGCGTGGTCTCGATGCGGTCGCGTACCGGGAGCCCAGCCCCCGGTGGTGGCGACCGCTTGCCTCTGCAACCTGTCCTGCAGGTCACAGCCCCATCGACCCTCCCGCGCCGTGCCCCCGCCTGAGCATCCCCGGCCCGGCCAACCCACCTGCACGCCCATCTCGGCGGCAAGGGACCGGCGCCTACCAGGCGAAGGGCATCGTGACCGAGGACCGCACTGACCGGCATCAGCGGCGGATCTTCGCCTTTCGTGCCGTGATCAGTGGCTGTCAAGGTCAAGGGCCGTCTCCGCACCCACATCGCCATGGCCCGCGCACGGACCGCCAACCGCCCTGTCGGCAGACTCCGCCATGGTGTTGACGCGTACTGCGGCCAAATCCGCCGCCCTCAGGCGGTGTCCGGGCCTGCTTGTGAGAGGCGGACCATGGCGCGGTAGAGGGCGGTGGGTGCTGGGGCTTCGGGCATCGGGGGGATCGGTGCGCCGGGCGTGGCGTAGGAGCGGATCATGTGGCCGACGAGGCGGCGCCAGGTGTCGGGGGCGGCGTCGCCGGTGGCGGTGACGACGCCGGCGTTGGCGATGAGCAGGATGACGACGTCCTGGGGTGTGAAGTCCTCGCGCAGGTGCCCGGTGTTCTTGGCGCGGGTGATGAGTTCGAGCAGCCGGTTGTACGCCTCGGCGCGGCGGGCCTCCAGCGCCTTGGCGGCGGGGAAGGTCATGGTCAGGACGTCGGCGAAGCCGCGGTCGGCGGCCTGCATGGCGCAGACGGCGTGGATGTAGCCGGTGAAGCCGCGCCAGGGGTCGGGGTCGGCGAGTGCCTCGGCGACGGCATCGACGTAGGCGTCCATGCGGTCGGCGAAGACCGCGTTGACGAGTTCCTCCCGGCTGGCGAAGCGCCGGCCGAGCGTGGCTTTGCCGACGCCTGCCTCGCGGGCGACGGAGGCCATGGAGACGCCGAGTCCTTCGGTGGCGTAGAGGCGGCGGGCGGCGGCCAGGATGCGGCAGCGGTTGCGTTCGGCGTCGGCGCGCAATCCTGTGCCGGGCTGCAGGCACGGCGTCTGGTCGGAAGGTGGCGAGGTCACCCACCCACTCTACCCAAGTGGAACGTGCGGCCCGTTTCCTGTTGTACGGTGGGCGACAGGAAAGTGGGACGCCTGGCCCACTTACTTGGAAGGGTGTTGTCATGCGTGCTGTCGCGCTCGAATCCGTCCCCTCGGCCCCTGCCGTGACCGATGTGGACACTCCTCGCCCGCAGGCCGGGGAACTGCTGGTCAAGGTGGCCGCTGCCTCGCTGAACGGCATCGACATCGCCACCGCCGCCGGCTACACGCAGGCGTTCATGGAGCACCGGTTCCCGCTGGTCCTCGGCCAGGACTTCGCGGGCACCGTCGAGGCGCTCGGTGAGGGCGTGGACGGCTTCGCGGTCGGCGACGAGGTCTTCGGTGTTGTGCTGAAGCCGTACCTGGGCGCCGGTTCGCTGGCGCAGTACGTCACCGTGCCCGCCGGACACGGCGTCGCCCGCATCCCCGAGGGCCTGACGGTGGGGGACGCGGGCGCGCTGGCAGTGGCCGGGGCCACTGCCCTGATGAGCCTGGACGCGGTGGCCCTGGCCGAGGGCGAGACGCTGCTGATCTCCGGGGCCGCCGGCGGGGTGGGTTCGCTCGCGGTGCAGCTCGCCGCCGCCCGGGGCGCGAAGGTGATCGCGACCGCCCGCCCCGGCGCACAGACCGACTTCGTCACCGGCCTGACCAGCACGGAGATCCACGTGGTCGACTTCACCGCTGACCTGGAGGGACAGGTCCGCGCGATCGCCCCGGAGGGTGTGGACGCGGTGCTGCACCTGGCGGGCGACGGCGCGGCGCTGGCTGCTCTGCTGCGGCCGGGCGGACACCTTGCCTCCGCCACCGGCCTGAGCCAGGACGACGTCAAGGTGCAGGACGTCACCGTCCACACGATCATGGCCACCCCTGGTCCGAATACCCTGACCTTGCTGGCCGAGCAGGTTGCCTCGGGTGCCCTGCGCGTGCCGGTCACGGCCACTTACCCGCTGGAGCAGGCCACGGAGGCGTTCGCCGCCTTCGGCGCCAGCACCCCGGGCAAGATCGCCGTCTCCTGCTCCTGACACACGTCCAACGGAAGAGAATCCACCGTGCCCGCTATCGCCGTCGTCGGCGCGGTCCCGGTATGGGCCTGGCCATCGCCCGTTGGCGTTTGAGGAGGCTCGTAGTCCGCCGGGACTTGGGACAACGCCGCTATCCGTTCGCGCATCTTCGCCGCGACGTCCTCGTAGAAGGGATCTGGGCGGTGAGGTTGTCGATGACGAAGCCGGCTGCATCAATCGCCCGAACCGTCTCGCGGTCGGCACGCAAGCTGTTGGCGTGGCCTCGATCGCGGGCAGGTACAGGGTCTGGACGGTGGAACCCGCAGCCTGAGCACTGGAAGCGGATGGGGCATGCGTGTCCGTCGGCCTCGACGTTGGTCGGTTCGGTGCAGCCGCCGAACGGCACGGCCACCGACCGTTGTTCGTAGGCGGTCGACGAGCAGAGTGTCGCGGGTTCCCCGGGCGGTCAGGCTGAGTGTTTTGACCGCCTTGCGCTCGCGTTCCAGTGAGACTAACGGTGACGTCGGATACTGGAAGTGTCTGAATGCCTGGCTCAGCCCAGTGTGTGACGGGGGGTGTCTCCAAGCCCGGTGTTCATGCTCCGCGCCTGGACAGCTAGCACGATCGGAGTGGGCTCACCGACCTCGGCGAACCTCTCGAATGTCAGGCCCGCAGCGAGGAACGCGTGCATCAGCTCGGGCAGCGGCTGGTGGGCGGCGCCGACCTTGTCGCGCACGCCCCCGTCTGTCCAGGACGCCTTTGTCCAGTTGCTGTCGAGGTAGCCCGGATGGATCACCACCGCATTGGGATTGAGGCGGTCGGCGAAGCCGCCGCAGAAGCAGGGATGGACACCGATGTGCACGAACACACCGCCGGGGCGCAATACCCGGGCCACCTCTCGCAGTACCGTCGGATAGTCGGGCATGTCGGTGTGGACCATGATGGCGATGACGGCTGGCACGGAGCCGTCCCGAACCGGCAGCCGCTCGGCATCGGCCAGCGCGATGGGTAGGCGGCCCCGGGCATGCCGCAGCATCCCGGCGGACAGGTCAACGCCGACAGGTGTCCACCCCAGTTCCCGGACGCCCGCGGCGTGAACGCCGGTGCCGCAACCGATCTCCAGACAGGCGCCGCTGCCCGCACCGAGGAGATCATGCAGGACGTGGCCAAGGCTTAGGGGATTGCCGTCCGCTTTCGCAGCGCCCGCTCGCTGCCCGCCGAGGAACTCTTCCTCGTACCAGTCTGCGATCTCGTCGTATGCCGCTCTCAGTGCCATGGGCTCCTCCTCGTTCTGAAGCATCGACCCGCGATGCCTCAGAGTCTTCCCAGGGAGGGCTGCTGGGTGCACGGTTTCACGGTCGGCGTAGTTGGGCAAGGCAACCGACTCAAGGTCGCTGACCTGTGATTACCGTCGGCTGACTTCGGCGGCATAGGCGGCCCGGTCACCTGCGGAGAGCCGTTGCCAGGCGACCGCGACGTCGGTGTGGATGCCCAGGGTGCGGGCGGGATCGCGGCGGGGATCTCGATGGCGACATGGAAGAGCGCGGTGCTGCGGGCCTGGTTGCACCGGATCCCGAGCGGCTTCAGTCGGCTGCGTCAGCTGTGTGGTGCTGAACGGCCGTCCGGGCTGGCCGCCGGGGAACAGCCATGGAGACGGGGCAAGGGCGCCGATGGTTGCGTGGCCCTTGCGGTTCGCCACGACGGTGCGGGCCAGCTGGGCGACGGGCTCGGGCAGGTGGACTGGAGAATCGCCGATATGGAGACGTACTTCCTGGGCGCCGACTCCGAGGTCTTCGGTGGTCAACCGGTGGACTGCCGATGGTCCTTGGGCGTAGAGGAGGAGAAGCAGTACTGCGAGGCGGTCTTCGGGTATGAGGGTGTCGTCGTGCAGGAGCCGGGCGGGCGGCCTTCCAGCAGTGCTCGTCGTCGAGCGGCTGGCTGGGCCGTTCCAGTGGTCTGCTGCTCGGCAGGTACGACGACGGGCGTCGCGCTGGTGGAACCCGAGCTGGTGGTGGACGTCGGCCTCCTCGCTGTGCGTCCGGGTCTCCGAAGAGGTGTTGCCGCAGAGCAGCGTTGAGGACGCAGCCATGGTGGGCTGCCATCTATTTGGTCGCAGATGAAGACGGGCTGCTCGACGACTGGCTGCTAAGCAGGTGAGGTGTGGAGCCCTCGACCCAAGGTGTGCTTCGCTCCAACTGCCAGTGGCGACGCGCCTGCATACGTTGATCAGTTCTTGACCGCGTTCAAGTCACGCAACTGTGAGGCGTCTATCTTGTCGTTGTTCCGGCTAGAGCTGGCCGAGGAGGCTCTGCGGGCGTTTCTGCTCAGCCAGGATGTCGTCTACGTCGGCGGCGGCACAGCGACGGCTTCGCTGCTCCGGGTGGGCCGGCTGCGGAGACGGTGGGGCCGGCGGCGTCGTATGCGCCGCTGTCTCGCCGGGTCCCCGGGGCCGCGTCGCAGGTGCAGCAGACACAGGGGGCGCCGTTGGCCGGGCCCGATGGCGACGACTGTTCCGGACCGAGGAGTGCAAGAAGGGCCTGGGCAGCAGTAAGGCGTTCTATGTGAAGTCGCGGTTCGCCGTGTCAACGGGGCGTCATTCCTGCGGACTTGGGTCCGCAACAACCAGCCGGTCGGCGAGAGCATTTCAACGTCCGGGTGGTCGGCACGATCGCCAAGAACAGCCGCACCATCAGCTTTCAGTACTACTTCACCGACTTCGTCACGACCGGCACGACCGGCGCGGCTGCGATGCCGATCACGACGAAGGGCAACATCCCGCAGAGCTGGCCCAGCGCCTATGAGGGGGCCGCGGAAATCTACTATGGCCCGGAGGCGCAGAAGTTCAACTTCTCCGCGTAGCCGATCGCGAAGGCTGACAACCAGGCAGGCGGGCTCATCCTGAAGAGCTTCTACGCCAAGAAACCGCATCATCGGCAGGCTGGATGACGGTTTCATCGTGAAGTTCGTCGGCTGGTCCGGCACGGGTTGCGGCGTGCTCAAAAGCCGCGGAACATCCCGTCGTCGTCGATGGCGTCGGCGAACTCCTCGAAGTCCATGTTCGCGCCCGAGAGGTTGTTCTCGATGCTCCACAACTCTGCTGCTACCACACGGACACAACGCGGACGCTCAGCCTGCAAGTCCATCACGAGGAGCGGCCGTTCAGTCGAGGTGAAAGCTGAAGAGTCCGCCAGGACCAGAAGTGGATGCTGATACTCCGAGGGTTCAGGTCGAGGGCCCGGTCGGGTGTCAAGCCCTCGTACCTCCGGTCATCGACGAGTGCGACGTTGGCCAAGAACCCGTCCTGGCTGGGAGAGAACAGCGCCTCCCGTAACTCCTCCCAAGCACCGTCTGCCGAGAAGTCAGTGCGCACAACGAGGGCTTCGAAGGTGACGGGGAACTGATTCATACGCGGACAGTACCGCCAACCCGGTGAACCAATCCGGCCACAGCCTAGGGGTGTGGAAGTGGGCTTGCCCCGGTGTTCCCAGTGCCGGAAGAAGCGTTGTACTCCGGCTGCGGGTCCGCCGGTTCACCTGTCAGAACGCCGCGTGCGGACGGCGGACCTTCGTGGAGCAGATACCTGGCCTGCCCCGCCGGCACGGTCGTCAGCGAACTGAGCGGCTGCGCTCCACGATGGCCCCGGTGGGGCTCGCCCTGGCGGGCCGTGCCGGTGCCCGCCTGGCTCGCGTCTTCGGGGTGTCGACCAGCCGCAGCACGGTCCTGCGGCTGGTCGACGCGCTTCCCGAGCCGCAGCCTCCTGCTCGGCGGGTGGCCGGCGTCGATGAGTACGCCACCTGCAGGGGCCGCCACTACGGCACGGTCACCGCTGGAGCGAGGGCCACACGAATGCCTGGCAGCTGTGGGAAGAGATCGACTAGCTCGGCTACAAGGGCAGCTACCAGACCGTTCGCGCCTACCTCTACAAGAAGCGCACGTCACCGCGGCCGGCGAGGGCGTGGCCGCCCTCGCCACAGGCCGTCGCCGGCTGGATCCTCAGCCGCCCCGAAGCATTCGCCGAGACGAGCAACTCCAGCTCAAGACCGTCTGGGACCACTGCTTCGAACTGGACGCCCTCGCCCGCACGTCCGCTCGTTCGTGACCATAGATGTTCGGCCGCGCGGGCTTCGCCCTCCTACGAAAACGAGTCCTGCTCGCGCCATGACGCGGGCTGTCTGCTCAGAGGCCGAGCAGCACAGGGCCGGCTGGAACACCAGAGGTGATCAATGCCGTCAAAGGGGTCGCAAGATCGCGGGGGGAAAACAGGTCTGGACCGTCATAACTGGCGACTTCCTGCGGGTGCCACCACTCCAGTCCGCTGATGTTCTCCGCGGCGAGTTCGTCGTCGGACAGCGTCCCGCGCGGGTTGAACCCCGCTGTCCGCACAAGGAAGTAGTCATTGACGACGCCGTCGTAGCCCGATGCGTGCCCAGGCGCCACCACTTCCTGGTGCCACACGTGCGGGGGATCGGTACTCAGCGCGAGGCCCACCTCTTCCCGCAGTTCGCGACGTAGTGCGGCAAGTGGCGTCTCGTCCTGTTCGATTCCTCCGCCCGGAGCTGCCCACACCACCGTTCCCACTGGCTTCGGAATTGCGAACCGACAGAGAAGTATGCGGTCGTTCTCGTCGAGGATGATCGCGCGCACTGAGTGACGCAGGTTCACGGATGGCATTGGGGCACACTAACCGCCTGGGGCAAGGGTGATGTGATCGAACAGGCGGGCCGACTCAGTAACTTTCCGTCACCGCCCATGAAACCTGAGCCAGTTTTCTGCCGGTCCCGGAGGGCGCTGAGGAACGCCCGCGGTCGGCCGAGACTGCCTGAGGGCAACTTCGGGTTCCCGAAGGCGTCCTGGGGTGGTGCGAGGCCGTCACCTGGCCTGGCCGCTCTGCACACGGCGTGGTTTCCAGGGTGGCCTCAGACGAGTCCGCGCTCGGCGAGGCTGCGGCCGGTTTCCTCGATCGTGTCGGGGATCGAGTGGAGCGGGCGGGCCAGGAGCGCCTCGGCGGGGCCGTGGTCGAAGCGCTGCGCCGAGCCGATGAGCCACCGGTTGTCGCGCAGCTGAGGTTCGAACACGCTCGCGACCCAGGTGAGCCATGTCGGCATCGCCCGTGGGGGGATCTTCCCGCTCGCCTCGGGAAGCCTCTCGCGGAGAACCGCGGCGACGTCGATGAGCGAGGACGGGTCGGTCGCGACGATCGTGCGATGTGCGCCCGCCGTTGCGGAGGTCATGGCCTCGATGTGCGCGTCGGCGACGTCTCGCACGTGTACCCACGGGAGTCGCAGGTCTGGGACCATCGGCAGCGCGCCGGCCATGATCTGCTGGATCGCCGAGACCGAGGTTCCGGGGTCGTCGGAGAGGAGGGGCCCGATGACCGCGCCCGGGTTGATGACGGCGAGCCGGTCGGGCACGCCGCGTCGGTCGGCGATGTCCCACGCCGCGCGCTCGGCCCGGACCTTCGAAGTTGCGTAGGCACCGAGTCCGCGGCGGCCGACCGGGGTCCAGTCGGATGCCGTGAAGACGTGATTTCTGCGCGCCGGGGCGTACTGCACCGCCGCGAGAGACGAGGTGACGACCACGCGCTCCACGCCTGCATCGAGCGCCGTGTCGATTGCCCGCGTCGTGCCCTGCACGGCGGGGCGGATCAAGTCCTCCGGGTCTTTCGGCTTCGTCGTGACGAAGGGGGAAGCGACATGCAGAACGAACCGGCAGCCCGCGGCTGCGGCGGCCCATCCCTCATCCGACAGCAGATCGAGCTGCAGGATCTCCAACAACGTGTCGTCTGCGCCTGCCTCTGCCATCGCAGCGCGCACCTCGGCGGCGCGGGCCGGAGACCGCACTGACCCGCGGACCGCGTACCCGCGCCGAAGAAGCTCTGCCGCTGTGTGACCACCGATGAACCCCGAGACACCCGTGACAAGAACCGTGTCTGTCATATCTATCCCAGCGATCGCCTTATCTTGACAGTGAGCAGTTTACGAGAGGTCTGCTCACTGTCAAGATATGGACTGATGACGACCGAAGAACCAAGGGCCGGCGACCGTTACCACCACGGCAATCTGCGCGCGGCGCTGCTCGACAGCGCGCTGGAAGTGCTGTCCGAGAGCGGTGTCGCCGGGTTCAGCATGCGCGAGGCCGCGCGGCGGGCGGGAGTGTCGCAGTCCGCTCCCAAGCACCACTTCGGCGACGCGCGCGGGCTGCTCGGCGCGCTCGCCACGCGCGCCTACGGCCGGCTCTGCGACCGGCTGGAGGCGGTGGAGGTCGGCGGGCGCGATGTGCGCGAGCGGGTCGCGGCGCTCTCGGCCGAATATGTTGCGTTCGCCCGGGACAACCGTGCGCTGTTCGACCTCATGTGGCGCATGACCCAGTTCGACTTCAACGACCCAGACCTGGTCGAGCAGAAACACCGGGCACTCCGCGCCCTGGACCGTGGCCTGCGCGGCCAGGATGCACAGCTACCGGACAGTGCGGACCCCGCACTGGTACCGAGCTACGCAGTGTGGTCCCTCGTGCACGGCTATACAAGCCTCGCACTGGAGGGCGCCATCGACGAAGACACCCCAGATCCGTTGACGAACGACTTGCTCCCCGCGATGCTGCGGCTCCTCGACCTGTCCCCGACCGACCGTGACCAGAAGACCGTCACAGCTAAGCCTTGATCCACCGGACAACTGCCGTTGGATGCCTTGGAAATGAAGGCACAGATACCCTCCGATCTGGGATGACGGGACTTCCCGCCGTTCCACCGGCGCCTCCGTCACTATGCCTGTCACCGTGCGCGATCTCCGGCCCCAGGATGCCAGCGTGCACCTGGTCCGGCTCGGCCACCCACCTGCGCCACGTGGAGCGAGAGCTGGCGCGAGCTGCGTCGGGTGAGGTGGCTACCTGGCTGTATGCACTCCTGTGGATCTGCCGGTGGCGATCGGCGGCATCGAATAACCGGGGATTCCGAGGGAGCCGGAACCCTGTGGCAGCTCGCCGTGCTGCAGGCGCTGCAGGGCTGCGGCTTGGGAACGCTGCTCGTCCGCGCTGCCGAACACGGATCCGGCACCGCGGGCTGCGCAGGGCCGAACTCGCTGTGGAGGAGGACAACCTCCGGGCGCGAGCCGTACGAGCGCCTGGGCTACGTCGCACACGGCCGCGAACCGGAAGCCTGGAACAGGGAAGGGCCCGACGGGTCGATCCATCGCGGCTCGGTTCCGGCCCCAGGCCTTCCACTTGCCGCAGAGAGGACTGACCGTGACCTCGGACCACGACTTGATGTGGCGTCGCGGTGTGTCGGAGTTTCGAGATGCACCGAGAGCCGGTAGGCAAGCGGATCACCGCAGCGGTGGTACTCGCTGATGACTCAGTCGGAGACGAGGCCGGCCGCGAGGTCGGATGAGAACGCGGCGCGCGTCATGCCGAAAGTGCCTGACGCTGTCGAGGATCTTGGCTTCCGCTCTGTACGTGCACTGCGAGTACTGGGGAAATTGGTGGAGGGCCCGCGCCGGGCGGGCTGGCCCTCGGTCCCACGTGTCCTACTCGCTCTGGGGAGTCGACCGTGACCTCCGATCACGAGATGCTGTGGCGTCGTTGCGCGCACCTGGGAAGGCTCCTGCTGCCGGTGGTGGACGAGGAGGAATGGCGCCGGGCCCGTCGTCACGAGCGCCTGGGCACCTGGGGTATCGACATCGCGGAAGGCGAGCGACTGATCGAGGTTTTCGCGGCCCTGGCCGCCCATGCCGTCGCGGTCGATACTTCCGTGTCTGCCGCAGAACTTGATGTCCTGACCCTGAGCGCGGTGGCTGACGCCGCGACCGGTAAACGCGACTTCGAGCTGCTCGCCGGGCTCCCGGACACCTTCGCCGACGGCCGCGACGAACTGGCTGTCAAGGTCTTCCGGCTGTACACCTACAGAGGCGGGCAGTACAGCCGCCGGCTTTCCCAGCTGAGCGCAGAAGTGCACCGTGCGCTGAACGTTCTCGCTGAACGCTCGCGAATGCCGTCCCCCAAGTGCGGGTACGTCTTCTTCTGGGCAGCTGCAGCAGGCCTGTCCAGTGGCCTTGGAGATTTGACGAACTGACGGTGAGTGCTGCTCCTCCGCCAAGAAGGGCTCTGGCAGGGTCCGGGGCAAGTTGGGGGAGTATCACCTTGAGAAGGATCACCTCAGCCTGCGGGGGTGAGTGGCGAGGCACCCGCTCGCCGTACGGTCACCTATGTCCTACTCGACTGTGTTGGGTGTCAGGGGAGGAATGTTGGGTCACTGCGGCGAGGTCGGTCAGGGTCTGCTTCCCTGCGGTGTCGACGGTCAACATGTGGCCGGTTTTCATGCTTACCCCCTGAGGTTTTCGTTGATGCGAAGGTCACCGTCTCTGCGGGATCAGGCGTGGACCGCATCGAGTAGGCGCGGCCTTCGCCGGCAGGGAGTCACACCGGGTCCGGCAGGTCCATGAGCGCGAGTTCGGCCGGGTCGACCAAGGCGGTGATCTCGGTGATGTGGCCGCCGGTGACGGTGAAGGCGAGGAGGGAGAGCGGGGCGCCGTCCTTGCTCCAGGAGATGACGCCGGGTCGGCCGTTGACGGTCGCCGCATGGCCTCGCGCCGCGCTGCCGGCCACTCGTGCGCGGGTGGCGACTTCGGTGGCTCCGAGCGTGACGAGCGTGCCGTTCGGGGTGTGGACGGTGAACTTCACTTCCGGGTGGAGGACCTGCAGCAGCTGCTCGAACTGACCGTCGCGGGCCGCGGCCAGGAAGGCTTGGACCACCTCGCGTTGTTGTCGTCCGGCGATTGCCGGCTGCTGGGCGGCTTGTACCTTCCTGCGGGCGCGGCTGGCGAGCATTTTGCTCGCGTCGGCGGATTTGCCGAGAATGGTGCCGATCTCGCCGAAGGGCACGGCGAACACGTCGTGCAGCACGAACGCCAGCCGTTCGTCAGGTCGCAGCGAGTCGAGGACCGTGAGCAGCGCGAGGCTGACGGAGTCCCCGAGTGCCACAAGGTCTTCCGGAGCGGGAGCGTCGTCGAGCGTCACGGTGAACTCGGGGAGCTGGTCGTCGAGGGACACTTCTGGGCGGGCCCGGCCCGACCGCAGGACATCGAGGCTGATGCGGCCGACCACGGTGGTCAGCCAGCCGCCGAGGTTGTCGATGGTGTCGGTGTCCTGGCGGGACAGACGCAACCACGCCTCTTGGACCACGTCTTCCGCGTCGGCGTGTGATCCGAGCACGCGGTAGGCGACGGCTCGGAGCCGGGCACGGTGGGACTCGAAGGCATCGGCGATCGGGTTTGCGGGATGAGTGCCGGCCATGTTGTTACCTCCCTGGAAGCTGCTCCGTCATGGGGATGACGCGCATAGGCGCCGCAACGTAACCCGATGAAGGAGAGCACTCCCCATGGAAAACCGGCTCAAGAACAAGAACACGAACAACCGCGATGTGTGGACCGCGATCCAGCACCTCCAGAAGGCGATCGCCACCGGGGGCGTCGACCCGAAGCTGCTGGCGCTGGTCCACCTGCGCGCCAGCCAGATCAACAGCTGCTCGGCGTGCGTCTACGCCAGTGTCGCCGGCGGGAAGAAGGCCGGTGACACCGACGAGCGGCTGCACAACGTCGCAGCGTGGCGCGCAGCACCGTTCTACACCGATGCGGAGCGCGCGGCACTGGCGCTGGCCGAGGCCGCCACTCGGTTGCAGGATGGTGCGCAGGGCGTCACCGACGAGATCTGGGAAGAGGTCAACGCCCATTTCACTGAGGAGCAGATCGGCGCGATCAACCTGGAGATCGCGCTGACCAACTTCTTCAACCGGATCAACCGCACCATCCAGGAACCGGCCGGCAGGACCTGGGGCTGAGCCCAGAGTGGCTTGTACCCGCTGAGGCTTCCCCAGCGAAATGATCTCCGGGTGGGCCACGGGGCCGGGCAAGCGTGAAGCCCCTGGTAGGACTGGTCTGCCAAGATCGTGCCCGCTCGAACCAGAGGCTTCACGTTGGTCACCCATGCTGCCGCGCTCGACGTCCCACGCCACATCGTGGAGTTCCTCGCCCGACTGCCGGCCGCTCACCGGCGCGGGATCGGCACGCCGAAGGGCTCTCGCGCCCTGGATCCGTTCCGTCAGGCGGTACTGGTGCTGCGGTGGTTCCGAGAACGCGGCTGCGTGCACTGCCTGGCCCGGGACGCAGGGATCTCGCAGGCCACTGGTTACCGCTACCTCCGTGAAGGCATCGGCGTACTGGCCGCCCAAGCTCCTGATCTGCACGAGGTGTTGGACCTTTGCCGCGCCGAGGGGATGACACACGCGGTGCTGACGGCACGGTGAGTGCTTGTGACCGGCTGGCCGGGGTCCGGGAGAACGGCAACGACCTGTGGTTCTCCCAGAAGCACCAGAGCTTCGGCGGCAACATTGAGTTCCTGGTCGCGCCGGGCGGTACCCCCTTGTGAGTCTCCGACGTCGAGCCGGGTTCCACTCCGGACATCACCGCGGCCCGTATCCACCCACGGCCCCGGGCCGGTGCTCGCACTCCACGCTTCGTACGCCGCCCCAAAGGCCGCTCCGAGACCACCCTGGACCGAGGAACCCGCGCCACGAATGCGATGATCAGGCGCGTTCGGGCGCGCGGCGAGCGGACCGCGGCGGAACTGACGGAACGCTGGCGAATCCTCAAGCACGTCACACTCGGTCCCAGCAGAATCGGCGACATAGCCCGCGCCGCACTCGTCCTCAACGGGCACTGGAAGTGATCTTCACTGAGACTAGGCCCATGCCGCTGGTGTCGCCGGTGATGAGGACGGTCTTGTCGGTGAAACGGTTCATACCAGTGCTCCTGTCAGGGTGCGCGTGAGGTGGTCACTGAGGTGGGGCAGCCAGTCGGGCCGCGCGTTACCGAGGAGGTGGTCGCCGTGTGGGACGGACAGGTAGCTACCGCGCGGTGCCAGGCGGGCCAGGGGCTCGCCGTTCGTCACGCCGGGGATGACGTCCTGGCCGCCGTCCACGACCAGCAGCGGGGCCGCGATGCGCGGCGCCAGGGCGGCGAGGTCCACGTGCCGTACGAACTCGCGGGCGGCGTCGGCTCCTCCGGTGCGCTGGGTCATGATGTCCCTTACAGGCTGGGGGAGTTCCTCCCAGTCGAGGCGGAAGGGGCCGCTGACGGTGGCGACGGCCGCCACGCGTGGCTCCAGCGCCGCGGCCCGGGCCGCGAAATAGCCGCCCAGACTCAGTCCGACGAGCCCGATGCGGGCGAGCCCGAGGGCGTCGATGACCCGGCCTACGACCCGCTCGTAGTCCGGGACGAAGGCCGTAGTGGCCGCGAGCACGCCCTGTCCGGAGCCGTCCATCGCGAACACCGCGAGACCCCTGGCCAGCAGCGCAGACACCAGGTCGAGGAATTCCTCCTTGGCCGAGTCCAGGCCGGGGACCACGACCACGGTCCCCGGCGCGTCGGCGGGGCCACGCAGCCAGCCGGTGAATCCCTCGCCGCTCACCCGCCGCGCACCGGGCTCCAGCACGGTGAGCGCCCGGCTTAACGCGTGATCCGCCTCAGCGGCGGCCCGCGGTGTTTCCGCGTACGGTGCCAAGGTGGCCAGGTGGAACCACCGGGCCGCCATCAGCAGGTATTCACCCACCGAGAGGGGTGAGCTCGCGTGCTCCGCGCGCTGGAGGTAGCTGTGCCCGGTGCGCAGGAAGGACGGGCCCCACTCGGTGACGGAGGTGAGGTTGGCGGTGACGCGCTGGTATTCGTGCGGGTCCACGCCCGCACCGGTGGCGCGTGTCCACTGGGCGGCGGCGAACTCGGTGGCGTTCATCGTGCCCCTCCGGTCAGCAGGACGGCCTTGCCGCGTATCCGGCGCTCCCGTAGGTCGACCAAGGTGTCGGCGGTCTGTGCCCAGTTGGTGATGCGGCCGATTTCCGGGTGCAGCCGGCCCTGTGCCACGAGGCGCACCAGTGCCGAGAGGTCGGAGTCGTACGGCGCGCCGGCGTAGTGGAAGTGCTGGATCGTGACTCGCTCAGGCCCGCCGAGAAGCTGGAAGAAGTCGAGGGTCACCGGAGTACGGCTCGCCTGACCGAACCAGACGAGTGTGCCGCCCGGGCACACCTTCGACAGGGCGAGGGGCAGATCCGGCCCGCCCGTGGACTCCAGCACGACATCGAACGGCCCCTGGGCCGCCGCGACCTCGTGGACCACCTTCGCGCCCAGCTCCGCGAGCCGCTCGCCGCGTTCCGGAGTGGCCGTCACCGCGGTCAGTTCGGCTCCCGCGCCGACGGCCAGCTCCGTGACGTAGTGGCCGACGCCGCCTGAGGCGCCGGTCAGCAGCACCCGCCGGCCGGTCAGCGAGCCGGCCGTACGCAGCAGCCGCAGGGCAGTGATCCCGGCCAGCGGCAGGGCCGCCGCCCGTACGCTGTCGACGCTGTCGGGGAGCACCGCGAGCGAGTGCGTGGGCACGGCGGCGTACTCGGCCCAGCCGCCCTGCGCCGGGTGCCCGACCACGCGGGTGCCGATGTCGGGGCCGGATCCGTCGGCTGCCGCCTGTACGACGAGCCCCGCGACGTCCTTGCCGGGCAGCAGCTCCGGCCGGGGGTGTTCGAGGAGGAACGTCTCGCCCCTGTTCGGGGCGAACGCCTCGACCTTGATCAGTACCTCACAGGGCTCCGGCTCGGCCTGTGGGACCTCGGCGAAGGTGACCGGGCACGCCGCTTCTCCCGTGGGAATCAGTCTCTGCATGAGGAGGATGCAACCTCCGCGGCCGCCCCGCGATCCAACAACGAACAAGCACAGCCGACAACCCTTGGTTGTCGCCTATGGTGGGAGCCATGGATCTCGACGTGGCGCACGTACGTGCCTTCGTGCGCACCGCCGAGGAACTGCACTTCGGACGGGCGGCCGGACAGCTCGCCATCTCCCAGCAGGCGCTGTCCAAGAGGATCGCGCGGCTGGAATTCCTGCTCGGCACCGAACTGTTCCAGCGCGGCGGCAACGGCGTACGCCTCACCGAGGCCGGACAGCGTTTCCTCCTGCCGGCCCGGCAGGCCGTGGCCGCCGCCGACGCCGCCGTCGCGGCAGTGGTCGTCACGGATGATCCGTTGCGCGTAGACGTCTGGGGTCACCTCTACGCGCCGATGCGGACGCTGGCCCAAGTCGCCGCACGGGCCGGAGAGCTGACGTTGGGGCACGGGCGCGATCTGCCGTCGGTGACGACGGCACTGCTGCGCGGCGACATCGACGCGGCCTTCGGCCGGGTCCACCCCCCGCTGCCCGCCGGCCTTGCCCACCGCCTCGTCCGCCTCGAGCCGGTGGATGCCGTACTGAGCGAGGACCATCCGCTCGCAGCCGAACCGGCGCTGCGACCGGACCAGCTGCGCGGCAGCATGCTGTGGGCGCCCGGCCCGCTGAACCGACTCGACTTCCTCCACCGGTTCGCCGACCGGTTCGGCATCCAGAACACGGCGACGAGCGTCAACCTGGGGCTGGCCCACTTCCTTGCCGAGGTGACGGAAGAGCCGCGACGCTTCTCGCTGGTACCTGCGGATGTGCCACTGCCGGAGGTCCCCGGACTGTGCTCCGTCCCCCTGGTCGATCCCACACCGCTGTACGCCTGGTCACTGCTGTGGCGCACCGGCAACGGGCACCCGGGACTGAACAGCCTCACCGCCGCCTGCGCGGGAGAAGCTGGGCGCAGGCGATGGCTGGAGTACGACCCGGCTCGCGACTGGCTGCCCGAACCACCACCAAGCGGTCCTGGCCCCAGGTGAGAATGACCTCGGTGCAGACAGCGCCACCGCGGCTTTCCTTGAAGGCCGTCTGCACCGCGGTATGTCTGGGCATTGGTTTCTTTCCTCCAGAAGGAGGCGGTAGGTAGGTATCCATCTCGGTCGGAAGGCGAGTGGCTGGGGCTACTTGCCCGCGCCCGGGCGGAGCGGAACCGCAACCGGGGCGGCCGGCCTCGTGCCGCCGGTCGGCGGCCAGAAGTGGATTCCTTCACCACCCCGCCCGCTCCCATCGACCCAGCTGTGCTGTGGCCGGTGCAGTTTGGCATCGTGCCGGCGCTGGCCTCTGCTTTCCAGCCTCGTAAAAGCGTGCGGAACCAGATCGAGGAAGCACGGATTGGACGCGCCGCTGTCGCCTTCACCCAGGTTTTGGCAGGCGGGGGCGGGGTGGGAAAGGCCCAGCTGGCCGCCGCCTGCGCCCACGCCGCCCCGGCTGAAGGCACTGAGCTGGTGATGTGGATCGATGCCACCGAGACTGCACAAGTGATCACTGCCTATATTCGGGCCGCCTGGCGGCTCCGGGTACCGGACTCGTCAGGGCAGGATGTCGAGACCGACGCGCGGGCCTTCCGGGAATGGCTGGCCGTCACCACCCGGGTCCTGGCTGATCATTTTGGCGACCTCGCTGATCCTGCTGGGATGCGTGACTGAGGGCCGCGAGCTCCGCTTGGAGGCCGAGGGCAGGTCCTTGTCACCACCCGCCTTCGGGACGCGGTACTTTCCGGCAATGGCCGTGCCCTGATTGACCTTCGACACCTACGGCGCCTGCGAGGCGCTGGCCTACTTGAAGGAGGGTCTGACCTGCGCCGGAGCCACACCCCAGCCAGCCGCGTCACCAACCTGTGCGGACAGCACAGCTAGGCAGTCTCTGCACAGCGGTTTCGGTAGCGCCGTACCCGGTCGGGGTGCGGGCCGAGCAGACCGGTCGCACCCGGCTCCCGGTGCGCCGCTGGGCTGCACCCTGCTGCACCGCCGCAGGATGTGCGAACCAGGCGGCCGAAAGGTGGTTGAGCGCTCCCGGCTGCCGCCAATAAGTTCAGCTCGTGGAAAACATCGATGCGCTCGTCCTGCACGGATCGCCGGGCGCCGGGAAGACGACCCTGGCGCGGGCCGTCTCGGAAATCCTGCGGGAGGCCGATCTGGCTCACGGGGTGATCGACCTGGATGAGATCTCGCTGGTGCATCCCGACCAGGGCCGTTCCTTCGCGCGCGAGAACCTCAAGGCCATCTGGCCCCGCTACGCCGCGGTCCCCGATCTCAGACTCCTGCTGCCAAGCGTCATCGCGGACGAGGAGGAACTGGTGCTCCTGCGCGAGGCCCTCCCCGGCGCGAGCCTCGCCGTGTGCGAGCTGACCGCGCCGGAAACCGTTTTGAAGGAGCGGGTCACGGCGCGTGAGCCGAACGAGTTCTGGCGAGAGGGCCTGCGCAGCTGGGTCGACGTGTACCACGCGCGGAACGATCTCGACAAGATTCGGGACTTCCTCGTCTCCACGCACGAAAGGTCGGAGGAGGACGCGGCTCGAGAGGTCATCGACACGGTCGGTTGGCTCGCCGCATGACACGCCGCCGGGTACGGGCACCGGGTTCAGCGCCCCGCACTCCGGTCCTCCTCTCTCCCACCGCAGGGGCGCCGCGGACCGAGCTGAAAGCTGTCTCCTTGGTGTTCACTCACGGGACGGTGCCGGTCGGGTGCCGGACCTGACGCATCCGCTCGATGAGGTCCGCTCACCTGCCTCGCTCACAAAGCTGGTTGTACCGCCTCTATGATCGACCGGCCGCAGTACGACAACAGGTGGAGGGCGGATGCCTGGTCAGGTCGCCGCAGTGAGCCGTAACGAGGTGTACTCGTTCAGCAAGCCCACTCGCGATTCCATCACGCTGCTCACGGGGCTCGGAGTGGAAGGAGACGTTCACGCAGGTGAGACGATCCGCCACCAGTTCCGCATGACCTACGAGCCGGACCTGCCCAACCTGCGCCAGGTCCACCTGATGCACGAGGAACTCTTCGACGATCTCAGGCTCAAGGGCTTCAAGGTCTCGGCGGGCCAGCTCGGCGAGAACATCACCACGCGCGGGGTGGACCTGTTGGGCCTGCCCACCGGCGCTCTGCTCCATCTCGGGGAGGAGGCAGTGCTCGAGGTGACAGGACTGCGTAACCCGTGCTCGAAGATCAACGACTTCCGCCAGGGGCTGCTCGGTGAGGTCTTCGCCATGGATCCCCTGTCCGGCGAGTTCACCTTCAAGTGCGGCGTCATGGCTGTGGTCCGCCGTGGAGGGACGGTCCGCTCCGACGATTCCATCGGGGTCGAGCCCCCGCCCCTTCCCCACCGCCCGCTGGAACGGGTCTAGGTTTTTTGTTCCGTGGCCACCGGCGTGCCCAGATGAGGATGGCGGCGAGGGGGAGTGCGGCCTGGTAGGCGGTCCGCTCGCGTGGCCAGGTCTCGACACTGCTTGAGTCGGTTGATGCACCGTTCGACGGAGGTGCGCTGCTTGTTGGCCAACGAGGGACGATGTGGCTGCGGTTGACGCCTGTCTCACTCACGGTCCAGGACCTCGGAGTGGGTGGAGTGGCACGGCGGCCCCGCCACGAGTTCAGCGCCGCCTGACGTCCGGCGGCAGCAGCCGGGGCATGGCTGCCGTGGTTGGGTGACTTGTTCCGCCATCGTCTGCCGGTGATCTTCGCTGATACGGTCCGGTCATGCCGCGCCTGGTGGAAGTCCCTGGGTACGTACGTTTCTTGACTGCCTCGGCTGTGTCTGCGTTCGGTTCTCAGGTCACGGGGCTGGCGTTGCAAATGCTTACCGCCGTGGTGCTGAGCGCATCCGCCACAGAGGTAGGCGTCGTCAACGCGGCCCGCTGGGTTCCGTATCTGCTCTTCGGACTCATAGCCGGGGTCGTGGTGGACCGCTGGCGGCGCAAGCCGATGATGGTCGTCACGGACCTCGGAAGGGCGGTCCTGCTCGGTGCGATACCGGTGCTGTATGCGCTGGATCGGCTCAGCATCCCCGCGCTGTGCATGGTCGTCTTCGTGTTCGGAGTGCTGTCCTTGCTGTTCGAGGCGGCGAACCAGTCGTATGTGCCACAGCTGGTACCGAAAGAGCTGCTCAACGCGGGATACGCCCGGGTGCAACAGGCCGACGCGGTGGCCGGTTCGACCGGCCCGCTGATCGCCGGGGTACTGATCAAAATCATGGGAGCACCGCTGGCCGTGCTGGTGGACGCCGTCACCTATCTGATATCCGGCCTGCTGCTCGCGTCGGTGAAGGCGCCCGACCCCGTGCCCGATCGAGGCGCACGGCGCAGCCTGGGCAGCGAGCTGCGCGAGGGCGTGGCATGGGTTTACCGGCACCGCACGCTGGCGTCCATCGCCCTGACCTCGCACGCGATGCTCCTCTTCAACAGCATGGTGAGCACGGTCTTCGTGGTCTTCGCCCTGCAGAGCCTCAAGATCGGGGAATTCGGTCTGGGGGTCACCTATGCCTGCGCGAGTGTCGGCGTGATACTCGGGGGTGCGCTCTCCGGTCGCGTGGCCAGAAGACTGGACGTCGGCGCCACTCTGATCGCCTTCCGCCTGCTCGCCGCCATCGGCTGGCTGCCCCTGGTTTTGGCCGTGCGTGGACCGTGGGCTCTTGCCTCTGTGTCGCTCGGCTTCTTCCTCGTGTCCCTGGCCATCGGCATCGAAAGCCCGGTGGAGATGAGCTACCGCCAGGCGGTGACACCCGATCGGCTGCGCGGGCGGATGAACGCGACGATCCGCTCGATGAACTGGGGAATGGTAGCCGTGGGGGCACCACTTGGCGGAGTACTCGCCGACCATGTCAGCTATCGCTTCGCCCTGTGGATCGGACTGTCCGGAGCAGTTGTCCAGGCACTCGTGCTGACGGTTTCTCCCGCCCGGAGGGCTCGTACTGGCGACGAACTCGATCCCTCGACAGCTGACCTGACACGGAACGGCGCAGAAGCCGCTGCCGGGGAGAGCAACGACTGATCAGCTCGCGGTGGCATCTTGGGCCTGGGTAACTGGTGGTGGCGAGACGGTAGGAGTCGCTGCCGGTCTCGATGATGTTCCCAGCAACTCCGCGCCGCGGAGGTCCAGTTCCATGTATCCGAGCTCGTCGGTCATACCGCGAATGCACCAAGCCGGGTGCTGGGGGCGAAGCTCTGATCAGCCGGTGATCATCCGTGGCAGGCTCGTGCTCTCCAGGCAGACGGAGGGGAGCATCTCGATGCAGGGTTTCGCGGAGACGGAAGGCGAAGTGTGCCCGGACTGCAAGGCGGGACCCAGCCCTGACCGAACTGGTCCAGGCGCACGCCGACACCACCGGTGTCGTCGGCCTGCACACGTGGTGGAGATTCTGGAGCGGCACTTCCCCCCGGAACTTCCCGACCCCGACCACGCCACCGTGGAGCGCCTGCCCGGCCTGCTTCGCGGGTGAAGTTCTCCGAGAGTTGCTGATGGTGAACTCGCGTTGCAGATAGACGTCCCGGCTCCTCTCGCCGGGTTCCAGGAGGATGGCGCCGGCGGCATGGGGCCGCCTGTCCTCATCGGCAACGACCAGGTCGCCGTCGAACCGCGCCTGCACGCCCCGGTCGCTGAGGTTCTCCAGGACCAGGACCTGCTGCAGCACGAGAAAGTTGGCGCCGTCCTGCTCTGAAGAAGTGCCAGGTTTGCCCGTTCGGCCAGGGTTGCGCGGCATCCCCGTACTGTCTCCACGTCGAGAACCGCGAGGGCCCGAAGGCGACCGAGGGCAGTCTCCGCCTCCGTGAAGACGGCTCGTGCTTTTGAGGTCAGCAAGGCCTGCTCCCCGGAAGTCCACCCGTGATCACGCTGGGCGAGGTGGGGCGGCACCTCGCCCCTGTCGAAACGCCGTCGCGCGTGCATCGCGCTCTCGCCGACTGGCTCGCCCAATCCGTCACGTGCGACGGCAAGGGCACGGACAGGTGAGAACTCATGCCAACGCACCGCTGTCGATGGAGGGGCGTCGCCGTCTGATCGAACGATGTGAGACTCGTCCGATCGCGCACGTCGCGGCAGATATGGGCCCTGCGCGCGGTGCACCTCAGGACAGTGCGGTGGGATCCGTCCTGCGGGACGGGGACGCAGTCGCCGGGTCAGCCGTCGGGGCGACCTGCGGGCAGGACTCGCCGCCGGATCTCCTCAACGACGATCACCGCATCACGCGCACCAGACGCGCACCGATGTCCGCACCCTGCGCACCGGTGCGCGCACTGCCGACGCGATGAACTCGCCGCCGACGCGCCGGTGCGCGTCATGTGCGTACCGCGGTGCGCACCGGCCACCGGCGGGAGAGCTCTTGCTCCGCACCCGCCCGCCCACCATCACCTGCGTCAACTGGTGCGGTGTGTATCCGGTGGGCACTCCCAGCTCGGTGATGCGCACTGCGGCGGTGCGGTGCGCATCACCGCGTCTGGCGTTGCTGTGCGGGCTGGGTAGGGCCGGAATCCAGCCGGGCAGAAGCGTTGTCGGCCTCAGGCGAGGTGGATCACGTTCCGAGACAGGGCGGGGAGGGTTGCGCGCAGCACGCCGCCGTCCAGGACGGTGAGCATGGAGTGCTCGACGACATCCTTCAGGCCGTCGAATCCGCGCGGCCTCCGGGAAGTGGCGGTTCGGGTGCCGGCGCGGTGGTGCGGGGCACCGGTGCGGATGGTGCGGTGGCCTCAGGATTCGGATGCCAGGCTGAGTTCGACGGGCTCGTTCCGGTCGCAGGTCAGCCGGCCGGCGGTCACCCGCAGGGCGGCCACCTGAAGCGAGGAACGGCGATGCGAGTAGTCCGCGTCGTCGCTCTGCGGCGTCCGGTCGGGATGGGTGAAGTAGAAGGCGTACGCCGTCTCCCCCTGGACGGCCACGTCGGCGTGGTAGCCGAATCCGCCGTCGTCGGGGCGGCTGCCGGGAACGTCGAGGATCAGCCCCTGGTACTCCCAGCGCTCCAGGTCGTCCGAGCGCAGCACGCCCTGCCCGCGCCACTCGTCGACGATCATCCAGTGAGTGCCGCCGAGTTCGAAGACGTTGGGGCCCTCGTGCGGCCGGTGGGTGACGGCCGGGCCGACCGGCCGCCATTGGTACAGGTCGGGGCTGTCGGCTGCGTGCGTGACCGAGCCGTGCGTCTCGTCCTTGAACCACATCCGGAAGCCACCGCCGGGCAGCGGGAAGACGCAGGCGTCGATCACCCGGTCGGAGCCGAGGTCCAGGGTGGCGACATACGTCCACACGAGCAGGTCGGGGCTGATGTAGTGGCGGATCTCGGCGCCTCCCGTCCAGTCGTCGGGCACACCGCGGATCCAGCTGACGTACATGTGGTACAGCCCGTCGTGCCAGACGATCTCCGGCGCCCAGAAGGTGTTGCGCCCCCATTCGGGGTCCGGGACGTCCAGGGTGCCGCGGTACGTCCAGGTGCGGCCGCCGTCGCCGGATGCGGCGACTCCCAGATCGGTGCCGTGCACCCAGGCGACACCGGGGCCCGCAGCGGTGGCCCGGCGGCTTGTGTAGACGAGCCACCATTCGCGGGTCCGACGGTTCCAGACAGCCACCGGGTCGGCGGCACCGTCGTGGATCGGGTCACGGAACAGCGGTCCGCTCGCTGTGCCTGTCACGTGGGCATCTCCCTTACTTGAGACCGGAGTTGACGAAGCCCCGGACGTAGGAGCGCTGGGCGGCGAGGAAGAGCAGGATGACGGGGACGAGGTACAGGACCGCACCGCCTGCCAGGAGGTTGGGCAGCGGGAAGCCCTTGTTGTTGACGTAGCCCTGGCCGACGCCGACCGCGAGGGTGGTATTCGACTGGTCGAGCAGCAGGTTCGGGGCGATGAAGTCGCCCCACACCGCGTTGAACGCCAGGACGAAGGCCGTGACCATCAGCGGACGGGACAGAGGCAGGAAGATCTGGAAGAAGACCCGGATCCGGCCGGCGCCGTCGATGACCGCGGCCTCCTCCAGCTCCTTGGGGAAGCTGGAGAAGAACTGCCGGTACAGGAAGATGGCGTACGGCGCCCCGGCGGAGCCCCACAGGACCCACGGCCAGTACGTGCCGACCATGCCGAGCTGGGCGAACATCAGGTAGGTGGGGATGAGGGTGACGATCTGCGGCACCATCATGGTCGAGATGAGCAGGCCGAACAGCAGGCTCTTGCCCGGGGCGCGCAGCCGGGCGAAGCCGTAGCCGACGAGCGCCGAGCTGATGGTGGTCAGGAAGGCGTTGACGACGGCCAGGATCACCGAGTTCCGGCCGAACCGCCAGAACGGGATGGTCTTCACGGCGTCGGCGTAGTTGTGCCAGTCCAGCACCGACGGCAGCCAGGTGTCGGAGGACATCTCGTCGGCCGGCCGCAGCGAGCTGATCAGCAGCTCCACGAAGGGCAGTGCCATCAGCACGGAGATGACGAGCAGGACCGTGAACACCAGCAGCTTCTTACGGCTGCGTCGGCGGCGCCGGGCCGGTGCCGGGGCGGCGGGCTGTGCGGCAGCCGGCGTGACGGGCACGACAGCGGTCACGGGGCTTTCCTTGAGCGGCATGGCGGATCAGCCCTCCTTCGAGGCGGCGTTCGGGTCGACGGCGTAGAACACGCTCCGTCCGGCCACCTTGAAGATCACGGCGGTCATGGTGACGATGACCAGGAAGAAGATCGTGAGCATCGCCGAGCCGTAGCCGTACCGGGAGTAGGCGAAGAACTGCGAGTAGACGTCGACCATGTAGACCCGGTTGGCGTTGGGGATGTTGGTGTACACGTTGGCGACGCCGTCGCTGATCGGGGAGAGCAGCAGGGCCGGAACGAACGTCTGCAGTGTCGTGATGGTGACCAGGACGGTCTGGAAGAGCAGGACCGGCGAGATCACCGGGAGGGTCACATGCCGGAAGGCGGTAAAGGCGCCTCCGCCGTCCAGCCTCACGGCCTCCAACTGCTCGATGGGCACCGTCTGCAGGGCGGCGAGGTTGATGATGAGGCCCGCGCCGATGCCCCACAGCAGGACGACGATCAGGACGATGAAGGCCCGGCTGCCGGTCAGCCACATCAGCGCGTTGACGCCGAAGATGTGCAGGAACCGGTTGACGCCCCCGGAGTTCTGGTCGAAGGCCACCTTCCAGATGAGGGACGCCGCGACCGGCGGCACGATCGCCGGGATGTAGATGAGGGTCCGGAAGACGGTCCGCCCACGGACGCGCTCGTTGAGCAGCAAGGCCAGCAGCAGACTGCCGACGATCGTCGTGGGGACGACGATGGCCACCAGCATCAGCGTCTTGCCCAGGGACGACATGGTGTCCGCCGACGTGAGGACCTCACGGTAGTTGTCCAGGCCGACCCATGGCTTGAACGGCGCGATGCCGTCCCAGGCGGTGAAGCTCAGGTAGAAGGCGTATCCCACCGGGAAGACGGTCAGCAGCGCGGTGCCGATCAGCCAGGGTGAGACGAAGCCGTAGAAGGCCAGCGCCTCGCCCCGGCGGCTGCTGCGCCGGGGCCGCCGTACCGGCGCGGCGGCCCGCTCACTTCGCAGTCGCATGACCAGTGGCCTACTTTCCGACGAGCTTCTTGCCGCTGGCCAGCAGGGCGTTGACGTCCTTGGTGAGCTGATCCCCCAGCCTGGCAACCGAAGCGCCCGAGCCCACCATGGCGGTGAAGGTCTTGGCGAGGGTGGTGTCCAGCGCGGTGGTCTGCGCGTACGGCGTGGCGTTGTGCAGGACGTCGACGTAGTGCAGTTCGTCGGACTGGACCTTGAACGCGGCCTTCTCGAACGCGGTGGACTGCGGCACGACGGCCAGCATCGACTTCAGCGAGGGCAGGCCGTTGCCGGCCGCGATGCGCTTGTGTGCACCCGCGCCGCCGCAGTACCACTCAAGGAACTGGAAGGCGGCACCGGGGTTCTTGGACTTGGCCGGGATCCAGTAGCCGACGGCACCGAAGGACGGACTGACCCGCTTCTTGCCCAGGGACGGGGCGGCGGCGAACACGCTCTTGGACTGGTACGCCTTGGCGGTGCTGCCGAGGAAGCCGCCGAACCAGAAGCCCTGCCCGGACGTGGCCTGCTTGCCCGCGACGTACTCGGGGCCGTCCCAGTCGGGGCTGGGGTTGATCAGCGAGTAGCCGACCTTGTCCTTCGCCACGTCCACCAGCCAGGTCAGCGCGGCGATCGCCTCCGGTGAGGTGAAGTCGGCGGTGCCCAGGTCCTCGGACAGGATCCGGCCGCCGGCGCTCGCCACCATGGACCCGATGCGGTTCATGCTCGCGGTGGTCGTGAAGAGCCCGTAGACGCTGGTCTTGCCCCCCTTGGCCCGGGTGAGCTTCCTGGCGGCGTCGGCCAGCTCGTCGTAGCTGATGGGCTTGGACGGGTCCGGGGCCTTCAGGCCTGCATCGGACCACATGTCCGAGTTGTACCACCACATCGCGTCCTGCGACCAGTCCTTGGCGATCCCGTACCGGGAGCCCTTGCCCTGGGTGGTGCCGTCCCACTTCCAGACGTCGTTGATGGGCAGGATGTCGGCTTCTTTGAGCACGGTGCTCTGGGCGAAGTACTCGTCCAGGTTCAGGGCGACGCCCCGGCTCGCGATGTAGGGGGTGACGTCGGTGCCGGCGTCGCGGACCACGTCCGGCGGGTTGCCTGCGGCCAGCATGGCGTTGAGCCGGGTCACGTCGGTGTTGATCTGCTTGATCCTGACGCCGGGGTGGGCCGCCTCGAACGCGGCGACCTCGGCGGCGGTGATCTCCCCCTGGACGCTCATGATGGTGAGCGTTCCGCTCTTGGCCTTGCTGGGGGTCTTGGATGCCGCCGTGTTGCTGTTCCCGCATGCGCTCAGGGCAGCGGCGCCGGCCAGGAATCCGGCGCTTCGGAGGACGGAGCGTCTGCTGATAGCCGATGGGGACATGGGGCCAACTCCTCTGGCAAGTGGATGACGACGCCGACCGGGCGACGCGGAGTGAGGACATCGGGCAGCAGGAAGCAGGCGGCAGCGGCAGCGGCGACCTGCTTCCACCGACCTGGGCGGCTACGTCGGGCGGTGAGGGCCGGAACCGGCGAAACCGGAAGTCACGGCTGGAAGCGGCATCAGAATGTAGCTCTGGTTCATCGTAGTCAACCCTTCGCCGCGACGTTTCTATTCGGTTCCGGTTGGCCTGAGGACGGACTCTCGCGTCACTTGCTCGCGTTTTGCACAGGTGAGAGGCCGCTTCGCTTACATGTCTCACCGGGTTCATCTCGGCCACAGTTGATCTCCGGCCATGTCGGCGGCGGTCCGCTCCGTTGACATCGATGAACTTGGAGTGCGACGCTCACGCCGCCACAGGGCGCAGCCACCATGAGGAGACTCCCTTGCCCCGACCCACCGTGAACGAGGCTCAGGCCGCGGCAGCCTCGCCTTCTTCCGCAGACGCTAGACCGTGGCAGCCCGCCGGCTACCTGTTCGCCCACTTCACGGGTGAACATCTGGCCGATGGGGAACGCGTACGGTTCGCGCTCTGCGACAGTCCCCGGATGGGCCAGTGGAAACAGCTCGACGGCATCCCTCCGCTCGCGCCCGCAGACGGCGGAGCCAGGGACCCGTTCCTGATTCGCGCCGCGGACGGCAGCGGCTTCCACCTGATCGCCACCGACCTACGCATCCACGGTGGCGGCGGCTGGGAGCGGGCCATCGCGCACGGCAGCCGCAGCCTGCTGGTGTGGCACTCCACCGACCTGAGCCACTGGGACGGCCCCCACCGGGTGGAGGTCATGCCGGAGCAGGCAGGCTGCGTCTGGGCGCCCGAGGCCGTCTGGGATCCCGGCCGCGCGGAGTACCTGGTGTTCTGGGCCTCCACCGTCTACCCGGAGGACGACCCGGAGCACGTCGGCCCCTCGTACCACCGCATGTTCCGTGCCACCACCAAGGACTTCCGGACCTTCTCCGCCCCCCAGGTGTGGCTGGACACGGGCTACCCGGTGATCGACTCCACCGTCGTCGAGGACGAGGGCTGGTTCTACCGCTTCACCAAGGACGAGCGCCTGCCCGGGACCCCCGGTGCCCCTGACGCCAAGTTCGTCTTCGTGGAGCGCTCGCGGACTCTGGATTCCCCGCACTACGAACCCGTCACCCAGGGCGTGGGGCGCGGCGTCGACGGACGGCCCGGCCTGGAGCACGCCGAAGGCCCCATCGTGCTTCCCGCCCCGGAAGGGAACGGCTGGCTGCTGCTCCTGGACGAGTTCTTGGGTCGCGGGTACGTGCCCTTCCACGCCGACCGTCTGGACAGCCCGACATGGCTGCCCGCGGCCGACCCGGCCGACTGCACGATGCCCAAGGGACTGCGCCACGGGTCGGTGCTTGCGCTGACAGCGGCCGAATGTGCCGGGCTCCGCGAACTGGCTCCGGCGGAAGTCTAGGGTTCTGCCATGTCCACGATGCATGATGTGGCCCAGCGGGCCGGAGTGTCACCCAAGACGGTCTCCCGGGTGGTCAACGGCGAACCCGGCGTCAGCGAGCGCACCCGGCGCAAGGTCGACGCCGCCATAGCGGAGCTGGACTTCCGCCCCAACACGATCGCCCGCAACCTGCGCACCGGCCGGACCGGACTCATCGGCCTGGCCCTGCCCCACCTCTCGCAGCCCTTCTACGCCGAACTCGCCGAAGCGGTCATGCGCGAGGCCGATCGCCACGATCTGACCGTGCTCACCGAACTCACCGGCGGAGACGCCGAGTCGGAACTCGCCCTGGCGAGCGAGCACGGGCCCTACCTGGCCGGCCTCGTGATGTACCCGGTCGGCCTCTCGGACGAGCAGGCGCGCTCCGTCGCCCGGACCGTGCCGACGGTGTTCATGTCGGAACGGGCCTACCAGGCACCAGTCGACCGCGTCGCCATGGCCAACCAGGAGGGGATAAGGGCCATGGTCGGTCACATGGCCTCCCTCGGCTACACCCGGATCGCCGCCCTCGGCGCCGACCACACCGGACGGCCCGAGCGGGCAGCGGCCCACCTGCGCCTGGACGGCTACCGGGACGGGCTGAGCGACGCCGGCCTCCCCTACCTGCCCGAACTCGTCTGCGAGGTGGGCACCCCCGACTGGGACCGGCAGCACGGAGCGCAGGCGACGCGCCGGCTGATCGAGCGCGGTGTCCCCTTCGACGCCGTGGTCGCCTTCGCCGACGCCCTGGCACTGGGCGCCCTGCACGCCATCCAGGAGGCGGACCTCGCAATCCCGGACCAGGTGGCCGTGGCCGGTTTCGACGACCTCGACGACGCACGCCACTCCTGCCCTTCGCTCACCTCCATCGCTCCCGGCACGGCCCAGATCGCCCGCGAGGCGCTGGCCCTGCTGAACGACCGTATGAACGGCACGGCCCCCGTGGACACCGCCCGGCTGGTCGTCGCCGACTTCGACCTGATGACCCGTGAATCGACTCTGGGAGGGGTGGCCGCATGGGGCACGGCGTGACGATGCGCACGGTGGCCGAACGGGCCGAGGTGTCCACGAAGACCGTCTCCAACGTCATCAACGGCACCGGCTCCTACAGCCCCGAGACCGAGCAGCGCGTACGCGCGGCCATCGACGAACTCGGCTACCGCATCAACCCCTTCGCCCGCGGCCTGCGCTCGCGCCGCACCGACACCATCGCACTGGTCCTGCCCAACCTCCGCCAGCCGTTCTACGCGGAACTCGCCGAGCAGATCATGAGGGCACCCCAGACACAGGGCCTCAAGGTCGTGCTCCACTCCACCCACGGGGACGCCCGGCGGGAGCGGGCCGTCCTGTCCGCGCACCAGGAACTGGTGGACGGCCTCATCTACGTACCCCACGCCCTCGGCCCCGAGGACTATCTGTCCCTGCCGCTGACCCGGCCCACGGTCGTACTCGGCGAACGCCCCGCCGGCGCCGCGGCACTGAGCCTGGACTACGTCGAGACCGCCGACGAAGAAGGCGCCCGCGCGGTGGTGGACCATCTCCTCTCCCAAAAGCGGAACCGCATCGCCGTCATCGGCGAACGAACCGGCCGACGGGCGGGAACCCGCCGCCTGCGCGGCTACCGCGCGGCTCTCGCCGAAGCCGGCGTGGACTACGACGACTCCCTGGTCATCGGCGTGGACGAGGCGGACCTGTCGTCGTCCGGCGTCGGGGCGGCCACCCGGCTGCTGCGCCATCGGGTCCGCTTCGACGCCCTCTTCTGCTTCAACGACGTCGTGGCCGTCGGCGCGCTGTCCGTCCTGACCCGCAGCGGCGTCAAGGTGCCCCACGACGTGGCCCTTGCCGGCTTCGACGACATCGAGGCGGCCCGCTTCGCCTCGCCGCCGCTGACCACCGTCGACCTGCGACGCGAGTCGATCGCCCGCACCGCCGTAACGCTGCTGCGCTCCCGCATGGCCCTGGAGGACTTCCGGAACCTGCCTGGCCGCAGCGAAAGCATCGGGTACGACCTGCGCGTACGGGCCTCGTCGGGAGTGCCTTCATCCCGTTGAGCCTGATCACCTGCCACTCAGCCACCGAGCCTCGTTGCCACCGAGTGAACCTCCATCCAGACGGGCCCCTGACCTTGGCGTCGGCTCAGCCAGCGGCCTTCCTCGGAGGCAGCTTGGTGAGCGCGAAAACGGCCCACATGACGGCCGGCTCTCCCACCACACGCTGATCAGTTACGACGGGCTGGCAGCAGGGGTCCACGGCATGCGCCAAGTTTCCAGACGGAGGGGCGGGACTCCTCGCCTGACCTGCGCCCAGTTGCGATCACCCGATACGGACTCCCGTTCGACGCCGCCACTCAAGATCGGAAAGACAACAGTTTCTGACCACCGGCGCTGTCACGCTCCGGGATCCAGGATCCCGACCACCTGCGGTGGTTGCTGCCGTCGGCCCTGTCCGAGTTGCTGGAGGTCGTCATCACCCGGCAGGACGCGCCGCCCAAACCGGCTCCGGACGGGATACACCTCGCCCCGAGCCGATTGAACGTCGGCCCGCAGCACGCGGATTCGTCGGTGACAGCCCCACAGACATGACTGCGGCACGCGCCGCTGGAGTCGTCGCCCTCGGAGCGATCTGGGGCTGGCACCCTCCAGCCGCTCTCCGCGCCGCCGGGGCCGATCACCTCCTGTCCGAGCCCGCCAGCATCGGGCCGTCCCTGCTGCACCACCTGCCCCTGACCGACAGCGCGTGACCCAGCACCACCACTACAGTGGAGGGGCGCCCTGCGGGCGCCCTTTTGCCCTTCTGCACTCAGAGGACACAGGCGAATGCGCGTGATGCGGCGACGAGCACCCGGCGTCGAGCTGGAGCACTGAGGACCCCGTTCCTCAGCCCGATTCGCGGTCCGGCTCGGCGCGCACCCATCACCCCGCCACCCCAATCTCTGAAAGCAGCCCCATGCCTGTACCGCCCACCAGCGGCCGTCTGCAATGGACCGACGTCCCCACGCCCCTACGAGCCCGCCTCGAGGACGCCCTGGGCGCGTCCGTCACCGACGCGGTCACCCCCGGCGGAGGCTTCGGCCACCAGCTCGCCGCCGCACTCCGCCTGGACAGCGGCCGACGGGTCTTCGTCAAAGCGGCCCCCGACACCGACCCGCTGACCACCGCCAACGTCCACGAGGCCGCTGTCCTGGACGCGCTGCCGCCCGGCGCCCCGGCCCCGGAACTGCTCGGCATCCACCACGCCGGCGGCTGGACCGCCGTGGTCATCGCCCACCTGGACGGCCCGCACCCCGACCTGTCCCCGCGCTCCGGCGACGCCGGGCGGACCTGGGCACTGCTGGACAAGCTCACCTCCAGCCCCGCCCCCGATCCGTACGCCGCAGCGGTGAGCACCGCCCCCTCAACAGCGGCGGCTCTGCACGGCTGGGACGAACTCCTCTCCGACCCGCCGGCCGACCTGGCCCCCGCCGCCCGCGACCGCCTGCCTCAGCTCGCCGAACTCGAAGCCGCCTGGCCCGCCCTCGCCCACGGCGACCGCATCGTCCACGGCGACCTGAGGGCCGACAACATGGTCCGCGACCACCACCTGGGCGTGACCTTCGTGGATTGGGCACACGCCACCACGGGCCCGGCCTGCATCGACGCGGCCTCCCTCGCTTCGCAACTGGTCCTCGCCGGACACACGCCCCAAGACGTCACCCGCCTGCTGCGCGACCACCCCGCCACCGCAGACAGCCCCGACACCACCCCGGCGTTCCTGGCCGCACTCACCGGCCACTGGCACCGCAACGCCCGCAAGCCCGCACCCCCCGGCGTCCCCGGACTGCGCGCCTACCAGCACCGCGCTGCCGCCGCCGGCCTCGCGCTCCTCAGCTTCCGCTTGAGCTGAGACCGCAGCCGCCTCGCTCTCGTGCCAGTGGCCGGCCGACCGCGTGACAGTGAGGAGGGCATCTCGCGTCAGCAGGGAATCAGCCATCAGCCCGCCCACCCGATGTCACGAACCTCGATCACCGCGGCATGCGGCATGTAGTGAATCCAGCACCGCCGACCGAACGCCTCTCGGATCTCCTCCACGGAGCGTCGACCGCAAGCACCAGCGCCTCCACATGCTGACCGAACCGACGGGGGCCGCTACGCCAAGCACGGCACCCACGTCCCCGGGGAGCTCGTCACGCTCCCCGGGGACGTGGGCGGCAAGGTCGTGCTGGACGTCGAGCGCGTCCTCAAGGCCGGGCTGGCCTGAGCTAGTTGGCCGTGTCCACCTCGCTCTCCGGCACTTCCGCCAACTCCACGTCGTGCACGAGGGGTCCGTCCCCCACGACCACCTGGCCCGCTCGGGACGCGTACGGCGCAGCCGTCGCCGCCAGCAGGTACTCACCGGCCCCCGGCACCGCCACGACGTACGACCCGTCCGCCAGCGACGTCACTCGGTCCAGCTGACGCCCACCCTTCGTCAGGAGCGTCACCGCCGCGCCCTCCACCGGCTCGCCCTCCTGCGTGCGGACGAAGCCGTGGATCACCGAAGCGGGCTCACTCGGCGACGGGACCTCGTCCTCGTCCTCCTTCGGCTCCACCGCCAGATGCGGCAACCGCTTCTCCAGCCCGGCCGGAAGCCACCAGTTCGCCTTGCCCAGCATGTGCATCGCCGCCGGGACCAGCGCCGTACGGAGGATGAACGCGTCCAGGGCAACGGCCGCCGCGAGGCCCAGGCCGAGCATCGCGCCATCGAGGGTGCCGCTGAGGACGAAGGCGCTGAAGACGCAGATCATGATCAGGGCGGCGGAGTTGATGACCCGGCTCGTCTCGGCGAGGCCCACGCGCACGGCCCGTGCGTTGTCCTTCGTGTGGACCCACTCCTCGTGGATCCGGCTCAC
>NZ_JBEXRA010000045.1:0-78731 GCF_040612855.1 Streptomyces sp. NPDC006332
CCCGGGCTCAGCGAGTGATGCCGTGGGAACGTACACGACGTTCGCCGATCCGAATGGCCTGCCCAGCATGTCCCGCAGCGCCTCCCCGTTCCTGCACCTCATAATTTACTCTTCTGAGGGGTCGTGGTCAATGGCCTTGTACTGGTAAGCGTCGGGCCATTCTTCGGCGGCCTC
This sequence comes from Streptomyces sp. NPDC006332, assembly GCF_040612855.1. Classification (NCBI taxonomy): domain Bacteria; kingdom Bacillati; phylum Actinomycetota; class Actinomycetes; order Kitasatosporales; family Streptomycetaceae; genus Streptomyces; species Streptomyces sp. NPDC006332. Next base: position 175 of record NZ_JBEXRA010000045.1, read on the forward strand.
GGCGTCGTAGTGCATGCGGCCCCGGTCCGTCAGCTGGTCGGGGTCTACGTCGTTGAGGCGGGCAAGGTGGAAGAGGTCGCACAGGAGATCTCCGCCAACCTCCATCAGGATGTCGTCGGGAATGTTCAGCGTTCCGTCCAACAGGTCGCCCTGTCCGGTTTTCCTGGCGAACGCTTCCAGGGCGCACAAGCCCCAGTAGGCCCGGGTCCTGTTGTCCTCGGCTGGGTCGTCCGTCACGGCTGTTTCTCCCTTCGTGCGGGCCGGGGGCCCGGTGGGCGGCCCCCGGCTGGGTGATCAGGTGCGGGGGGCCTCGATGGCGCGGGTGCCGATGTGGTCGCGCGCGGCGGTGACGTCGGCGAGGGTGAGTTCGCGGGTCTCACCCATCGGCCAGTAGGGCGGGAGTACGGCGATGGGCTGGTCGGCGCCCGCTCCCAGGGGCGACTCCTCGCCCTCGTACCGGGGGTTGAGGAACGGCTGGATGATGCGGACTCGCCCTTCCTCTTCGGAGGGGTCGATGCGGATGACGGGGCGGCCTCCCGCCTCGTCGAATCCGGGGCGGCCTCGGTGGGCGACCAGGTCGCCAGGCTGCAGGTTCTTGGCCAGCACGTGCGGTAGTGCGTCGACCAGGGTCGGTCCGATGCGGTGGGGAGTGAACACCTTGTGTTCCTTTCGGTGTGCGCGTTCAGGGGTGAGGGCCGGGGGCCCGGTGGCGGGCCCCCGGCGGGGTGTCGGTCAGGTGGTGGCGGGTGCCTTGTCGGCAAGGGCGTCGAGGATTGCGCGCGCGGTCGTGATGACCAGTTGGCCGGTCTCCTGCAGGACCGTGCGGGGGTCGTCGGCGTCGGCGTGGCTGGCCCAACCGGCGATGTAGTGGGCGGACTGGGTGGACGTCTTCAGACCGTGGGAGGCGGCGACGATGTAAGCGACGGACTCGGCCTCTGTCTCCATGCGGCCCCGGTGGCGGCGGTACTCGCCGGGAGCGGCGTCGAGGTGGCCGCATCCGATGTGGGCGACCTCGTGGGCGAGGACGCGCGTTGCTGCGGCGTCCTGCTCGGTGCCGCTGATCCGCACGGTGCGGGTCTCCGCGTTGGTCCACCCCTCGGCGCTGCCGCAGTCTCCGCGCTCGACGGTGTAGCCCTGGGCGGTCGCGTACGCCTCCAGGACCTCCCACAGTCCCTCGGGCGCGGCCCCGGTGAGCGGCTCGTAGTCGGGCACGTCGTCGGCGTCGGCCTCGCCCTCGATCGGGTCGGTCTGGCTGATGTCGAACACGCCGATCGGCCGGAAGATCACGCGCGGCTTGTCGTCGCCCTGCTCGGCGTCCGGGCCTTCCTCGTCGTCCCGGCGGCGCAGGGCCATGGGCGCGAGGATGCGGATTGAGCGCTCGCCCTTGCGGACCTGGCGACCGCGCTTCTGCCACTCGCCGTAAGCGGCGACGTGGGTGGCGTCGGGGCGCTGCAGCAGAATCAGCATGATGTTGCGGAAGGAGTACCGGCCGATACCGACTGCGGCGCGGAGCATGGCTCGCCATGCCTCGGAGTCGGTGAGGCTGGTGACCTGCTCGTCAAGTTTGGCCTTGAGGTCGGCGACCTCGGCGCGGGTCGCTTCGGGCGAGGTCCGGCGAGTGCGGCGGGTGCGGCGGGTGCCGCGAGTCTTGGTGGTCATGCCGTGTGCCTTTCGGGTTCTGTCGGCGCGGGTCCGGGTCTGCCCTCCCGGTCCTGCGCCTCATAATTTCCTCATGCTGGGCGTGGGTGCCCCCGGCTGGGATGGGGGCACCCACAGGGGGTGTCAGCCGCAGATGATGGCTACGTTGTGCCCGGAGATGAGCAGGGCGGCGGCGACACATACGGCAAGGTCCGCTGCGGCCTCACCGTTGGCGTCCGCGACGGGGGCCGCGAACATCTCCTCGTCGTCGTTCCACCGGAAACCGCGACCGTGCAGCAGGTCGACGGTCGGGCCGTCGATGCTGTCGAGGTCCGCCGGTGCGGCAACGACTCCGTGCTCGGGGTGGATGTCGACCAGGAACATGGTCTTCCTCTTTCGTTCGGGGTTCTGTGCCGCCGGTCCGGGTCTGCCCTCCCGTTCCGACACCTCATAATTTACTCCTCTTGGGGTGGATGGTCAAGGTGTTTCCGCAGGTGGGGGCGGGTTTTTTGGGGTGTGAGGTGCGGCGGTTGGTTGGGGGCGGCGCGAGGGTGCGCGGTCCTGACATCGTGGGCTCGGGCCTTTACTGATCTGTTTCGCTGGTTGTGCGGGTAGGCCGCACCAGGGGGTCCGCGCTTGCGCGGAGGGGCGGAGCCCCCTTGCCTCCTGGGGTGGCCTGCCCGTGCGGCCTGTGGGGCGGGTCTGTCAAGGTTCGAGGGGCCCCGCGATTTCAGGGCCGTGTGCCCGACCCTTCCGATCGCTTCTCGTTGGCCGTGGCGAGGTCGCGGAGCAGTCGGTAGGCGCTGTCCGGGTGGATGTTCAGCTCCGCGGCGAGGTTGCCGGCGGTGAGGGTCTCGCCGCGCTCTCGTGCGGCCTCGGCGAGCAGCTGGACGCGCTGGAGTCGGGGGGTGAGTCCGTCGGTGGGCTTCTTGCCGGGCTTGGTGCGGGGTGCCTTCTCGTGTCGTTGGTGCCATGCGAGGACGTCGGGCCAGTAGCGGCGGCCGTCGTCGTCGGGTTCGGGGTAGGGGTCGGCGCTGCCGGCGGGGTGCTTGCGGGCGTGGTAGCGCACCGCGGACCGGTCGCGTAGGCCGAGCCGTTCGGCGATCTCGGCGGTGGTGACCTGGTCGCGTCGGTTGTCGTCGATTTCGGCGGCGTGCAGCTGGACCCCGATGTCGTGGGCGCGGCACCAGTCGGCGACCTGGTCGCGGTTGAATTCCTTGGCGCCGTCGTCGCGGGCGCCCCGTGAACTGGGGAACTCCTGCTCGGTCGTGTTGGCCCAGTAGTGGCGGACGTAGTGGGCGGTGCGTCCAGTGGCTGCGGCGATGTCGGCGAGGGTGATGTGCTCACCGAGGGCGGCGAGGCGCTGCTGGAGCAGCTCGCGGGCCTCGTCTTCGGTCATGGCGGGTGTCCTGACGGTCGGGCCTAGACTGTCCTGGCCGGGCTTCTTGGACGCGTGTCGTCCGGGGTTCTGGGTCCGGCGTGAGGCCGGCGGTATCTGCCCGATGACCGCCGGCCTTTTGTGTGCGCGGGCAGGCGCAGGGAGGGGCCGACGGACGAACGGCCGCTGCCTGCAGGGGCGGTCCCCGTCCCAGCCGGGGACCGATCAGCAGGCGTGCGTCGCATGCCGCACCCTGTGCGGCATCTCATACTTTACTCTATCTGTGGGGCGCTGTCAGCTGGTGCGGACGGTGTTCCGACGGCGATGCGGGCGCCGACCAGCTGGCCGGCCTGTGCCGCGGCGCACAGTGCCCTCGCGGTGGCCTTGTGGTCGCGGGAGCGCGGGTCGGGCAGACCGACGTTGCCGGCGTAGAGCACTGCCCAGCCGTAGCGGCCGGCCTGGGTAAGCCAGCCGTCCGGGAGGTCCACGGTCCCGGTGAAGAGCTGTCCGCCCTCGGGGTCGAGGACCAGCAGCCCGTCCTCGCCGGCCGGGCCGTGTCCGAGCAGCAGCACCCCGAGCCACTCGTCGGCCTGCGGCGGGGCCTGGCGCAACTGGGTGACCAGGTGGAAGCCCTGGCCCAGCAGGTGGCTGGCGACCACGTTGGTCAGCTCGCCGGGGCCGTCGTTGACGATGTACACCTTGCCGACGGTCTCGGCGACCAGGACCGGTAGGTCGGCGCCGCCGTGGTCGAGGACGGAGGCGGTCATCGTCATGGCGTAGCCGTCGGCGGGCGTGGCCGGCGCGAAGTCGGGTCCCATCTGGATGACCTCGGAGGGTCCGCACCGCTCGTGCACGTAGACGACGTGCGTGTATGTGCCGCCCGTGCGCACCACCATGTTCACAGTCCCGGTCAGCGGCTCGCTGCAGGTGACGCACTGGCCGGTGGCCAGGGAGACTTCGGCGGCGCGGGCGAGGCCCTCGGGTCCGAGCAGGCCTCGCACCTCGGGACTCATGTGCAGCTCAGTCACGGGCGTGCTCCTGGTCGAGGTCGTCGCGGACGGCGGCGGCGTGCTCCTGGCGGGCGTAGCCGCGCGGGTCGGCGTCCCACCGGGCGTCGGCGGCTGGCACGGGCCCGCGTCCGGTGCCGTGAGTGCGGTCGTGCTGGAGGAGGCGCCCAGCGGTGTCCTCGGCGTCCTGCTCGCTGATTGCGGGGTCCTCGACCTCGGCGAGGGCCGGCGCGGCGCGGTCGGCGAGGGCGGCGCGGTGCACCAGGTATGCGCGTTCGCGCTGCCGGTCGCCGGGGTGGACGGTCAGCTCGTCGTCCAGGCGCTCGACGGCTGCGGTCGCGCGCAGCAGCGCGAAGGGGTCGGTTCCGGTGGTGCTCATCGGGTCCTTCCGGAGGGGACAGCGGTGGTCGAAGCCAGCTCGAATGGCTCCGGCCACCGCGGTGGTCAGGTGGCGTGTCACGCCAGTTCGGCGGCGGCCTCGGTCTTCTCGCGGAGCTTGTTCACGGCCTGTCGTGACACGCGGGCCCGCCCGGCGATGTCGGAGTCTCCGTGGCCCCATGCGATCGCCCGGTTGACCAGCTGTCGGCGCTCGGTGAGGTATTTCTCCAGTCGGACGCACTCGGCGCCGACCACTGCGAGGCGGTCCCAGTCCTGCTTGCGCAGCTGGGCCCGGTGGCTGTAGGCGGCCTCCCTCGTACCGAAGAGGCGCAGCCCCTGCTGCGCGGCGCGCGTTTGCTCACGCTCGATCCAGGAGTCCAGGGCCGCGTCGGTGGACTCCGAGGTGATGCCACTGCCGTTCAGACTGCCGTGCGCGGCGTCCCAGTCCGCGAAGTCGCGCGGCTCCCGAGGGTCTCCGTCCAGCAGCACGGTCCGGTACCAGGAGCGCACGCCCAGCACTTGCAGACCCACGCCGCTGACGTCGCGGTACGGGGTGCCGAAGATCTTCTTGACCTCCTGGTGCCAGTGCTCGTTCGCTCCGATGTACCGCGTCTGGTGCTCGCACGCCTCGGCCAGCTTGTCGAGGGACAACTGCAGCAGCTCGGGCCGGTAGATCTGGGGGAAGCGCTGGACGATTGCGGCGAAGTCGACCAGGTCGGCGTCGACTTCGGGCCGTGCTGCCTCGCGGTGGCGGGAAGTCAGGCGGCACAGGTTGCGGCCGGCGCGCGCGGAGGCGGCCGACCAGTCCAACTCGCCTGCTGCCTCGAAGAAGCCGTCGAGCAGCTCCTGGGCGTGCGGCGTCACCAGCTCCAGCAGGGCGTTGGCGGCCTCGACGTTGAGGTACGGGTGCCCGGTGAAGCCGGAGTCGACGGTCCAGCACAGCAACTCAGGGACCGGCTTGAACCACATGTGAGGTCCGGCCCCGGGCAGGTACTGCGTGCCCGGGTGCCAGCGCTTCCAGGTCTCGCGCGGGACGTCGTTGATAGCCGTCCAGGCGGGGTTCCAGGGCTCGCGGTGCTCGGTGCCTTCGTGGAAGCTCAGCTCGCCGGTGACGGTGTTCAGCAGGACGTGCTGGTAGCACCCCGGTGCACGGGCACCGGGGACAGGATCCGACGGGATCACCTGCTCCACGGGCGTCACGGTGACCCTCGGCGCCCGGTAGGTCGCCACCTCGATCTGCGGCACTGACATGGCTTCGTTGCTCATCCAGTTCTCCTTGCTGAGTTCGGTCTGACGTCAATAGGTTGACGGTGCCTCAGATCAGCGGCAACTGGTTGACAGTAGGTTGGCTGGAACTGATAACAAGCCCTTCGGTGGTCGTCCGATCCAAAGCGCAGGAACGACCAACGCGGCTACGCCGGGGGTCAGGCAGTGGCGATGCGGCGCTCGAGACGGGCCCTGGCGGCGGCGTGGTCGCCTCGGCCGTCGGCGGTGCGGGGATAGCGGCGGCGGGGCTGGCGGGCGAGCGTGGTGAGCACCAGGGCGGTCTGCTCCTCGTGCGTCTGGACGCCCGTGCGCACTCCGGCCTTGGGGGCGCGCATCCACTCCTCCTCCTGGCGCCACCACCGGTACAGCTCGGTCTCGACGGCGTACCGGCTGACGCGGGCGGCGAGTCGGCCGTGGGTTCCCAGGGCCTTCGCCGCGGCGACCAGGGAGCCGAGCCGGGGGCGGTAATACGGGGTGCTGGACCGCTCGGCGGCGAGGGCCTGGCGGCTGGTGTGCTGGTCGGCTCCACGACGGCGGAGAACGGCTCCTGCGGCCGTACGGCAGCGTTCCCCCGGGGCGGCCTGGCAGGTCGGGCACTCGTGATGGACCGTCATCACCGCGCGCGTGGCGACCAGCAGGTCCCGCATCCGCGCGAGATGCTTGGCGACCGTCCGGCTGCTGTATCCAGTGCGCTGGCAGATCTCGGCGAGGCTGAGGGACCGGTCCGCGTGCTCGGCCAGCTGCTGGTAGACCCGCCCCGCGTGGTGGCCCAGCCCGCCGGCGTGCTTCTTGGTGGCCCGACCGTGGGAGAAGACGTCGGCCTGGCCTGCGGCGAGGCGTTTTTGAAGGTGGGAGGTCAGGGTGGTGCGGGTTCCCCTCAGGGGGGGCGGGGTTCCTTGTGTCCCACCCCGTGCAACGGAGGCGAAAGCAGGGTGCGAAGCGGTGACGGGGAGCAGCTCGTAGGTACCGGCCGGGCCGGCGTCGGTGGCGCTGCCCAGCCAACTGTCGAGCTGCAGGCGGCCGAACGCGCGGTGCATGGTCGAGCGACCGGTGCCGGTGGCGATGGCTGCCCGGCGCACGTCCAGACTCAGCACGGTGCTGCCGGACTGCAGGGCGAGCAGACAGAACAGGTCCAGCGCGGCCCGGTCGGCGGGACCGGACTCGATGGCCCAGCGCTCTGGGCAGGCGTCAGCACCCTTCTGCAGTTGCTCGACCAGGGCGACGGTCTCAGCGACGGTCTCTGTGCGCTGCAGGGCCTCCTCGGTGTGCGGCAGCCTGCTCGCGTACTCCACGCAACGGGCCCACTGGCGTGCCAGTTTCTCCTCGGCGTCGATCTCGTCCAGCGTCACGCGCAGCGTGCCGACGCCGGGCGCGGTGCACACGTGCAGCAGCCCGCCCTCGCGGTACTGGCGGTCGTCCATCAGCCGCTCGACCATCGGCAGCGTCCAGCGGCGCAGGGCCAGCCGGGTCAGCAGGGAGCCGCACACCTCGCTGACCCGGTCAGCCGGCGGGCGGCGGGTGAGCAGCGCCATGGTCTCGCGGTCCAGCACGGTGGTGGGCGTGCCGTCGAGACGGGGGCCCAGCTTGTCGTCGAGGACCTCGGCGAACTGGTCCTGGCCGACCATCTTGGGGCGGAAGTCCGCGCGGGCCGGGACGGCGTCGATGATGAGCAGCAACCGGAGGAACGCGTCGGACGGATTGCCACAGGTGGCCGGGGTGAGCAGGTCGGCGGCGCGGCGGGGGTCCGCCGGGCTCATCAGCTCGCTGCGGCCACCGTTGCGGTGCGGGGCACCGATGGGCCGGGCGGCGCCCGTACTGGACTTGAGCAGGCCGTAGTCGAGCGTGGGCAGGCGCTTCGCGGCGGCCACGGCGATGGACTCGACCAGCGTCGACTCCAGCAGTGTCTCGGCGGCCACCCACACGTGCCGTCCGCCGGCGGAGCCGGAAGCGGCGACCACGTAGGTCAGCCCGGCCTCCTCCAACCAGCGCAGCAGAGTTGCGAGGTCGGGACCGACCTCGCCACGCTTGTCATCCAGGTCGAACAGAAGCCAGCGGTACCGGCGCCACACCGACGACAGATACACGGCGTACGGGCCGCGCGGCGGCGTCTTCGGCAGGAAGCGCAGATCGAGGTACTTGTGCAGCCATTTGCCCTCGGAGGAACGGGTGTCGACGCGCACCGACAGCCGCGGGGACAGCTGCAGAAAGAGCTTCTGCAGGTCCACGCGCGCAGCCCTGGGAGTGGGCAGAACTCCGGTATGAGGGTTGTGAATCGGGGCAGTTGACGGGCTGTGCATGGCTGTGCCGTTGGACACACCGGCAGCAGGCATGGGCTGACCGACACCGCAGCCTTCCGCTACGATGGGGGAACTCCTTATGGGGTCTCTAAAACGACAGACACCGCCGGGCCCTCCCGCAGTAGGAAGGGCCGGGACGTCGGGTTAGGGGCGGTCTGGGGAGTGCTTCACCTCCTGGTTCTCTCAGGCAGTCCGATCGAGCGGGAACTCGGTCGACCGCCGGTTGTGGGGCCGGTGTGGACAGCTGGGGAGCTGATCACCTGGGTGTTGCGACAACTGCATTTCGGGATTCAGCGGCTGTGGAGGCGTAGCTGAGTCCCTTGTACGTCGGAATAGCGAAGCCCCGGTTGGGTAAGCCGGGGCGTTTTGCTGTCCTCCGACGGTCGTGCGGGCTAGCCGGTCAGGCGGAGCTGTTCGCCCTCCTGCTCGTCGGCCGCGCTCTCCGAGTCGAGTTCGGCGATCCGCCACAGCGGCACGCCGTCCTCGTTGAGCTGATCCTGTTCGACGAGCCTCTTGAGGTAGAGACCCATCGTGATGCCCGCAGCCTTGGCGTTCCGATACGCCATGGCGTGCAGATCAGCAGGAACCATTCCGGTGAGGCGGACCATCCCTTTGCGGTCGCTGTGCACCATCGGCGTGACGTAGTCGCGCTCCTGGGCGTTCCGAGATCCGTAGGGCCTAGCCATGATCGCAATCCAACCGCATCGCGGTTCACGTACACAACTCCGTTGGGGTGTGTCGCCGGAGTTTTTTTGGGACGCAGGTGTTTACCTCCCGCGATCCCATGATGATGGGCGTCAGCGACGTGACGACCCATCACATCAGTTCGAAGGGTTCGGAGTTTGGCACAGGTTGAATGGCCTGCCGGGGCGGACGTGGTCGGCCCCGCCGTCGCTGCTCCGTTCCTACTCGACCCCGTAGATCCGATGTGAGCGCCCTGAGCGATGGGCGCCGCGCTTCCTGTGGTGCCTCCTGCTCGACACGACGCAGCGCGGTTGGATCGGGATCCCGTGACGCGCTTGTGCAGGAAGGCAAGGGTGAGGGTCGCCTATTGCGTCGCGCAGGAAGGCCAAGGTTCGGGCTGTTGGGCCTCGACTTCGGCCACGAGACGCGAGATGGGGTAGCCGTATGCCAGGCACACCCTGACCAGGACGGCCATCGACGGTTCGGTCACCGCGCGCTCGATCCGCGACAGTGTCGACCGGCTGACGCCTGTGTGACGCTCCAGGTCGTAGACCGACCAGTCGCGGTTCCTGCGCAGTTCGAGAAGCAGGCATGCCAGATCAGCCCTGAAGCATTCGACGTAGCGCTCCCGTGCCGCTGATTCGTCGTGAGCACCTTCTGCTGCGCCTTGCTCCTGGGCCGGTTGGGCGGGGCTCTTAGGAGTCGATGATGAGCGGCTGGCTGCCTTCGAGCCGACCGGACCAGTAGGTGTCGTCCCCGTCTCGTGGGGCTCGGACGGTGATGCCGAATCGCTGGGCGACGTTGTTGCGGTCACGGAGGTCGAGGGCTTCCTGAACGGTTGCGGTGCGCTGCTCGGCGTCCCATTCGACGGAGCGGACGGAGGGCAGGCCGAGCCATGCGAGGCGGCTGCGGATGTCGTCGGTGGTGACGGGCGACGGCACCGCGGTAACGCACCGTTCGCGCTGGCTGGTCGGGCAGTGGTTCGCCGCGCAGGTGGGGGTGGCGTGGATGCGGTGGGTGTCTGGGCGATCGAGGACGTACGCCAGGGCGCATGAGTTGGTCTGGTAGATCGGGTGGCTGGGGTAGCGGGTGGGAAGGGACTCCAGGAGCTCCCAGGTCTGGCGGGGCCATACGGCGTCGGCTGCTTCGAGGGGCAGGTTCTCGTCGCGGAGTTCGGGCCACAGGGTGGTCATCTGTTCGCGGGCGCCGCGTTTGACCTTGAGGCCGACGGCGACGGAGCAGGCGGAGTAGCGGGCGGCCCAGTCCAGGACGTGGGCGATCGTTTCGGGTGCGGCGTTGGCCGGGGTCAGCGGGCGCCAGTAGTGGATGACCGGGATGCCGCGCTCGTGGAGGCGAGGGAAGGTGTCACGGAGCGCGGTGTGGTTGATGCCTTTTTCGATGTCGGGGCCCAGTCCGGAGTAGCTGAGGTAGACGATCACGGGGAGGCCAGCCGTGCGGGCATTGAGGATGGCGTCGATGACGTCCGGGGTGACGGTGCACTTGGTGATCAGGCACACGGGGTTCCGTACGCCTCTGTCTGTGAGTTCGCCGAGCAGGCCGATGAGATGGGCGCGGTTGGGCGGCGTGGCGAGGGCGTCCGTGCAGGTGTAGAGGGCGAGGGGGGCTTGCGGGTGGTAGTAGGGGCTCGCCAGGAGCAGGTCTACGGTCCGCTGTGGGGTTGCCAGTTCGTTGGGTTTCACCAGGGTCTGGCCGCGGTCGACCAGGTAGCAGTATCCGCACCCCTTGGGGCATCCCTGGATGGGATTGACCGCGAGCCAGGTTTCGTGCTGGTCGATGACCGGCTCCCACACGCGCTGGGCGGGCAGGAGCGGTAAGGGAGTCCGCACGGGCTTGGTCCTTTCGGCCAGGGCCGTGCTGCCCGCCGTCCGGGCGTGGGCGGCGGGCAGCACGGATGGTCAGGCGGGTTGGGTGGTGATGCGGGCGCCGATGGCGGCGAGCTTGGCGACGGGTTCTTCGTAGCCGCGTTCGAGGTAGCGGGTGCCGCTGATGGTGCTGGTTCCGGTGGCGACGAGGGCTGCGAGAACGTAGCCGAAGCCGGCGCGCAGGTCGGGGATGACGAGGTCGGCGGCCTTGAGCGGGGTCGGGCCGCTGATCTTGGCGGTGTGCTGGAAGTCGCGGTTGTGCCATCGGCAGGCGGCGGCTCCCAGGCATCGGGTGGTCAGCTCAATGCCGGCGCCCATGGAATCACTGAGCTGCTGGGCGTAGCCGAAGCGATCTTCGTAGATCGTCTCGTGGACAACGGAAGTGCCGGTCGCCTGGGTGAGCAGGACCGTCATCGGCTGCTGCCAGTCGGTCATGAAGCCGGGGTGGACGCCGGTCTCGACGTCGGTGGCGGTCAGCGGCCGGGCCCGGAAGAACTCCAGGCCTTGCTCGGTTTCGTTGAACTCGCCGCCGACGTGGCGCAGGACGTTGAGGAAGGTGATCAGGTGGTCCTGGCGGGCGCCGCGTACCTCGATCCGGCCGTTGGTGGCGACGGCGGCCGCTGCGAAGCTGGCGATCTCAATGCGGTCGGCCACGGTGTGGTGCTCGACGCCGCGGAGGGTGGGCACGCCGGCGATGGTGAGTGTGCGGTCGGTGTCGATGGTGATGAGGGCGCCCATTTTTTGGAGCATGAGGACGAGGTCGATGATTTCGGGTTCGACGGCCGCGTTGGAGATGACCGTTGTGCCCTTGGCGAGGACTGCCGCGAGCAGCAGGTTTTCGGTTGCTCCGACCGAGGGGAACGGCAGGTGGACGTGGGCCCCGGCGAGGCGGTCGGTGGTGACTTTGACTGAGCCGGGGCGGTCGACGATGTCGGCGCCCATCTGGCTGAGGCCCTGCAGGTGGAAATCAATGGGCCTTTTGCCGATGGTGCAGCCGCCGGGCAGGGGCACGACTGTCTCTCCGCGCCGGTGCAGGAGGGGCCCCATCATCAGGATCGGGATGCGGTTGACGCCGGAGTAGGCGGAGGAGAGCGATGTGCTGGTGACCTTGGGGGTGTGCACGCGGACGGTGTGGTCGCCGAGCCAGGTCACTTCGGTGCCCAGCTCGGCGAGCATGCTGAGGACCAGGTCGACCTCCAGGATGCGGGGCACGCCGTGCAGCACGCAGGGCTCGTCGGTCAGCAGTGTGGCGACGAGTTCCTTGGTGACGGCGTTCTTCGCGCCGGACGCGTCGATGCTGCCGTGCAGTGGCACTCCGCCGGTGATGCGGTAGCTGTGGCGGTCGGCGGCCATGGGGCGCACCTGAGAGGTGACGTTATTCATTCGGTGATGTTTCCCGTTCCGCAGTTTGGGTCATTAAGGGGTGGATTTTCCCTGAATCTTCTAGATCAAATCCCGCTCAGTGAGATACGACGATACTGGCGTGCTCAGGGTTGCACCCCCGAAGCCAGCAACTCGGGCCGGTACAGGCGATTGGGGTAGACGGTCCCGCCGGTCAGCTGCCCCTGGAGCAGAGCGGTCTGCGCGCTCTCCTCCAGACGCAGCATCAGGTCGGCCGTCTCTTCGAGATGCCGGCCGATGGTGAACGCGCCGTGCCGGTAAAGGGTGAAGGCGAGCCCGTGGCGCTCGAGCTCGTCTGCGCGCGGGGCGATGACTTTTTCCAGCTGCGGCCGGTACTCCAGAAGGTTGACGGCGGCGACGTCGGGCCGCTGCACCATCCCCTCCGGCAGGTCCAGCGGCACGGGGTTGGCCCGGAAGTCCGCTTTCACGGCGCTGTCGTCGGCCGCCAGGCAGGGGATCTCACCGAAGGTGTCGGCGCGGTTGGTCACGCTCGGCACGGGCAGGCCCAGCGACGCGAAGGCCAGCGTGTAGGGGGCGTGGGTGTGCACGAGGGCCTCGGCGCGGGGAAGCATCCGGTACAGGTCCAGGTGCATCGGGGTGCCCGAGGCGCCCAGCCCGCCGGTCTGCTCGACGATCGCCCCTTCGGGCGTGAGGACGATGAAGTCCCGCTGGCTCACCTTCCAGCGGTCGAACGCGAGCCGCGTGCAGGACATCAGGATGTTCCCGTCCGGCAGGCGGACCGACACTGCGCCGCCGGCCGGGTTGAGCAGCTTCCAGGTGCGCAGGTCCTCGATGACGCTGGCCAGGTGCCTGCGTTCGGTCTCGTACCTCATGCGTGTCCTCCTGTAGGGGTGGCGATCCGGCATCCGGGCTCGGGACCGAAGACCCGGCTGCGGGCGGGGATCCACTGGGTGGCGACGGTGACGTTCGCAGCCAGGACCGAGCGGGCGTTGACGACGGCGCCCGGGCCGACCGTGACTCGTGATCCGGCACGGACGTGGTCACCGATCAGGGCTGACCATTTCGCCTCGCCGGTGCTCATCCGTCCGCCCGGCAGGGCGAAGCTGATGGGCTTGTCCGGGCGGAGCATGTCGCCGTTGGTCATCACGCAGGCCGCGGTGAGCAGGTCTGCGGAGAAGTAGCAGTGCCGGCCAATGACGCAGCAGCCCACGGTGGCCCGATGGGACAGGATGCTGTGCTCGCCGATGAGACTGCGGGAGATCTCGCACCCGTACCCGACGTGCACCTGGGAGGAGATCACCGTCCTTGCGCGCACGGTGGAGTACTCGTAGACCCGCGTGCCGGGGCCGATCACGACGTCGTCAGCCACGTTCGCCAGAGGCGACACGCAAGCGTCGGGGTGGATGCGCGGCCGATCGCCGAGGGATGCGCACACCAGGTCGTACACGGCGCCGGAGATGTCGCCGATGGATGCGATGGGCTGCTCGTCCAGGGCGCCCGCGCCCAGTTCCTTCAGGAACGGGTCGTCGGACAGGCACAGCACATCGCCCAGGGCAGGGCCTGCGCTGCTCACCGCAGGGCTTCCAGAGCTCGGGGGGCCGGGCGCTGCCCGATCATCAGCTTCAGGTACTGGGCGGCGCAGCGGCCGGGGGTGTACCAGGCTTCCGCCAGCGCGCGGGCGGCGCTGCCCATCGTGACCAGCATCTTGCGGTCGAGGAAGGCTTCTGTGAGGGCGGCCACGAGCTCACCGGGCTCGTCGGGGGCGTACACCATGCCGGTCAGGCCGTCGATGACGAGCTCCGGGCTGGCACCGGCGTTCGGCACAAGTGCGGGGATCGCAGCGCCGGCGGCGTCGATGACGGCGCGTCCGAACCCTTCCTGGACTGAGGCGGTGGCCAGCAGGTCGTACCCGGCCAGGCGCTGGGGCAGGTCGTCTTCGTATCCCAGGAAGCGGACCGGTGCGGTGAGTTCGCGCGCGAGTTTCTCCAGCTCGCCCTGGTGGGACCCTGCCTCCCCGAAGACGTCCAGGTGTACCGCGGTGGAAAGGCGGGGGTCGGCGACCGCGCGTACCAGGTGGTCGGTCCGTTTCCACGGCACCGTGCGGGCGACCGAGGCGACCATGAGCCTGCCCGTGTGCGGTCTGGTGCGGGCGGGAACCGTGGCCGGGATGGCGACGCCGTTGTGGATGGTGCTGACGAACCGCGCCTTGGGCGCGTGCGTGCGCAGCGCGGCCGACGACGCGTGCGAGATGCCCACCCAGACGGGCACTGCGGACAGCAGGTCCCATGGGAGGTCGCCGATGGTGCTCTCGACCATGGCGCCGCTGTCGGGGTCGATCACCCGGAGCACCTGTTCGGCGTTGACGACGTGCCGGACAACGGGGATGACGCGGGCGTGAGGAGCGAGCAACACATCGGCGGCCATGGTGCGGTGGCTGGAGATCACCACGACAGGGCGGCCGTCGGCCGGAGAGCAGACGCTGGTGAGCGCCTGCTGGTAGCCGTTCCAGTCCGTCACCTCGTGTAAGCGGGCGGAGCCACAGTGGCCGGCGGCCGGCCCGCCCTGGCGCCACCACACCACGTCCACGCCGGGCACCAGCCGGGCTAGCTGCCCCGCCAGTTCGACAACGGAGTTCTCCGCTCCGCCTCGTGCGGTGGTCACCCAGGAAATGACAACGTGCGGAACCACTTTGCCTCCTCAGGGAAGTGCAACCTTGATCGTCTGCGGCTGAGCCGCAGGAGCGTCCTGCCGCCGCCTGTGGACTGCGACATGACGAGAGTGGGTCAACTCGCGGGTCCCGTCGACAAGTTGGAACAGGTCCCGCATAGGTCCCGCATCCGAGAGGAGTCACCGATCATGTGCCCTCAGTGATTGGATGCTGATGTGGACAAGACCGCCCGTCATCCGCTGGCCGCAGCGCGCATCGCTCGCGGCATGACGGAGAAGGACCTCGCTGCTGGAGTTCGCGCCGCGGCCAGTCGGCGTGGTCTGCGCTCAGGAACTGACGAGGCACGGGTGCGCAAGTGGCAACGCGGCGTAAGGCCCAACGAGGAATCCCAGATCTACATCGCCGAAGCGCTCGTCCTGCCCGCGGATATCGTCCGCGCCGACGACTGGCCCAACTGGCTGCCGCTCACCGCCGATGGCGTGGTCCCGCTCGGACCCCACAGTTCCGTGCCCGCCCTGAGAGAGGCCCTGCGAACAGCGATGGACCGCCGAACCTTCCTGACGATATCCGGCGCCGCCCTGTCCGGACTGGCCGCTAATTGGGCCCTGGGCACCACGGGCGCGCTGACCCAGGCCCACGACGGCAAACCGGTCGACGAGGACTTCGTCACCTTGCTGGAGAACATCACCCAGCAGCTCAGCGGCCTTGGTGTCGAGCAGCGACAGCACACCGCCACGCTGCTCGACGCCTCCCTGACCACCGTGACCAACCTGATCGAGCACGGCCGCTACAGACCCGCGATGGGGCTGCGCCTGCATACCCTTGCGGCCTCCCTGTCCCAGACCCTCGCCTGGGACACCTTCGACCTGGGCCGCCATACATTGGCCAGCCAGTACTGGATCGCAGGCCTGCACAACGCCCATGCGCTCGGAGACCACGACCTTGGCGCCGGTCTCCTCAGCGACCTCGCCTACCAGGCCGCCTGGCGGCACGACCACACCACCGCGGCGGACATCCTGACCCACGCCCTGGCCCGCGCCCGCAACCCGGCCGCCCGCTGCCTGCTGCAGCTGCGTCTCGCCCGCACCCTCGCCGCTCGGAACGAGGGGCGTGCCGCACTGCGCTCCCTCAAGGCAGCCGAGCAGCACCTCAGTGATGCCGGCGCTGACCGGCCCACCTGGTGTGCCTGGGTATCCGAGGCCGACCTGGCAGTGGACTCCGGCCAGGCGCTACTGGACCTTGGCGACACCGGCCGCGCCCACCGGCTCATCACCGAGGGCGAACGCCTTCTTCCCTCTACCCGAGACAAGACCCGAGGCGTGTTCCTCGCCTACCGTGCCGCCAGCCATCTCGACTTGAAAGAACCCGAACTTGCGGCGTCCACCGCCACCCGGTCCCTGCTCCTGGCCCGCAGCACCGGGGCGCCCCGCTGCGTCAGTCTCGTCGAGGAACTCCTCCCTCGCTTCCAGCCCTATCAGCAGGCTCAGGGCGTAGCGGAACTCCTCCAGCTCGCCGTATAGCAGCGGCCCGATGACCCGGTCCACCTTCGAACTACGCCTTCGCCACCTGGACTTCCCCAACGGCGTCACCGACCTCGGAGCTCCGGCCTGACCAAGATCACCGGCTTAGCGTTAGCCGCTGTACCGATGTTCCTACCGACGCCAATTGCATCAGATGCGAATACGCGACACCGCAACATGCGAGCCCACCCGTCCCGAGGCCGGACTCAGCCGGTCCGGCGCCACGGCTGTTCACCCGGGCGGGTGATCATCTCGCGCTCGGCGTCCCGGGAAGCCCGGCACGTCAGTTGGGCCGACCATGAGAAGGATCATCAGTCTCAGTGCAGCGCTGGCCCTCGGCTGCATCGTCCCGGCCGCGACGCCGGCGGCGGCAGACACCAGTTCCTGCACACACCACTGGTCGGGCCCCCAGGTGTGCATCCGCATGAAGGGCCGCAACGGCTGGAACAGCGTCACGGCGATCTGGGCGAACCCACCGAAGTCCGCGAAGACCCGCAAGGTCTGGCTGACCCAGGACGGCAACCGCCTGGGCAACACCCAGACGGCCCGGCGGAAGGGGGAAACGATCAGCTACACATGGTCCAGCTTCCAGCAGGGCACCGACGTGAAGATGTGCGTGCACTTCAAGGGCATCAGTCGCGTGGCCTGCGACACGACCAAGTACATCGGCGACCGGGAGTCCTGGTGAAGAAACTGATCCTGGCTGCCCTGGTCGCGGCACTGACGGCGCGCACCTAGGCGTCGAAAATCAATCTCAACGCCAACCAGACTCCGGGTGATCTCCGGAGCCGTACCGGGCCCGACGGCTCTTCTCCGGCCGACGAACGGGGCAACCGATGACCCGGGCCACCTTCGAACTCCGCCTGCGTCGCCTGGACTCCCCCCACCAAGAGGACTAGCTGTCTTCAGTGCCGGTCCCTGGTGCCGGATGGCAGACGTCGCAGGCTGTGGCCCACCCTTCGCGGAGGAAAATGCGGGCTTGGGTGTCGTTGGCGGAGGTGAGCCGTCCCTGCCCTGCCCAGCAGCCGCCTCGGTGGAGGATGACAGAGCGCTGTTTCGGGGCGTCGTTCGGGAGCGCCTGGAACACCCATGCGGGGCTGTCGGCGCGTTCCGTCGGGACGGTGGAGTAGTCCTCGCCCTCTTGAGGGTGGACAGCTGCGGCAGGCATGGTCAGCGACACCTCGTACCACCAGCGGCCTTGGGTGTCCTGCCGTCGTGAGTGGAGGTGGCCGCGGGCGATGCTGCCGCCGGGAAGGGTGACGGTCACGCGGGGGGCCAACTGTTCGGACATGCGTTCGATAATAGTCACGGGAGCGCGAACGCCTCTAGCCACCCGCCTGCCATCACCGGCTGTCCCCGCCACGCGGGCCCGTACCCTCATACGTGGGCGCCCGCAGCCAGCTCGAATGGCTGCGGGCGCCCTTTACGGACTGCCGGACAGTCAGCGGTCGACGACGTCCTTGTCGAGGTCGCGGTGCACCAGGTCCACGACCAGGTCGCGGTCGACGAACTGCTTGGCGGCGTCGGCCAGTCCGTACGCGGCGGCCTGCTCGACGTCCCCAGCAATCACGGCGCGCAGAGCCATGGCCGTCGTAGCTGCCCGGTGGCGTCCGCCGGCGCAATGCGTCACCACGGTGAGCGGCGCGGCCGTCGGTCCTGCGAGGTAGCCCTGGACCTGCAGCGCGGTCGCGGCGAGGACCTCGCGCACGCCCGGGGTTTCCATGACCGTGTCGCGCACAACCTGGTCGTGGGCGGTGAGCTGGCGCAGGTCGGCACTGATGGCGTGCGGGTCTCGGAAGTGCGCCCGCAGGTCGAGCGCGATGGTGGCGCGCCGCAGGACGTCGGCCCACTCGCCCCCGTCCGCGTCGTGCAGGCGGCCGATGGACACGATCGTGACGTCCGGCTGCGGCGCAGCCGTCTCGTCGACCAGGCACGCGGGGGCGGGGCCGCAGTGTCCGTCGCAGCCCTGGCCGTCGTGGATCGTGCAGTTGTACCGGTGGACGCGGGTGCCGTCGTCGTGGAGCTTCCAGCCCTCGGCGTCGTGGGGCCCGACGTCGTGCGTCGTGGCGCTGTCGGTCACTTCTGGCTCCCGTGCAGGTGGGTGATCAGGGTGTCGAGCAGCTGGTAGAGGTCGGTGTGCTCGGTGACGGTCGGGTCGGCGGTGTCCAGCTGGCCCAGCTTCCGGGACCGGGTGGTGAGCCGGGCGGAGACGAAGCGGAAGCCGTAGTCGTGGCCGTCGTACCTCTCGGGCTCCGGGTCGTAGGTGAAGGTGGCGAGGATCTCGACGCTGCGGCGCAGGCGCTCGGCGCGGGCCTCGACGGTGAGGTTGATGGTGTCGCGGCTGTCGCCGTGGGTTTGGGCGGAGACGGAGATGAAGCCGGGCAGGGGGCTGATCTCCTCGGTGAACAGTCCGGCCTCGCCGGTGACGTAGGCGCGTTCCTCGTCGTCCTGGTATCGGATGAGCAGCTTGGTCTCGCCCGTCTTGCGCTCCTCGCCCATCAGGCCGGGGAAGGTGAACTGGCTGTGGCTGTAAGCGTGCCACTGTGGGCGGGTGGTTTCCACGGGGCTGTGCTCGCGGGCGCAGCGGTTGCACAGCGGGTCGCCGTCGGCGGCGATGACGGTGGCGAAGGTGTCGAGGCAGGAGAAGCACAGGAAGCCATGGATGTCCCGGTCCCAGCGAGGGATGGGCCTGCCGGTGAGCACCAGGTTGTCCCAGGAACCGATGGACTCGGTGACGGTGCGCTGGCGTCGGCTGGCGTACTCCGTGTAGACGGAGGCGGCCCGGTCATGGCCGTGCACGGCGACCAGGGCGCGGGCCCAAGCCATCTGCACGTCTTTGGCCTCCTCGGTCATGTCCGGGCGGCCGTTGTACGGCACCAGGACGCCGAGACCGGCGTCGTCGGCCAACAGGCGCTCCATCTCGGCGAGCAGGCGGGCGCGGGCGGTCTGCTGCTTCTGGGCGGTCGGTAACACGGTGGGCTCCTTCTTCCGTTGCGGGTCGGCGGGTGCGGTCACTGGGCGGACTGGGCGAGGGTCGGGGCGGCCAGCTCGATGCGGCGCTCGTGGGCCTGGTCGAGGTTGGCGCGCAGCCGTTCGGCGGTCTGTGCCGGCGTCCGGTCGAGGTCGGCCATCGCCTGCTCCAGCGCGGGGTGCCCGGCCTCCTGGATCTGGCAGTAGGCGGCCTCGTCCCGGGGCGAGGAGCAGAAGAACGGCCGCTGCAGGGCCGCTTCGGCACGCTCTCGCCACATGTCGATGGCGATGCGGGCCTCGTCGACCGCGAGGACGTAGGCGTGGTGGGCGGCCAGCCACGCGGCGGCGGTGCTCAGCGCCTCCCAGCGCAGTTCCACCTGGTGCAGCAGGCGGTCACGCTCGGCGCGGGCGACCTGCTCGTGGGCCAGCAGGTCGCGGACGTCGGCGTAGCGGTAGGTCGTGTCCATCAGGCCCGCCAGGCGCATGCCCTCGGCCTGCGCCGCCTCGCGGTCGGCGGTGGGGTGCTCGGCCGCCCAGCGTCGAAGTGCGGCGTCGAACTCGGCGTCGAGCCGCTCGCCCACGCCGGTGAAGCCTTCGATGTCGAGCTGGGAAAGGTTCATGATCACGCTGCTGCCCTTCGGTCGGTGGTCGGGGTCGATGCCCCTCGATCGCAGATCCGCGTACACGGTCGGCCGGCTGATGCGCGCGGCCTCGGCGAGAGCGGAGACGTTGGTCTCGCCCGCCTGCCACGCGGCGGCGAGCAGTTCGGCCCGGCGCCCGGGCTTCGACCAGTCCCGCAGTGCGGCCATCACGTCGTCTCGTCTCGTACTCACACAACAACGGTCCTGTAAAACGGCTTTACATGGCAAGTCGCTTTACACTCCTCGGCCGGAATGCGTCCCCGAATGTCCGGATCGGGTGCAGGGTGGGGGAGTTGGCCGGTTCGTGCGGACAGCACAGGACCCCGGTCGACTTCTCGCCGACCGGGGTCCTGTGTCCGCTGTAGGGGCTGGCGCGCGCTACAGCTGTGGGACTTCGCCGAACTTGGCGGCGCCGGGCTCGGGGCCGTCCTTCTGCTCGAAGTCGGCGAGCCGCCACCCGTCGGTAGTCCAGCGCAGGGTCATGGTCATGGTGAGCCATCCGGTCTTGACCGGGATCGGCTTGCTGACGTTCTTGCCGGTCAGCCCGAACAGCGTGCTGCACCACACGTCAACCTCGGCCGTGCTGTCGGTGTAGGCGCGGATGGTCGTCCCGGCGGGCATGGTGCGGGAGACGAACGTCGCTCCGGCCGGTGGGTTGCCCTGGGCATCGAGACCGAGCTGCTTGGTGAACGGGCCGTATGTGGCGTCGTAGTCCTGGATCAGCCGGGACCGCTGGTCAGGAACGGCGGTGACCTGCAGCAGGTAATGCCGGTCATCGGGGCGGAACATGGCCTCGCTGCCGACGGCGCTGGCTATCTTGGCGGCCGTGCTCTCGGCGCCTGCCCTGCTGTGGGGTATCTCGGGAGCGAGCAGGTCCGTGGCGGCGGCCGGCTTCGTGCTGGGCCGTTCCCGGGTCGCGATGGCTATGACGGCAATGAGCAGGACGACCACGCCCACGGTGATGATGAGTGCGCGATGGCGGCGGCGCCCCGACCCTCGGCCGGTGTCGATGTCTGCCCATATGACAGGCCGCTGACCGCTGGTGGTCATTCCCACTCCCCGTTCGTCATGATCCCTGTTACGGGTGACGGTATCTGGGGCCGGTGTTGCAGTGGCAGTCTGGTGTCGCTACCAGCGGTGACATGGGAAGCTGAATCCTCCTGATCTGTCTGGGGGTTGATGTGTCCGCGCGCGTACGTACTGCGGCCCGTCTGGTGATATCCGCTGTCGTCGGCCTTCTGGTGGCGCTGCTCGTGTCGGCGCCGGCGGCGCACGCGGCTCCGACGCCCACACCGACTCCGACGGCGACGGCGTCGAATGACCCGTGCGAGTTCGTCTACGGCAGCGCCAAAGATGCCTGCCGAAAGCAGCACAACAGCGGGGGCTCCAGCGGGGGTTCCATCGGTGGCACCCCGTCCCTGAACGACCCGACGTCCCTGACCGACCCGATGGGCTCACTGGCGGCATCGTTCGCCGAGGGTGCGGCCTGGGTCGTCGACAAGCTCTCCGATGCAATGACAGCCACGTCCGACGTGGACTTCACCAACACGAAGTTCCTGCAGACGTACTCGCTGGTCTTCGCAGCCAGCACCTTCTTGGTCGTCCTGATTTGGCTGTGGGCGGTCATCAAGCGGGCGGTGCGCGGGGTGCCTATGGCGACCGCGTTCGGGGAGGCGATCGGTCTGCTGTGGCTGACCGTGCTGGCCTCCGCGTTCACGCCCCTCATCCTCTACACCGTGGTGTCCGCGGTGGACGGCATCACGCAGGCCCTGGCCGGGGGCAGCGATCACGCGAAGTTCTTCGACGCCTTCAGTACGGCGCTGAAGGCTCAGAAGGATGAGGACGGCGGCCCCATCGTCAAGATCGTCCTGGGCATGGTGTCCATGGCAGCGGCCGGTGTGCTCTGGATCGAGATGGTCATCCGGGCCGCTCTCCTGTATGTGGGGGCAGCGCTCGGCACAGTCGTCTACAGCGGGCTGGTCGACAAGGAGCTGTGGACCCGCGTGCGCAAGTGGGTGGGCATCATGGCGGCCATCATCCTGATCAAGCCGATCGTGGTCATCGTGCTGCGCCTGGCGTCCGCGCTCTCGGGCGGCGGGCCGGATGACAGCGTGTCAGCGATCATCTCCGGCTTGTCGATCATCCTCCTGGCAATCATCGCGAGCGCGTTGATCTTCCGCATGATTCCCGGCATGGGAGACGAGATCGTCGCCGCGCGGCGGGACGCGTACGACCCGGCGAGCGCCAAGACCTCGGCCATCGTGACGCGTCCGGTTTCCGGCATCACGCAGGGAATCAACACCCACGCGTCCCGGGATTCGGCCTCGCGGGCGCCCGCGAGCGCACAGACCTCGTCGTCCGTGTCCCACACGAGCAGCGGCATCGCGGCCCACTCGACCCGGCCCACCTCGCCCAGTCCGCGGTCGTCGGGGTCCGTGCCGAACCAGGACAACCGGGGCGGCTCGGGGAACTGAGGATCAGGGGCCCGGCTGCGGGTTGTTCATCCCAATCAGCACGCCTATCACGATGATGGCGAGCAGCAGGTAGAACTTGCCCTTCAGGCTCATCTGGGGCCCCCTCCGTGACTCGGCCGGTCGGCATCACGGTACAGGCGTCGGGCCCTCGACCTCGCCCTGCGCCGTCCACTTCCTGGCGACGCGCTCGCGGCCGTCAATCTCCTCGATGAGCTGGATCACCACGGTCGGTCCGGCGCCGTACAACCCGACCCACTCCGTGTACCGGTCCTGAGCAGTGCCCGGGACGGTCCACTCGCCCTCGACGGCGGGGCCCTCTTCCGTGAACTGCAGCCGGGCGAGGTGCCTGGTCGTGCCCATGTGGCGCTCCTCGCCTCGGTGCCCGCTCTCCATCATCCCGCCCGCCCCTGCCGTGATGGCCCCGGACTCCTATCTCTGACACCAGGGGACAAGTAACCAGCGCTGGAAGTCACCCCCTACTAGGGATTGGGCACCGGAACGGGCTGCCACTCACCAGGTTCTTCGTCTCGAAGTTCTCGACGCATCCGAGGCCACAACTCCTGAGTGAGCCGCTCATCCTCCGCCGACCAATCCGAGGCGCTGAACGTGGCGAACGGTAGGACGTCGTGACGAACGTAAGTCCGCCACCTCATGTCTTGTGTCGACGCGCCGCGCTCTGGCATGAGCACCTCTGTGAATGTGCGCTCATGCCAGTGGAAAATAATGGATTCCAGCCCCTGGCCCGCAACCGCTCTGCGCTCTCGCGTATGGATGAAGCGAACCAGAACGCGGCCGTCGAATCGGGACACTTCCGATACGGGGCGCTCGTAGGCTGCCGCATTGGCAGGTTGAGACGGGAAGATGACGATGCCGGCAAGGGCACAGGCGAAGACCGCAATGTCGACGGCCTCAGCCTCTTCAACCCGAGGAGGCTCCTCGGGGCCGCGCGCACGTGCAAGAACTCGGCGCACGGCGCTTCTTGCGCGGTCGTAGATGGCGTTCCCGATGACACCGGAAACCGCAGCTTGGATGGACCACACGGCGACTTGTATGGCGAGTTCTGGGTCAAACCGTGGGGCAGGGATGACACGTTCTACCTGAGGGTGGACGCACACTTCATCAGGTGGCTTGCGGGAGGCGTGATAGTCGAGATCCATAGTCTCTGCGGCCTCTTCGAGCGGCATTCTTGACGGCGGCACGCCTAGCAGTTCATCCACGATGAGATCAATCGCATCCGTTGCCTCGCCATGCCGTCTGTCAGTGGCCACGTACCCTCCCGATAGATCAGCCAGTCTCCACCGGCGTTGAGCTTCAAGGGTGTCTCAGGCGGTGGAACTGCGCAGGCGTTTCCGGCTGCTGTTACTTGTCCCCTGGTGTCAGAGATAGGAGTCCGGGGACGTGGTGGCTACCGCGCGGTGCGCAGCAGTTCGCGTCGTGCGGTGACGAGGCTGCGCCACCGGGCGCGGGTGGCTTGTTCGCTGTCCAGCCAGCGCGGCGGGCTGTGGTCGGCCGGCAGCGGCAGGCCGGCCATGAAGTGCGCGATGTCGGTGTAGTAGGCGTACGTGCCGTCGCTTGTCTGATCGCGCAGCTGGGCGATCGTGGCGCCCAGAGCCTCGTGGTCGTCGAGGACTGCCTGGTGGAAGGCGAGGGCGACGTCGAGGGTGGGCGTCATGGAGGTGAGGCCCGCGACGTCAAGTTCGGTACGCAGGGTGCGGACTCGGTCATCGAGATCGGGGCTGCCGGCGTCGCGGATGACGGAGGCGATGGCAGCGTTGATCGTCGTAGCCCGCAGGTCGAGGTCGGCGAGGAGCTGCTGGGCCAGGTCGAGTTCGTCGTCGGCCTGGCGGGGGTCGAGAAACGCGAGGGCGAGGGCGCGCAGTGCCTGGTTGTGTGCGGCCTCGCCCGCTTTGGCGTGCTGTTCGGCTTCGAGGCGCCCCGCCAGATACGCCTCGGCCGCGCGCTGTACCTCGCCCTGGATCCAGTACAGGTCACCGAGGACACGCTGGTGGCGGCCCTCCCACCCCAGGGTCTGTGCAGCGGCGAGAGCCGTCGGGAAGTCGCCAGCGAGACGGGCGGCCTGCGTCAGCCCGCGGCGGGCGGCCTGGGCGAGGCGGCCCCCGCCGTCGACCACCTGCTGGTACCCGCGGCGTGATTCCTCGGTGCGTCCGATGTCGCGCAGGGCTTTGGCCCGGTAGTAGACCGGCATCTCCTGCAGCTCGGCGGGCAGCAGACCGGAGTCGATGACGGCGGTGAGCCGCTCCACGGTACGGGCGCGGTGCTCGCGTTGACGGCGGGCCAGGGCGCTGAGAGTTTCGACCAGCGCCTCCGCCGGCGTCGACAGCGCGGTGCTCTCATGGCCGTGGGCGGGCGGGGCGAGCGGCTCCCACACGGAGTCGCCGACGTAGGCGAAAGCAGCCTCGGTGAGCCAGTCGAGCTGGTCGAGGTTGAAGTCGCGGGCCAGGCGCAGCCCTTGCCGCAGCACGCCGATCAGCACTGTTCGCTCGCGGCGTGGACCATGAGCCCACTCCTGTCCGAGGGCGGACAGCGCGCGCAGCGCGGCGCGCTGCCAGTCCTGCTCGGACCACCGGTCGTCGCTACGGTCCTCGGCGCTGCGGATCGCGGAGCGCACCACCTGGTGAAGGTGGAAGGGCCACAGCCCTGTCAGGTCCTCGCGGATGAAGGGGCGTTCGGTCAGCCGCAGGGCCGCCGCGTCATGGGCAAGCCCGGCGGCTTGGGTGGCCAGCGGCACCGAGAACGCGTCCAGCAGCGACACCGAACGCAACACGTGCCGCTCGTCGCTGGTCAGGTCGCTGAGGGTGCGGGAAATCAGGGCGGGGAAGTCGCCGAAGTCGTCCGGTTGCGGCACACGTCCGTTGCGTCGTATCTCCAAGAACCGCATGACGGCAAGATCGAGGTAGAGGGGCAGACCGTGGGAGCGTTCGGCGATGGCGCGGCGTAGCTCTGGACCGATCAGCGGTTGGCCGTTGTGGGCGAGGCGGTGGGCGAGGTGGTCGTCGCAGTCTTCCGGGGAGAAGTCGCCCACCAGGATCTGCCGTACCTCAGGGCCGCCGTGCGCGCGGGCGCCCGGGACGTGTCCGGCCAGGCCGGGCCAGGCGGTGGGGCCGGTCCAGTCGAGCTGTCCCTGCAGGCCGTCCTCGGCCCACTGCAGCCGGTTGCGCCCGGTGATGACGAAGAAGGTGTTGGGCATCAGCCACACGATGCGCTGCAGCAGCCGTTCAAAGTCGCGGTGCGTGCGGTCCCCGACTTCCTCGAAGCTGTCGAACAGCACCACCGGGGTGACCCGCTGGGCTGCGGGTAGTTGGGCAAGGTCCCAGGCGAGCAGATGAGTGGCGAAGCTCAGCGTCTCCAGGTCCGGCTCGGCCTCCAGGATGTCGGCCAGGCGGCTGCAGCCGGCCAGGGCGCGCACGGTCTGGCGCCGCTCGCGCAGTGCGCCGACCAGGGCGGTGGCGAGCTGGCCGGCGGCGCCTCCGATAGTGCCGGGCAGGGCCAATGCCTGGGCGACGTCCGCGAGCGCGGACTGCAGCTGGTTGGGCAGATTGACCGCGTTGGTGAACCGGCTGAGCATCCCGCCTCGCCGCAGATACTCCTCCAGCGGCTCGCCTGGGTGGTTGCGCTCCCAGTGCCGGCGCAGGGCCAGATCGAAGGCAGGCATCGGACGCCCCAGGGCGGCGACGGCCAGGCGGATCGACAGCACCACCCGCTCGAAGTCGATACCGCTGGAGCGCGCCAGGTCGACGCGCACCGGCAGCAGCCGCTCGATCGGCCAGGCCGGCGCGGTCCACTGGGCAGGTCGCTCGGTGGATTGGGCGAGAGACGCCTCGATCTTGCGGGAGAACGTGGACTTTCCGATCCCGCCGACCCCGTGGGCGACCAGGACGTTGTGCCGCGGGCTGGCCAGGTTTTCGACGTCGAACGACGGGTTGGCGACCCGCTGCAGATGATCGGTGAGCGCGGCGACGACGGCCTGCCACTGGGCCTGGCGGTTCGTGAACGCTTCCTCGGCCTCCACCGACCGGTCATTCGCCCCGAACAGCATCCGCAGATCCCGCGCCACGACACCCCCAAGAAAGATCACCAACGGTAGCAACCTATGCGCCCCGCCCTGTGCTTCGCGGCGGCTTTGGGCAACATGCGTCTCGGGCCGCATCGTCTCAGCCAGGGACAATGACGGCCCATCACCGATACCCGAAGGACCTCCCCATGTCTGAGCCCGTGACCCCCGAGGCCGTCGAGCAGCTGGTGCAGGAAGTCAGCGCCTGGTACTCCGAGCAGCTCATCCAGGAGCGGCGTGCCGGCTCTCCGGATGCCGAACGTCTCCAGCTCCTGAGGGACCAGCTGGCGGCGTGCGCCGCCGACCAGCAGGCCCTGCAGGATGCCGACGAGAACGAGGTCGCCGAGATCGCGGCCCGCTACGCGGCCCGTATGAAGGAACTCAAGGGCCAGTAGCCGGGTCCCTGCTGTTGGGGGACGGGCAGCGCCGACATCGGGATCGTGGCGGTGAGGGCGCGCGGCTGCAGATGGGCAGGCATCAGCGGCCAGGCCAGCGCGGCAATCTCGACGAGATCCTGCCGGTACTGCGGAAGTTCACCCTGTACTCGCTGCAGGGTGGCCAGGAACTGCGCTGCCTCCGTCGGGGTGTACGGGCGCTGTTGCTCCGACTCTACGGCGTCCCCGCCCCGGGACGGGGACGCCCATGCGCCGCCCGGGGTACGCGCGTTGCGGTACAACGCGGTCAGGTCCCGGCGGATGACGGAGACGGAGTCGATGATGTGCGGCGCCTCCTCGGCCGCGCGGACCACGTCGGCCAGCAGGTGGAAAGACACCTTATGGGCGGCCGTCGGGGTGAAGCGGGGCGTGCCACCGATGCGGGCCACCTCCGCGCACCGCGTCGCGATGCCCAGACGGCTGTCCGCTGCCCGGCCCCCCAGCACGATCAGCTCCACGCGGTAGCCCGCCGCATGGTGGCGGCGGGCACCGTCAAGGAAGTGGGCGACGTCGTCCGGGGCGATCTCGATCAGCAGGTCACCGCGGCGCTCGCGCACGTATGCCTCGGCTTTCTCCTGCCACGCCCGGTAATCCGGGCGGATCCGGGCGGAGGCCGTGCGTGGCTCCTCCTCAAGCAGTCGGCGGTAGTCGGGGTGCACCGCCTTGAACATCCCACCCTCGATCCGTGTGGGGCGTCGGGCACGCAGCACCCGGCGCAGCGTGCGCGCCGCGTAGGTCTTCCCGGCTCCCTGCGGGCCCATCACGTACAGCGCCACCGGCTGGGCGTGCGCCGTGATGTCGCTCAGGTGCATCGGCACGATCAGCTCGTCGAAGATAAAGCGGTGCTCGTCGGCGGACAGCCGGTGGTAGTCGACCCCGGGCGGCACCGTGAGCGGCTGGGCGATGCGCCGCACCGGCTCGGCCAGCGCGGCGGCCCGTTCCAGACCACCGGCGACCGCGAGCCGCCGTTCCGGCGTGCTCTCCGCCGGGTGCAGCTGCTGTTCCAGGCCCTGCACCTGGCGGCGGAAACGCCAGGTTTCCGGCGCTGTCCAGGGTCGCGTCCGAGCCGCGTGCAGCGCTCGGTGCGCGCCCACCAGCGAGGGTCCGGGCAGCTCGTTGTCGTAGAGCACCTGAAGGTCACGCCGCATCACCATCACGCGGTCGGCCAGCTGCTCGGTCTCGATGACCTCCAGCGACTGCGGCAGGCGACGCACGCACTGATCGTGGTTGTCCCAGGACACGTACCGGCCGACGCCGTCCTCGGCGATCTGGGCCATGTAGCGCTCCAGCACGCTCAGCTGCGTCACGGCCTCCGCCTCGGCCACGACCACCACCTCGACGCGGTACCCCGCATCCCGGTAGGCGCGGGCCTGCTCAGGGTCAACCACAGGGGTTTCGACCAGCGCGTCGAACCGTCTCGCGCGCACGTGCTCCTCGACCTCCGCCTGCCACCGCAGCACGTCCGGCCGTACACGCACACCCGCAGTGCGGTCATCGCTGTGCAGGAGACTCCGGTAGGCGGGGTGATCCGACTTGTAGAGATCGCGGCCGATCAGTACCGCGCCGCCCCGCCGGTCGAGCGACGCCTTCAACACCTGGCATGCGGTGGACTTCCCACTGCCGGGCGGTCCGCCGACCAGCACGGCGACGGGCTGCTCCTGCGGGACGGCGTCCCTGGTCCAAGCGGGCAGGATCCGCGACGCCAGGATCTTCCCGTGCTCGTCCTCGGACAACACGACCGGGACGGCGTCGGCGTCTTTCATCGCGGTCCCTCGCTCTAAGTGACCCGGCCAGGGAGGCGGGGGCCGTTCTGGGTGCCCTGGTGGTACGCCTCGACCACAGGGTCGAGGTGCTTGCGGATGCTGGCGGCCGTGATGCCGTCGAGGCGCTCGGCGAGCAGCTCCGCCACGGCGCGCTTGGAGCCGCTGCGCTGTTCGTCGGTGAGATTGATGTAGGCGGCGTACACCTGCTCGCGGGTCCCGTCGTCAGCCGGGAGGCTCTCCGGGGCGTGGCCCCGGACGATGCCCTGCGCGAGGCTGCGCTGGGTGGTGGCGCGGCGGCGGTGCTCGGGGGCGACAGGCTCCTCGATGACGGCGAGCCGTTCGTAGACCTCGGCGCGGGCGAGGTGCTTGGCGGCCCACAGAGCCCGTTTCTCCTCGGCCGCGCCGGTACCGGTGGCTTCCATCGCCGCGTTGTATGCGGTGTCGATCTCCTTTCGCAGCTCCTCGGCCCGGTCGTGGAGTTGGCGGGCCTCGGTGCGGCGTGCGTCGCCCTCGGTGCGGGCGGCCTGGTCTGTCAGGGAGGGCAGCAGGGAACTGACTGCCTGTTGCTCGCCGACCAGGTCGGCGTACCACTCGTCCAGGTAGTGGGCGTGGGTGGTCGGGTCGGCCGGGCCGCGGCTGATGCCCGTGCGCCGGCGGCCCATGAGGACCCACGCGCCGACCGTGGTGTTCCACCGTTCGTGTGCGGACTGTCGGGAACTGCTGGCGGCGTTGCCGATGTCGGTCCAGCTGGCGCCGCGTTCCCGCTCGATGACGACGGCCTGGTCGACAAGCCGCTCGGCGAGGCCAGCCATGAACAGGGCGTCGCGCAGCAGGCTGCCGTGGTCGTCATCCGGGTAGCGCTGAGCGATGTCACGCAGGGCAGCGTCGGTGATCTCGCGGAGAGTCTGCGCGCGCGTGAGCAGCGCTTCGTCGGCCGGGGCAAGGGCCGGTGGCCGCTCGCGCTCCGGGGGATCATTCATTTCCTCCATACTGTCAGGATACCCCTGACAGTATGTTGTGTCATGAACTCCTTGACACTTCACCGAGATTCACCCGTCCGGGCGGCCGGAAGGAAAGGCTGACGGCCCGGCAGACGGCAGGGCCCCGGACGCCTCTCCGCCCGGGGCCCTGTGCTGTTTCTGCTCGCTGTGCGGGTCGATTCCTATCGGTGGTGAGTGGCCGGGACCGATACCGACTGCGACGGCGTGGTGCCGGCCGGGGCCTTGCTGCTGGTTCCCGGTCCGCCGGCCAGGGCCAGCAGTAACAGGAGCATCAGTAGCCCTCCGCTCCCGGCGCCCGCGACCGCGGCGATGGTGCGCGGGCTAATGGACCGGTGATGCCCGCGCACGCGGGTGCCGTCACGGCGGTAGTGGGGGCGGACGTAGGTCGTCGGTCCGGTGGAGACCGGGCGGGGCCGCGGGGTGGCGCGTCGGGGTGCCGTATGGGGCTGTGCGGTGCGCGGCCGGGTGCGGCGGTTGTGGCCTTTGACGTAGGTGCCGTCACGGCGGTAGTGGGGGCGTACGTAGGTCACGGGCGGTCCTCGGCGGTGAAAGGGGGCAATGCCCCCAGGCGGGGCCGGGTGTTCCTCGGCGCAGCATTCGACGGTAGCCACCGGCACTGACAATCCAGGGCGGCCAACTCCTCGACTGTGCGCAGCCGTTGGGCGACAGCCAGCGATTTTCAGACGGGTGATCCCAACGGCGGGCCGACTGTCGGTGCCGGGTGCTGTCATGAAAGCGGCGGGGAGCTGCAGACGAGGGGGGAATGTGCCCGGGAACAGGGAATACGAAGACGTCGATCACACCGGCCGGGACGGGCGCGGGGCGCTGCGTATCGTGGCGGCGGGGGTCGTCCGGTGAGCCCCCGTCGGCGGCGGCGCAAGAGCGACGACGATCTACTCATCGCCTTAGGCGGGCTCGTGGTCGTCGGGTTGGTGCTGGTCAAGGTCGGACAATGGGTATGGGCGCACTGGTGGGTCCTGGTCGTGCTCGGCCTGCTGGCGCTTCTCGCCCTGGCGGGCTGGATCTACCGGCAGGTTGACCAGATGCGGTCCGCGCAGCTGCGGGTCGAGGGCCTGACCTACTCGCTCGGCCAGCTGGATGCCATGCACCACAGCGCCTTCGAGAACGCCGTACGTGACCTGTTGGCCCGGGACGGTTCCCACGACGCGCTGCGTTGCGGCGGCCGGGGCGACCTCGGCGCCGACGTGAAGGGGCACGATCCGCTCGGTCGGCTGTGGGTGATCCAGTGCAAGCACCGCAGGAAGGGGCTGGACGGTTCGGCTGTGGGGACTCCGGAGCTGCAGACGCTCAACGGCACCGGCCGGCCGGTGCACGGCGGCGACGTCGTCGTGATGGTGACCAACGGGAGGATCTCCGGGCCTGCCCGCGACTTCGCCCGGCAGCAGCGCCTGCACCTGGTCGATCGGCGGGTGCTGGAGCAGTGGGCCCGGGGCGGGCGACCGCTGTGGGAGATCCTTCCGGCTATTCCACCGCCCCGGAAGCCTCCACAGCTTCGCTGAGCTTCATCACGCCGGTGGGCGGGACTAGTTGGTCCCGCCCACCGCCATGTCGCCCTTGCCGCGGATCGGGTGCCCAGCGCTCTACGCTTCCGCTCATGACCAGCAAAATCCCCGTACGCGGGGGCAGAAAGGGGCAGCAGCACCGGGCGACTCCGGACGACCTGCGCTCCTACACCGTCTCGCTGGCGTCGCCGGTGACGGTGACCCGGGCCGACGGATCGACGGAGACCCGGGCGGCGAAGGCGGCACGGAAAACGACGCCAGCGCCGCGGCGGCGGGGCCCGGCCGTGTGCGCGATGTGTGCCGACCTGATCGAGGGCAAGGTGTGGGTGAGCCGGGAGCAGGGCCCCAGCCGGGGCAAGCCGGTTCACCCTGACTGCGAGAAGAAGGCGCAGGCGTTCACGGTGGAGCGCCGGGCGGCCAAGCAGAAGGAACGGGCGGCTAAGCCGAAGCGGCTGTCGCTGACGGAGGAGAACCGGCGGCTGTTCGCCGAGCAGGACCGTATCCGGGAGCTGCGGCGCCAGCGCAGCCAGCCGAAGAAGTAGCCGGGCAGTACAAGGGCCCCGGGGCGCGTACATCGCCTCGGGGCCCTGCCGCGCCTCCTCGCAGGGCCCGGCCAGCGTGCGTGATGGACGGCGCGCGGCCTCGGGCGGTCGATCGCCCGGTGCCGTGCTGGCAGAGGTTCAGGCGGAATGCAGCGCCTCGTCGCAATCACGGCACACCCACTGGCGCTTGTTTCGCGGGTACCAGGGGGCTCCGGGCCCGGCCGGGGTGTAGGGGAGTTTCTCCATGCCCCGGGTCGGCTTGCTGCACAGCGTCGTGTCCGCCGGGTCGCCCGGCACAGAAGGGTCGGCGGGCGCGGCGTGCACGGCTCCGTTGTAGGCGACCGCGTCCCCCGGCCCGAAGTCCTCGGACATCTGCCTGCGGGTTTCCTCGACGACGATGATTCCCATGACTCCACGGTGCGGCCACCACCTGCCGGCCGCACTTCGCAGGGGACCGGGCGGGCGTGCCAGCGGTCAGCTCCGCGGGGAAGTGGCCGCTGTTCAAGCGTCGGGGTCGCCCCACCCGTACTCCGCGGCGTACTCGGCGAACGCCTCGTCGTCGAAGTCCACGGGCAGCAGCTCCGGCTGGAACAGGTCGCTGTCCGGGTCGAGCGCCTCGGAGTGCGCCATCAGCTGGACCAGGAAGGTCTGCGCGGCCTGCAGGGCCTGCGGGTCGTCGAGCCACATCCCGAACTCCAGGTTGTGCCTGCTTCGTGCGGTGGCGTTGGCGCTGCCCACCCACAGCCGCTCCGGGCGGAAGCCGATGACGTCGGCGACGCCGCCCAGGGCGTCCTCGTCGTGCCACCACAGTTCGCCGAGCAGCATCATCTTTGTATGGAGGAAGGGCACCATGTCCTTCTTGGGCTGGCGGCGGAACCCGATGGTCCGCAGGGGCGGGATAACCACGTCGGGCATCGGCGCGCCCGGTCCCAGCACCTTGGCGCGGCCCTCCTCCCGCCAGTCCAGATCGGTCAGTTCGGCGAAGACACGGGCCAGCATCCCGTTGTCGCCGTCGGCAAAAGGCTGGAGCTTGCCCAGCTTGTCCAGGTCGCGTTTGCTGCGCCCCTGCTTGGAGACGACCACGCAGGTGTGGTCGAACCGGGCCAGGCAGGCGGCCAGCTCCGGATCGTCGAGCCAGAGGAAGCCGCCCAGCGCCACCGGCCCCATGCTCCGGAATCCCGGCGTGCGCCGCTTCTCCTCCAGGAAGCTGTCCATCCCGTCCACCAGCCCCTTCAGCACGTTCCTGCCGAAGTGACCGCGGTGTCCGTTTTGTTGAACGAACTTCTGGTCGAACGTGGCGGCAAACTCCAGGCCGTCCTTGTTCATAGCTTTCCCCTCCCCGAGTGATCCGGATACTCAACCATGGGCCGGTGGGCCGGATTGCCCGTCCTACAGCACCTTGACCAGGGCGTTTTCCTCCCAGCCGTCCCCGTCCTCAAAGTAGCCCTCCATCGCGGCGCTGTTCTCGACCCATCCGCCCTGCTTGGCGATGACCTTGCGGTCGTTGCCGGCGCGCTTGGAGCTGGTGGCCAGTCCGCGGCGCGGGGAGTGCCCGGTGGGCCGGAAGCTCAGCTCGGCCCACTTGCCCAGCCGGGTGATGACGTCGCCGATCGTCTCCGGGTCCAGCCCGCCGGGCATGACGGTGTGCCACCTGTTGTGCAGCGGCTTGTAGGCGAAGTCATCGGGGTCGGTCAGGTTGGCCTCCGCCTTCCAGGCCCGCCACGCGCGCACCGGGCAGCTGCTCGGCCGGGAGCCGAACGGCACCTTCACCTTCCGGGGCTTGATCTTCGACACGCGCACGTCGACCTCCATGCCGTGCTCGGTCTCGACGAAGTCGCGCACCCGCAGGAAGGCGACCTCGTGTTCGCGCCCGGCGATGGCGAAGCAGGTCAGCCCGATGGAGCGGTCGCGGATGCCCAGCCGGTTGTCGGGGGCGGCCACCACGGTGGCGCGCAGGTGCTCGGCGAGCAGCGCGGGCGCGGGTCCCCGGCCGCGGGTCTCCTTGGTCTTCTCCAGCTCCTTCACCTTGGCCTTGAGCACTCGGCGGGCGCGGGCGGCCACGGTCTTGTCGAGGACCAGGTGGTGGTCGGTGCGGCCGGTGACGACCACGCCGGACAGGCGGCGGTCGATGGTCGAGGGCGCGGTGTAGGTGCCCTTGCGCCAACCGGGCTGCCACCACAGCCACTCGACGAACGCGGTCAGCGATCCGGGCGTGATGGCGGTGACGGGGAGTTCGAGCAGGGCACAGAACTGCTCCCACTGCTTCCAGTCGGCGGCGTAGGAGTCGGTGGTGTTCGCAGGACGAAGGTTCTTCTCGTGCTGGACGGATCGCTCCTCCAGCTCCTGGAGCTTGGATAGCACGTCGGGGCTGAACGCCGCGGCGTTCGTCGCCGCGGTGGTGCCCGCCGGTCCGGCCGACGCCGGCAGCACGAGCGTGGGCGTCACGATGCGCGATACGTCCGTGCTCGTCTCGGTCTGCTCCATGATGGCCCGTCACGCACCTTTGTTCGTAGTGCTGTTTGTAGTGTCTGCATCCCGCATATGTGATCGGGTGGCAGCCGTGTCGGACCGCAGGCAGCGCAGATCGCAACCGCCGGGAGGGCTGGGTCGTCCTGCCGGTCGTGACTCCTCTCCTTGCCCGTACCCGGGAGCGTCGACGCGGTCTGCGTCTGTGGCACGTGTGGATCGTCCTTCCCCTGGCCTTCGTCGCCGCGCTGGCAGTCGCCAGCAGCGTCTTTTACGCCGGCTGGGACCTGCTCGGTGCCCAGACACTCAAGGCCGAACCGCGCATCGACTCCAAGACGCTCTTCGACCTGGTGAAGCTGTCTTTCGGTGTGGTCGCCGGGGCCGGCGGTCTGGTCGCCCTGGTAGT
Organism: Streptomyces sp. NPDC006332; assembly: GCF_040612855.1. Classification (NCBI taxonomy): domain Bacteria; kingdom Bacillati; phylum Actinomycetota; class Actinomycetes; order Kitasatosporales; family Streptomycetaceae; genus Streptomyces; species Streptomyces sp. NPDC006332. Next base: position 34,548 of record NZ_JBEXRA010000045.1, read on the forward strand.
GGCCTACCGGCGCCAGCGGGTCGACGAGGACGGGGCGTTGCGGGATGCGACTCGCCTGCACAGCGAGCGGTTCACCGTCGCCGTTTCCCAGCTAGGTGACGACTCCGCCGCGGTCCGCCTTGGCGGCGTCCATGCCTTGGCCCACCTCGCCGACGACGCGCCCACCAGGGCACTGCGCCAGTCCTGCATCGACGTCTTGTGCGCCTACCTGCGCCTGCCCTATACGGCGGAGTCCGACCTGCCGGCAGGCGACACCCTGGCTCGTCATTCCTACCTGGAGCTGCGGCAGGTCCGCCATACCGTCATCCGCCTCATCCGTGATCATCTCCGTCTTGGCGTCGAACACTCCCACTCCTGGCGCGACCACAGCTTCGACTTCACCAGCGTGGTCTTCGACGGTGGCGACTTCGAGGATGCGCACTTCCTCGGCCACGTCTCCTTCGAGGATGCTCAGTTCACCGGCGGCCACGTCTCCTTCGACGGCGCGGGGTTCACCGGCGGCACGGTCTCCTTCGACAGCGCGGAGTTCACCGGCGGCCACGTCTCCTTCAACGGCGCGGGGTTCACCGGCGGCACGGTCTCCTTCGACAGCGCGGAGTTCACCGGCGGCCTCGTCTCCTTCTACGGCGCGGAGTTCACCGGCGGCGAGATCTCCTTCGACCGCGCGGAGTTCACCGGCGGCAGGGTCTCGTTCGTCAGCGCACAGTTCACCGGCGGCGACGTCTCCTTCAACCACGCGAGGTCCACTGGCGGCGGCGTCTCGTTCGTCAGCGCACAGTTCACCGGCGGCGACGTCTCCTTCAACCACGCGGAGTTCACTGGCGGCGACATCTCCTTCACCGGCACACAGATCACCGCCGGCCGCGTCTCCTTCACCGGCACACAGATCACCGCCGACCACGTCTGCTTCGACGGCGCGCAGTTCACCGGCGGCCACGTCTCCTTCATCCGCACAGGGGTCACCGGCGGCACGGTCTCCTTCGAGGATGCGCAGTTCACCGGCGGCGACGTCTCCTTCAACCGCGCAGAGTTCACCGGCGGCACGGTCTCCTTCGACAGCGCGGTGTTCACCGGCGGCGACGTCTCCTTCAACGACGCGCAGTTCACCGGCGGCGCGGTCGATTTCGGAAGGGCTGGCGGGACTGCCCCGGAGGGGCTGCCGTCGTCTGGAGGGTCCGTGCCAGCCGGGTTGGTTTTGCCCACTGCCTGGTAGGTGCGTGGCCCTGTGCAGGTCGGGGCACGATGCCCTACAGCACGCCGAGCAGGGCGTTGTCCTCCCACTGGTCGACGACTTCGAGGTAGCCGGCGAGGACCTTGGAGTGCGGGGCCCAGCCGCCCTGCTTGGCGATGACGATCTGGTCGTGGCCCTTCAGTCGGGAGGACGTGGCGAGTCCGCGGCGGGGGCTGTGGCCGGTGAAGCGGATCTCGATCCCGGCGCGCTCGCCGGCGCGGGTGACGATGTCGCCGATGGATTCGGGCTGCAGTCCGCTGTCCATGACGGTGTGCCAGCGGTTGTGCAGACGGCGCCAGGCGTAGCCGTCCGGGTCGGTGAGGCCCGCGGCCTCCTTCCATGCCTGCCAGGCCCTCACCGGGCAGATCGAGGGCCGGGAGCCGTAGGGGACCGGCACGACGCGGGGGCGGACCTTGGACACGCGCAGGTCGGCCTGGATGCCGCCGGGGGTTTCGGCGTAGTCGCGGACCCGGTTGAAGGCCAGTTCGTGCTCGCGGCCGGCAACGGCGAAGTGCATGAGCACCAGGGCACGGTCACGGATGCCCCTGAGGTTGTCCGGGCAGGCGGCGCTGATCTTCACCAGGTGCTCGACGAGCAGCGGTGGGGCCTGACCCCGGCCGCGGGTCTCCCCCTGCTCCTCCATCTCCTTCACCAGCTGCTTGAGGCGGTTGCGGGCGAGGCGGGCGACGCCGTCCTCCAGCCGCACGCCGTGCTCGGCGCGGGCGGAGACCACGGTGCCGGAGATCCGCCGGTCGATGGTCGACGGCGCGGTGCACGTCCCCTTCCTCCCGCCGGGCTGGGCCCACAGCCACTCGACGAACATCACCAGCGTGCCCGGTGTGATGGCGAGCAGCGGCACGCCGGACTCGTTGCAGAACTTGCTCCAGCTCGCCCAGTCCTGGATGTAGGCGTCGCGGGTGGACTTGGGGCGGCCGTCGGCGACGGTGCGCACGGCCTGGTGGTCGATGTGCTCCAGCGCAGCCCGGGTCGCGGCGTCGTACTCCTGCGGCCGGGCCGGCGGCGCCGGAATGACGACCGGTTCGACCGCCTTCTGACTGTCCGACATGATGCGCTCCATCCACCCGGTTTGGGCACCTCTATGGACTCCGGATATGGGGAGGTTATCCCGGATCCACTGAAGCGCGGCGGACTCGGCACCGCGCTCGTCGAGCAGGAACGCGCAACCGGTGAAAACGGAGTTCCGGCGCAGACCGGAGCGTGCAGGGAGATCACTGACGGTGATCCCGACCGCGCCCGCTTCGATCCGGATCAGTTTGGACGGCGACCACTCCATGCTTGCCGCGACGTCGAGATTGCTCGACTGACATTCATTCCTCGCCCATCTCGAAAAGTTGCTGCGTGATTCGAGGGGGATGACTGCTTGTTCAAACCGTAGAGAGAGGCGCTATGACTTCTAAGTACGAGATGGGGTCTTGTCTGTGTCCACTCAAGTCAGTTCGGCGGTCGCCGATGCGCTTGCCCTGGAGCTGAGCCGAGTCGAAGAGCGGCGGGCCCGCGATCGGGAGCTGTTCGCGGAGTTTCAGGCCACCGGGTTCGAGGGCCCCGCCTACGAGATGTTCCGACAGCGGCTCTGGCTATACGGGTGGAACGTGCTCCGGTCCTGGATGAAGGACGGCACGGTCATCGCCCGGTGCCGCAAGCGCAACATCTACTTCAAGGCGCCGTACACCGAGGTCGAGGAGATGATGCGCCGGGCGGAAGTCCGCGAGGACATCGCCATCGACTGCCTGAGCAGGGCCGTCCCCTACTACCTGTCCGACTGCCTGCAGCAGTGGGACCCCGAGGGTGGCAGGAACTTGACCACCTTCTTCATGCCCATCGCCCTCCACCACTTCCGGGACGCCTACCAGCGCTGGGCCCGTGAGTACCGGCGCCGCCTGTACGAACTCTCGGGGAACTCGCTGTACCGGACCGACGACGACGGGTTCACGGTGTGGAGCCCTCCCGTCGTGCCCGGCCCCGAGGAGCAGACCGTGCTCCGGGAAACCTTGATCCTCATCCTGGCCAAGGCATCGTTGGACGAACGGGCGGTGTGCGAGGCGATGCTGACCGGCGCCACGCAGGAGGAGATCGCGCAGAAGCTGGGTACCACTCGGAAGTCGGTCGAACGGCGCCTGAGCCGGGTCCGGCGCCGGGCCCGGACTCTCGCGGCGGATGGCCGCATCGTGGTCCCGTCGGTCAGCTCGGCGGTGACCCGGTGAACGGTCCCCTCGACCTGCGCGTCCTCGTTCTCCTGCTCGCGGGGGCCTGTGCGGCGTATATCGCGTACCTCCACCCCAGTGTCGGCGTCGCCCTGTTGGTCGGCGTTGGCGTGGTGACGGTCCTCTACCTGCTGCTGGGCAGCGGGGGCGGCGGGCCGTCGTCCCACTGACCGCCGGCGGCCCGACGGACTGAGCGCCCGGCAGCGGCAGCATCGGCCGGACACACGAGCGCACCGCCGGGCCGGTCTGGCCCGGCGGGCCAACGAGGGGGCGGAGCCAAGAGCGGCTTCATCGGGCGACACGATCATCAGTGCACTGGGACGTTCTCCCGCTGGGAGTAGTCCGTCTGCAGGCCCGCGGATGGGGTCAAGAGCTGGCCCATCTCGATACTGCCGCTGCAGTTGGCGCCCCCCTGGGCGTCGGTCACCCACGTGGGGCCACCGATCAGACTGTCGTCGCTGAAGTAGCCCGGCTTGAAGGTATGCGCGAACTCCTCCAGCGCAGAGATGATCTGGCGGCTCCAGTCGCTCTGCTCTTCCAAGCCCTCCCGGTCGTACTGCCCAAGGTCGGGATAGGCCAGCTCCACCTTCATCAGCGGTTCGGCGCGTCCCTCTGCCGGGCAGCCAGCGAACCCATCGGTGACGTGGACCTCGCTGACGTAAAGGGCAACCAGGTTCTTGGTCTCGTGCGGAAGATCGGACTTCTGCACCCACTTCTTCACGTCGGCCGCCGTCACGCGGCCGAAGTCCTTGACCACGCCGTCGCTACGTCTGGCCGGCGGCTCGTCGCTGATGCTGCACGCAGAGAGAGCGAGCAGACAAGCGGTGACGGCCAGCCCGTGCACCAGCCCGCCGCGTATCGCCCTTGACCCTGCAATGTTCAGATAGTTCATTCCCGCCCCTTGATCACCCCATGTGGGCCGACCGGCGCCCACGGGGACATCATCTGCAACGTCCCCCAGTCGGCACGAAAAGGGGCCCACACCGCTCGACGTCAGGCCTTCGCCTGCCGCGCGGGCCTCGCCTACGTCGCTCGCTGATGGCAGGTGTCCAGACGGCTCTGGGAGCGCCGTTCCCTGCGGGAGCAGGCCGGCGCTGAGGAGAACCGGAGGGCTGCTGGCCCGCGGGCTGATCTGCGGCGGGGTCCGGCAGCCGGACCCCGCCAACAGGCCATCAGGACGAGCTGCTGACCAGCCGTAGGGCTGGCCGGTCTTCCTCGCAACCGAGCATGCGCCGAACCTGGGCTGCACTCCAGGCCAGCTCGTGAGCCAGCTCAGTAATTGTCAGGCTGTGGTCGCAGGCGAGGGCGAAGGCCTGGGACAGCAGCGCGGGCTGTTCGCCGGGATAGCCAGCCAGGGGTTCCGGAGCGAAACCGGGTTGCCCCTGCAGGCCGTGCAGCCGCTGGTAGGCGCGGCTGGCCGAGGAGTCCGACAGGAGGCCGAGTTCTCGGCAGCGGTACAACAGGGAGTGCACCGAGACGCCCCAACTGTCGCGGAGCTGCGAAAGCTTGTGTAGGTCCGCCCGTGCAGGCAGCTCGGGCAGGATCGATTCGCGGGGGGTGAGGAACTCGGCTGCGAAGGTGTCGGCCTCGCGTTCCTGGGTGATGTCACCGGGATTGGTGTCGCCGTGCAGGATCAGGTGGCCCAGCTCGTGGGCGGCGCTGAAGCGGTGCCGGTAGACGTCGTCGGTCCGGTTGGGCGTCAGTACGATCAACGGGCGCGGGAGGCGCGAAGTGGAGAAGGCGTCGACGGAGCGCAGGTCCTCGTCGCGCTGCGGGGTGACCACCACGATGCCGTGCGCTTCCAGGCGCCGGACCAGGTGAGCGATGGGCCCGGTGCCCAGCCCCCACGCGACTCGCAGGGCTCGGGCGGCGGAGGCAGGTTCGCTGGGCAGATCGGTGCCCGGGTGTACCTCGCCGCCGGCGAAGCCGGGGAGGTCGACCACGGGGAGCTGGACACGCTTCTCCAGTGCGTAGGTCAGCTCCCAGACCTGTTCGGTGAACGCGACGGCTTTGGCGCGCTGGTAGGCCCGGGTGCTTCGCAGACTGCGGAAGTGCGCGGCCGAGGGGTCCAGCCGCGCGTGGGGCCGCCCCGCCAGGAAGTACGTCAGCGGCACATCCAAAATCTCGGCCAGGCGCGGCAGCAGGTCGGGGCGCGGCCGGTTGGTGCCCATCTCGTACTGGCTCACCGCAGCAGGGGTCACCCCCAGCTCGTCGGCCAGCCCCCTCTTCGTCATCCCGATGAGGCTGCGGGCTTGGGCCAGCCGGGCGGGGTCGAAGAGCTCGTGCACGGCAGCCGGGGACGGTTGACCCCGGTCGGTGCGGCCCTTACCGGAGCCGCCGCGGCTGCCGGGAGCGGTGAACAGCGGTGGTTGGGTGTTCTTACTCATCGCCGTTTTCTATGTCGGAAATGGTTGGTTCCTGTTCGGCGGACGGACGCTTGGCGACCTCGAAGCGGTGCGTGACGCCCAGAACAGGCAGGTCTCCCCCGGTGAAGCCCTTTTCGCGGGGGACAGTGGTACCCGCATCGCGCAGGTCATCGCGGGAGTCGCTGGAGTCCTGCTCGGCGGTGGCGATGCTCATGTCGAGCGGCTCCGGAGTCCACACCATGGCGCCGTCGTCCTCCAGCGACGTCGGCGTACCCCACCAGGCGGCCAGGACCTTGTCGCTGTCGGCGTTGGCAGCGTACGCGACGTAGATCACTGTCAGTTGCTCCGCCGAGGCCGCCGCGGCGGCCTCGGCCACCGAGGGGTCCGCCGTCGGCTCGGTGGTCTCGGAATCGCTGTCGAACAGCGTCGGTGGAGGTTGCGCAGGGCCTACGCCGTTGTCGCGGGAGACCTGGTGAGGAACCTTCGTGCTCAGCTTTGCGCGGGAGATCGGTTCCTTCAACGAGTCGGCATGCCGAAAGGGGATCAGCACTCGCCCGTTGACGACCGCCAGGCTGTACGACGCCCCTTTGGGCTTGCGGGCCTCATAGCCGGGGAGTTCGGCCAGCTCGAACTGCTTGACGACCTGTCCGTAGCGCGTGGCCCACATGCTGCCGTAGGCGCGCTTGTCCTCGGCCCCCGCCTTCTGGGCCGCCACCTGTACCTCGTAGGCGGTTTGTTGACCACGTGCCAGACCCTTAACCACATGCCGTATCACCTCCGCGGCGTGATCACCGAACTGCTCAACGGCCCACTGCGACGGCGTGATTTCACCAGCCATGATCCCCCCCCCAAGGAGCTAGTCACTTACCGAATCGACATCAACATAGCACCAGGACTTAATTTATAGACATCATTTGCCCGGTCCAGTGTGGTGGCGGGCGCGCTGGTTCCGGAGCGGCAGGCAGGTCGACCTGTCGTCGCGCCGTGCAATCCAAGATGGGCTGGCGCAACGGCCGTCCGATCGCTAAGCGGAATACTCGCTACCGAGAATGGCTGTACCGATGTTCTCCACGGCCGGTCACGCACGCGGGTCGGGGTCGGGGTCTGGGGCTTGGTCACCCCTGCTATCGCTGGTGAACCACAGGATCCGAACCATGTCCGCCGCTGCGGACCTCCTCCAGTCTGCGGCCCAGCGCCTCACGGTGAAGCAGCGGTGGCCGTACGCATGCTGAGAGGCGTACGGCCACCGGATCCTTTACATGGCACCGAAAGACCTTGTTCAGGTTCCTCCATGAGCATCAGCGACCAAGGCTGCGGATAGGCCGCTCGCCGTTTCACACCGGCACTCTGGTCGACGCTGGTTGCGAGGCCACCGCAGTACATGCGGCACGGCCGACACAGGAAGCGACGGCGCTGCGCGGGCCCTCTCCAGGATTCAGGCCTTGTCCCAACTGGGGTGGAGTCACTACCCGCCGGGACTGTTTCTTCGGCGAGACGGAGGCATGAGCGGCCCGGTCGGCGCCGAGTCGTCGGAAGCTCGGCGCCGGCTGCTGCCTTACCCGCCCACGGCGATCTGCCGCAGGAGGTCCCGGTCCTCGATGGGGTAGCAGCGGTTAGCCCGTTCTCCCGGACCGAAGGACCTCAGGGCTTTTACCTGCCGGAGCTCGGCGATCGCCTTCTCGACGGTTGCCCGCCCCAGACAAAGGGCATCGGCGAGGTCAGCCTGGCTCGGTCCCGAGGCGACCAGCTCCTCGGTGGTCGTCATCACCATGACGCCGTCCTCCCTGGGCTTTATCGCGTTTCTCCGAGTGGGCTCGGCCAGATAGTTCAGTACTGCCGCAACCCGGGCAGCCGGGGTTGCTCGGCTCGCGGTGTACATCCGCTCCGTCAGGAGGTGCCGTTTGGCTGCCATGCGCGCGAGCATCAGGGCGATCGCGGGGTCCGTCATCACCAGCGAGTTCAGCTTGGTGTTCGGGACCTCGACGAAGACGCACCGGGACAGGGTGGACCCGGAGGTGAGGTTCTTGGGGTTCGGGTTCGCCCTCTCCTCGCTGTACGTACCGGGGAGCAAGGCGGTGCTGCTGACGCTCTCGAAGAGCATCAGCTCGCGCCACAGGCGGACCTTGCCGGGTTGCACGAGTTCCGAGACGCGCCCGTCGACGAGGAAGAAGGCGGATTTCGCGACCGGGAGTACGAGAGGGCGGCCGCGGGGTCGCCTTCGCAGGCGGGAGACCTCAGTGAGGGTGTCTACGGAGTCGGGCGGCAGGCCGTGGAGGGAGAAGAACTCAGAGATGGCCCTGCCCTCGCTCGGTCTCCGGCTGATGGTGGGGTAGGTGCTCATGGTTACCTCCCCGTGCCAGGAGGCGTGACGGTCGAACCGGGCACCGTCGACACGGAGTCAGGGGATGCCATCGGAGAGACGGTTGTCGTCGGTGGCGCCGGGGCGACGACTCCGGAGGACGGGGCCGCCGACTCAGTCAGGAGGCGCACCACGGGCACCAACGCTCCGATAAGGAGGGCGAGTGCAGTGAGGACGGAAGCGATACGGGTGGGCCTGGTTTCCAGGCGCCGTACGGCGTAACAGGCTGCGGCCAGCACGATCCCGAAGATCAGAATGACCGCGACGTAGACGTCGCTGAACACACGTGTCCTATTCGAGAGGCGGTCGAGCTTCGATCGAATGTCCGAAGCTCGACCGCGGGTTTTTTGGGAACCTCGCTCTGACCAGTGACATCTGGACTGCGGCTAACAGTCCGTCACCGGCTGAGCGTGAATGTTACGCCATCGGTGTGACCCGGCCACAATTCGTGCTCTGTGGAGGGATTTCTCTGAAACAGATAACCCGAAGCACAGTCAGGGACAAAACCTGATGTGGCTCCTGACAGCCATAAGCGGAATCGGTAGTGCCGCGTCCCGGGACGCTGAAAGGCCGCGTCACAGTGACGGCTTCGGAGTGCCTGAGGACCGAGCAGGCCCCGCCCGGTGGCCGGGCGGGGCCTGCTGGTGCGGCATCATCAACGAGACCGTCGAAAGGGTTGGGCCGGGGCCTTCTCGGGGGAGCCACCCCCGATGGGCCGCCGGCCAGTGCTGAGCGAGGGCTCCCAAAAGCCGTGTGTCCAGCGCTGACTAGGAAACACCAAGCGTGATTGTGAAAGACCCTCGGGGGAGGGGTTTTCGGCTAAGGCTCGGTAAGAACCCCTCCTCCGAGGGATTTTTCTCCCGCTTTTAGGGTTCACTCACCTCTCTTGGAGGAGCGCACTTCGAATTATCGAGCTCTCCGCGTGCGGTCCTCTCTTGAAGATATGCCTCACGGCCGGGCGCGGGTAGAGCGCTGCCGCTCGGCAGATCGACCGTATTAACACTCCGGATGGGGCGCGGGGCACCCTGAAACGGAAGACGCCCCGGATCACTCGGACTACATCGGGCGCCGCTGCTGTCTGCGCGGACTCCCGGACTCGGCAAGGGGCGAAAGATCCCTGCCGAACGCCCGGAGGCTCCCGTGCTCCTCGACCTGCTCCACTCCCTGCTCGACCAGGCGGGCCGGGCCGTGCCCGACGGCGGACTGGCCGTGCTCGCCGAACTGGCCCGCGCGCTGGGCGGGGCGGCCCGCCTGGTGCAGCTGCTACGCCGACCCGGCCGTCGCCGCATCCGCCGGGTGGTAGAACCGGGCATGACCTTCACAACGTCGGGTGTCGCCGCTGCCAGCATCAAGGCCACGGGCAGCGTCACCTCCGCGCTGATCGGGCGCTACCGGCCCACGGGCGTTCCCCGGCTGGGTAGCAAGGAAGACCGGGCGGAGGCGTACCGGAGGCTGCTGGACGCCTCAACGCGCTCGTTCAACTACGCGTTCCAGTTCTCCCACCTGCAGCGCGAGGCGGGCCGGGCGGCGCACAAGCTGCTGCTGGGCCAGCTGCCCCAGGCGTGGGAGGTCAGCGGCGAACTCATCGGCGCGCTGCACGGCGTACGGCTGTGCGGCACTGTGGCGGTCATCGCCGCGGCGGAGGACCTCGTCGCCGCGACCAGCGACCTTGAGCTGAACGAAAAGGACGGCGCCCGATTCCAGCGGCAGGCTGAGGTGGTAGTCGCGGCGCAGGGCGTGTTCCTCGACGCCTGCCGAGAGGACCTCTCGTACGCCACGAAGCGGTGGCAGTGGGGACGCCGGTACAAGGAGCGGCGCTTCCTGCGGCAGCAGGCCGGCCGCTGACGGTGCCCGGCGGCGGCAGCATCGGCCGGACACAGGGCGCACCGCCGGGCGCTCCAGTCTCCCCACCTCCTCCTTGGCCCGGAGGAGATGTCCAGCCTCGCGCGCGTACGCGTGCGCACAAAGGGAGGTCCAGAAAGTGTAGGAACTCGGCCGTCACCCAGGTACGGCTCGGCCTGGTACGCGACAATCGCCGAGTGCAGACGTCGAAGTTCCCCTCGGTCCGCGCGCTCGACCAGCTCCTCGACGGCCTGGGCGCCGGCGCGGCCCGTCGGCGTCAGTTGGACATGGTGCGCGGGGAGCTGGAGCGGGCGCTGGACCGCGGGGCGCTGCCGGTCGGTGCCCGGCGCAGCCTGCAGCGACTCCTGGAAGAAGAGGCGCTCGGTCCGTACGTACGGCTCGCCGAGTCCGGGGTGCTGCGGCACCGGCGGATTGACGGGAACCTCCCGCCCACTTCTGAGGCGACCAACGAGATCCGACGCAAGTGCATCGACCTTCTGCGCGAGGCGCTGGGAATGCCCGCGCTGCGCCTGGGTGGCGGGGAGATCCCACTGCAGCCCGCGCCGGAGGCGGCCACCCTGTCCGCGCTGTCCCGCCAGCTCGACCGGTACCTCGCCGGGGCCATGTCCCCAGCGCAGACCCGACTGACGGCCCTGCTCGCCGTCGAGTTGGACACCGCGGCGCGCAGCGGGGAGCTGGTCGAGCTGCGCACCACGGACCTGGGCGAGGACAACGCCGCGGTGTACGTCGAGCGGCGCCCCCAGGGCGGCGGCGCAGTCGAGGGGGAGTGGGTCGAGACCTCGGCACTGACCCGGGCCGCGCTGGAGCGCTGGCTGGACGTGCGCAAAGAACTGGTGCAGCGGGCCCACGGCACCTCGAAGCTGTGGGTGTCGCTCTGGATGAACCACGACGGCGTCCTCGACGACCAGGGCAACACGGTGATCCGCCCGCCCGGGATGCCGCTGGAGGAGAACGGGCTGATCACCTCGTACCGGGTCGGCCGGCTGCGGTTCGAAGGGCTGCGCCAGCTGCTGCCCCTCAAGCTGGAGCAGCTGCGGCGCGCGGTTGACGCCGAACGTCAGCGCGCCGTCGCGTAGTCCCCTCTTCTTGTTGCCGCCTGACCTGGTCTTTTGCCGTGCGGCGGCCGCGGCCCCCGAAGGGCTTGTTATCAGCGGCAGCGAGACGCGGCGACTGCCGGCGGCTGGAGCTGCCCTCGGGACACCTGGGCCGGAGCGCGAACTGGTCCTGCGTGATGGAGGCTCGCTCGACCTGGGAGGGCGTGCGCGAGTGGCTGCCGCTGGGCGGCGGACACCAAGCCCTTGGGGACACGCTGGCCGCGCTGAACGTCCTCCGTCAGCTGGCTAAAGGCCGTGGGTTCGCCTCTTCCGAAGGGGCTTCGAAGGCGAACCGACGGGTGGCCCAGCCGTAACCGTGTGTGGGCGGGCCCGGGTTCACCCGGGCCCGCCCTACTGGAGGGGTCAGCTGACTTCGTCGCTGTGAGAGGGGTGACGACTCAACCGGTCGTGCCGGCGGAGTTGGGCACCATGTCGACGCCCTCCAATCCGGTCACGATGTTGACGCCGAACTTGTTGGCCACCTGGCTCCACGGCAGGGCCACGCTCACAAAGCCGGGGACGGAAAGCCCGGTGCCGGGGATAGGAACCTCCGTGGCTGTGCCGGCGAGGATGTGACCGCGGATGAAGGCACCGCCGTTGCCCTTGACGTAGAGCGGGGCGCCCGAGTCTCCATGCCGTGACCCGCGAATGCCGTAGAGGGTGGTGACACCCTCTACGCATCCGAAACCCGGATCCTTCGGGCAGAGCTGATCACCGGTGGAGACCACAGAGTTACCGCAAGATTCGCCGGTTGTGAGACCACTGAAGCAGTACATGGCGAATCCCTCGGGCAGCGCACGTGGGTCCCCGGCGCCGAGCACCGGGATGGTGTCGCTGTCACGGTCGCCAGTGAAAATCCTTCCGGCGTAACTCTCCCCGCTGATACGCGCCGCGTCCAACGCGGCTTCCTTGTCGTAGACCCGGCCGTACGGCCTTCCGGACAGAGTTGTGACTTCTTCGCCTTCGTGGTCGAAGCAGTGGCCGGCGGTGACCATGAACCGGGCTCCCACGTGGTCCGACACGGCGTAACCGGCAGTGCAGCCGGAGGTCCCCGCCTGGATGCCGCCACCACCCTTGAACGGTGGCTCATCGGCGTCGCGGGATGTCAGGTCGACGGTCCCACGGATGACCAGGATGTTGCGAATCGCCTGCACTTCGCTCTCTGGCGCCCCGGACAGGTTGGTCAGTTGGGACACGACGTTCGCCGGGGCATCGGTGATGAGAACGACCCGCCCAGCAGCCAAGAGGTTGAGGAACGAGTACACGCCGGTGTTCTGGGCGACGTAGTTCCTGATGTTCTGTTGAAGTCTCGCCAGTGCCGCTCTTGCGGCGGGCGACCCGTTCGCTTTGGTGCGGACGGTCTCGTCAGGAGCTTTGGGCGGATTCGCTTTCGGGGGCAGCGTCAGCACGGTGCCAGGAAAGATCCAGTGGCCCCGGTCGCTGGAAGCGAACCCGTGCCGACGGGCCGCGTCCTCGATGGTCTGCTGGTTGGGCGTGTAGATCTCTTCCCACAGCAGAGGGTTGCCGAGGGTCTGCTGGGCGATGTCCCACAGGGTGTCGCCGGGGACGACTGTGTGCTTGGCTGATTGCTGTTGTGTCGGTGCTGTGGACTGGCTGTCCGTCCGTTCCGGCTGCGTGTCCCGCTGCGGGCTGGCACTGGGGGCGGGGCCGTCGGCTCTCACCGCTGAGGCCGGGCCTGCGCCGAGCGCGGTGAGGCTGGTGACGCATATGGCGGCTGCGGCCACTGCGCGAACCGACGATCTCTTGCGTATGGGCATGTCTTCCTTCCTGGACCCACGTCGCACAGCACAGCCGCACGCGGGGATCAGACGGTTGGGGTGGAAGTCACACACCACGCTGCGGACGCCACATGAGCACCGCACTCCGGATGCACCCAATTGGGATTGCCATGGGCGTCCTGTTGAGCCGAATGGGCAGTGTCAGCCGACGCCGTCTGTGCGAGGGCTCGGAGCTGGACCAGCGTTGCGGAGGTTGTACTCGACGATGCCGGGCTGATCGACGATGGAGGTGTAGCGGAGGGCTGCGCCAACGGAGAGGCCGAACAGGTCGCAAATACGGCGGGGGTCGCCGCCGGTGGCCTCGGCTTCGTGGGGGAGGCGGTCCACGCGGAGTCGGTCGGCGGGTATGCCGAGGACGTCGTTGATCCAGACGTTGCTGACCGGTTCCACGCCGCAGGCGGTGGTCTGGGAGAGGAACAGGTGAGGGTTGGGGGTGCGGGCCCACCGGCTGTTGCGGTAATTCAGGTAGGCCGCGATCCGGTCTCGGACCGGGGCGGCGAGCAGCACCGTGCGGGTGGGCAGGAACAGCCTGCCGTCGCGCAGGTCCGTGGTCATGGTGGTGCGGAGTTCCTTGGAGGTGAGTGCGTGGAAGATGACCAGCGCTGACATCGCTGCCTTCGGCGCCGTCTGGGCCTGGAGAATTCCTCGGCGGGCGCTGCCTGCCGGGCGAGGGCGTCGGCTTCCGCGCTGAGCGCCTCATCGTCGGTCGGAAAACAGGAATTTGCCCAGCTCACGCGGGTGGCGTGACCGGACCGAGCACGTCGCTCTCGCGCAGCTGGGCGATGTGCTCCAGCCCGCCGGGCCGGTATAGCGGGGCGGCCTCGACGTCGGCCTCGGTGGCGCGGACCCGGCGGGTGGCCTCGGGCCCGTGCGCGGGGGCGGCGGGGGCCTGGGGCTGCGGGCCGTGGCCCAGCGTCCGACGTGCGGTGCTCATGAGCGCTGATCGTACGGACAACGCCCCGACGCGGGCGAGTTGAACAGAAACGGGCCTCATTCGAGGGCCCGTTTCTATAAGAGGACCGGATCAGCCCAGGTCAGGGCCGGTTATCCGGCCAGCTGCTCCGCGGCTTGGTCCAGCGCCGTGGTGTCATCCTCGGGCGTGGCGTTGTACCTCTCGGCCTGCTCCGGCGTCCAGTGGCGGCGGCGGTAGACGAACAGGCTGACCAGGGTGACGAAGCGGTAGTTCCCGTGTCGCTCGGCGACCAGGTGCCCGCCCTCGGTGAGCTGCCCGACGGTGTGCGGGCTGAGGCAGGTCAGAGAGGCGGCCAGCGGCACGGGGACGGTCATCTCCTCCCACGCCCCGGACCACAGCCGCTCGCCCTCCGGCGTCTCCTCGTCCATGGCTTCCTCCCCTCGTGTCGTGCGTCAGGTTCCGCTGGGCGCGTTGTGCAGGTATTCCAGGCGCTGCTGTGCCACCGACAGGTGCCGGCGGTCGAGCGACGGCAGGGCGCGCAGCAGGCTGATCAGCTCGGGCCCGCACTCGCGGGCGTGCCGCGGTTCGCTGATCTGCGTCCAGCAGTAGTGGGCGCTCTTGGCGGTGTTGAGGACCTCGGGGGCATCGGGCGACTGGTGCGCGAGGCGGGTCCGCCCGGCACTGATCCATAGCTGTGTCGCCAGCACGAAGTTGCCCTGCTGCTTGGCGAGGTCGGCCCGGATCTCCACCCACTGGGTGGCTTGCGGCGAGTCGATGCCGTACGTCTGCAGCGTGTGCGTTTCCCACGCCTGGGCGAGGCGCGCGGCCTCGTCGAACTTCCCCTGCTGCGCAAGTCCGTACACGTAGGGGCGCGGGTCCTGTAGGGCCGGTGCGGGCTGGTGCACGACCGGCTGCTGGAGCGGCACCGGGGCCTGCTGGATCAGTGCCGGGGCCTGGGCCGGTACGTGGTGCGCCACGACGGGCTGCTGCGTGTGGGGGTGGGCGGCTCGGACCGGCTGCTGCTCGGGGGCGGCGTGCTGCCGTTGCTGTGGGACCGGGGCGGTCGGCGGCGGGAACTGCAGGGACGCGCCCGCCGGTTCGGCCAGGGTTGGCGCGGTGGGGGGCACCGGGGCTTGGGGCTGAGGGGCAGGCGCTGGAGCGGGCGCGCGGCGCTCGCGCAGCTCCTCGGTGAAGTTTGTGTCCCCGGCGAGGATGCGCTGTACGGTCTGGGGCTGCCGTGTGGCGGCCTGCTGGGCGGCGTGGCGGGTGGCGATTTCCGGAGCGGCCAGCTCGGGGGCGGTGGGCACGATGAGCGTGCCGGGCGGCAGGGCTGCGGCGCCTACGGTCAGCGCGTGCAGCCGGGAGTTGGTGGGCCGCTGCTGGTTGCGGCGCAGCTGCTCGATCCAGACCCGGGTGTAGGTGCTGACGCTGCTGTCGCTGCTGGTGAACCCGGGCGGGGCGATCGTGCCGTACACCTCGACGGAGCCGGGGGCGGGCAGGGAGCCGTACTCCTGCAGCAGGGGCCAAGCGCGTTTGTCGGCTGCGGCGTCGAGCAGCACGGTGGTCAGGCCCGGCGGGCGCTGGCGCAGTTCGGTGCCCAGCCACTCCCACGGCAGGGCCGTGTACCGGGCGGTGGACACAGTCGTGCCGGCCAGTGCGAGGTAGAGCTGGTGGCCGCGCCGGTCGACGGTGAGGCGGCCGGAGAGGTAGACCAGCAGCGGGCCGGGGGTAGCCGCAGCGGCGCGCAGCCGGGTCAGCAGGGCGTTCTGGTCGCGGACGCCGTCCAGATACGTGGTGTCGCTCGGGACATCGCTGCCGAGTAGGACGGGTACCGGGACGATCGACAGGGCGGCCAAGTTGGCGCTGGGCTCGATCTGGACGGTCCGGCGGCGCATGGCAGCGTCTCCTGCGATGAGTAGTACGTGTCCTCGCTGCTGCTCCGCCCCGTTGATCTCCATGTAAATCACCGTACTCACCAACAACGACAACCCCGACGGGGTTTCCGCCGGGGTTGGTGGGGCTCGTTGCGCTTCTTCAGGTTCAGAAGTCGATGTCGAGGCTGTCGTCTGCGACGGTCTCCGGGGCGTCGCCCGGGTGGGTGGGCTCCTCCGTGGGCCCCAGCGGGCGGCTGAGGAGGTGCTCGGCGACCTGGTCGCCCAGGACCTCGCGGGCCCGCTGGTCGCCGTGCTCCATGGCCTGCCTGAACAGTGCCTGATTCTCCGGGGAGTTGCTGAACACGTCGTACTCGGGGTGCTGCTTCCAGAACTCATCGACGGCTGCGTCCCGGGCGTCCAGGGTGGCGCGCTCGACCGGGTCGAAGTAGCCGGGATTGGCGGGGATCGCGCCGGCGGCCTCGGCTGCGGGCAAGACTTCCTCGGCCCATACGCACGCTGCGTGCTCCGGGTCCAGGCCCGACTCCGCGATGTACCGATCGCGCTGGTCTTCGCCGTATCCGGCGGCCGTCAGCGTCTGCTGATACGCATCCTGCAGCTGGCTGTGCTCCACCACCTGCTCGGCGGGCACGGTGACCGGTGCCCACGGGTCGCTGGGCTCCGGCTGCTGCTCGCCGTTGTGCTTCTCGCCGTTCACAGGTCGATCTCCTCGTCGTCGTCGCGGTCGCGGTCCTGGCCGTTGTCGGCCGGGGGCTGGGTCGGCTCGAAGGTGCGGGGGTGGGCGGCGTGGTCCAGACCCCGGGAGGCGAAGCCCTTGTCGCCATCGCCGCGGTGTTCCTTCTCCGCCTCGGCGACCTCGCGGTGGTCGGCGCCGGCCGCGTCGACCAGGTGCCGGGCGTGGGCGGCCTGCTGCTGGTAGGCGTTGACGTCGGCCTGAGTGACCTTCTGGCCGGACGCCTTCTTCGCCTCCAGCTCGGCGGCGGTCCGGTCGAGCTGGGCGAGGGCCGGAAGTAACCCGGCGACCTCCTCCTGGTGGGTGCGGACGTCCTGGTCCTCGGTCTGGGTGTCGTTCACTGTCATGTCCCTTCTTTCCGGTGTCGGGGTCTCAGAAGTCGATGTCGAGATCGTCGTCGACCTCCGGCGGCGCGGGGCCGGCATCGGGTTCGTCGCGTACGAGTCGTAGGCGCCGCTCGGGCCGGGGTGCGGCCTCGGGTTCACGGGTGGGCTCGGGCGGCCACTCGGCACCCTTGGGGCCGTGCACGGTGACCTCCTGGCCGGGGTGGATCTCGGCCTGGACGTGGCCCCGGTAGACCAGGGAGCCGCCGTCGAGGAACTGCAGCGAGGGGTGGGTGCGCGGGTCGTCGGAGGGCTTCACGGCGTCGCGCTCGGTCAGCGGCTTGGGGTCGACGGTGTGGCCGTCGATGGACAGTCCCTTCGGGGAGACCTCCACGACGTGGCCGCGCCACTGCCTGACCAGTCGCCCGACGGCGGCGGTGGGCTTCACTGCTGCCGCTCTTCGCGCTCGGCGGCGGTTAGCTCGACCGGGGCCTCGTGTCCGGCGGCCTTGAGCAGGGCGGCGACGTTCAGCTCATCGCCGGGGGCGACGGCGCGGGTCTCGCGGGCGTCGCTCGCGGCGACCAGTGCCTCGACGGTCTTGCTGATGGCCTCGACCCGGGCCACCTCGGTGCGGTGCTCCCACACCTTCTCGGCAACGCGGGTCTGCCCCTCGACCATGGCGACGGCCACCTGGGTGCGACCCTCGGTCTCCGCCATGACGCGCTCGTGGCGCTGCTCGCGCTCCAGACGGCGGTCGCCGCGCCACAGCGGGGCGCACACCGCGTAGACGGCCGCGGTGCCGACCAGCCACAGCAGGGCGCGCAGCGCGGAGTCCGGCGTCCAGGCGGCCACGCCCAGCAGGGCGAGGGTCCCGCCGGCGGCGAACGCGCACCGGGTGGTCTCCGCCTCGCCATGCTGCTTGGCGGCCGACACGGTGCCCGCCGCGGCGGCGAGGGCGGCCAGCCCTCCGCTGATCCACAGCGGCTGGGTCGAGCCGTCGGGCAACTGCTCGTGCCAGCCCCACGCCAGCGCGGTCGCCGCGGTGGTGACCAGTCCGGGCGCGAGGCGGCCGAAGTGCTCCCACAGGACGCGGCCGGCCGACTTCACCGGCGGCAGGGGCTCGACGCTGGGCAGGTAGAGGGCGCTGATCTGCTGCTCGCGGCTGATCAGGTAGGTGGTCGGGTCGAAGGGGGTGGGCTCGTTCATGGGGTCACATCTCCATCTCGTGCTGATGGGCGGGGGAGTCGGGGGTGTGGGCGGGAGCCGCTGGGGCGGGCTCCTTGTCGCTGGCCAGCTCCGGCTCGCGCTCGGCGTGCTGGATGCGCTGGTGGTCGGCCTGGACCGGCTCAAGGGCCTGCCCGGCGTGATCGACCAGGGCAGAGACCGGCAGGGCCGGGTGGCGGGCGTAGTTGCGCAGGTCGTGACCGGCTGCGTCGAGCCGGTCGAGGGCGGCGGTGTGCAGGACCTGCTCGGCGGCGTAGGCGGCGGTGCCGCCCATCCCGGCCTCCTGCAGCTCCGCGAGGACCTGGTCGCTGGGCTGCGGCCCGGGGTGGCGCTGGGCCTCCCACGCGACGGTCAGCGGGTCGATCGGGGCGTGCCGCTCGTCGAGCGTGCGCATGGCCTGGTAGACGGCGGCCAACTGCGGGTGGGAGAAGTCCCGGTCCTCAAGCCAGCCGGTGACCTCGCGCAGCTGGCGGGGTTCGTAGAGCAGCGAGGCGACGGTCTCGCCCTCGGCTTGCAGGTCGATCCGGGCCCGCTCGGTGCGGGGCACCGGGGTGACCGGCTCCACGGGCTGGGTGTCGAGCAGGTTGCGCACCGTCTCGGGTGCGGTCTTCCAGGCGGCATCCAGTTGGGCGAGGCGCTGCCCTGTCCTGTCGGCCTGCTCCAGCACCTTGAGTGCCTGGTCGACCTCGGCCTGCCGTGCGGTGTCCCGCAGCGTCTCGCCGGCGTGCTCGACCGCCCGGTGGATCGCGGCCTCCAGCACCATCCCGCCGTACAGCGGGGCGGTCTGCGGGTTCGGGCAGACGCTGGCGTTGGCCAGGTTGGACAGGCGTGACGGGGTGAGGGTCTGCCGGATGCCCGGCTCCTCGATCTTCGCCACGGCCGCGGTGACTGCGGCCGGGACGTCGTTCGGGGCGACCTTGGAGAAGTCGATCGAGTGCAGCGTCTGCCACAAGGCGGCGTAGTCCGGGCGGGAGAATGTGCCCGGCGGTACCCAGCGCATTGAGGGCAGCGCCTCGGGGCGGTGCAGCATCGCCCCGAGCAGCGCTTCCTCGGCCTTGAGCGTCAGCTTCTTCACCGGGCCACCCCGCCCGGCTCGTACGGCTGCAGAGGCGCGTTCGCCCGGAGGTACAGCGGGTGGCGCGGGTGCCCGGCCTTGGTGGTGCCCAGGGCCCACAGCCGCGCGCCGTGGGCGGTGAGGGCCTTCTCGACGGTGGCGGCCCGCTGGAGCCTGCCCCATACTCCCCAGCCGACGGTGAGGTCGTGGGCGGCCTCGGCGAGCAGCTGCAGCAGCGCGTCGTTGTCGGTGCCGACGGTGTCGAGCAGCCCGGTGGTGAGGATGCTGGGGTCGGTGGACCGGACGGCGAACAGGTTGGCCAGCACCAGCCCGCCGTGGCCGTCACGCTGGGCGAAGCCGACCAGTCGCCGGACCGTGGGGTCGTCCTGGTCGGCGGTGGCCATCGACGGGTTGACCAGGACGTACACGCGGTGCGTGCCGGGTGCCCAGGTGCGGGTCAGGGCGTAGCGGTGGACCAGGTCGGGGCTGAACACGGCGGTGCCGGCGGCTCCCTGCTGATGAGTCAGACCCTGATCGGCGGCCCATGCCTTGATCTGCTCGGGCAGTGTCACGGCGTCACCTCAGCCGCGTCCGCCAGCTCGGCGAGCACGCGCGCGTGGCAGGGCCCACCCTCGGGGCACCAGCAGCCCAGCCGCTGGCCCTTGAGCCGGGGAAGCTCGCGCGCGACCAGGTCCCGGTGCTTGTCGAGCCACACGCGGTACTTGGCGACGACGTCCTCGGCGGTGCCGTGCTTGCCGACCACGTACGGGTTGGCCAGCAGGTGACCGGCGAGGCGCCACCCGCCCTGGTACATAGGGCGGCCGACGTAGACGACGTCCTTGATCTCGGGGTCGTCGCGGCGGCCCTTGAGGCACACCACGGTGGTGGGCCCGGCGGGGGCGGCCTGCTCCTGGTGCTCCTCCTCGAAGAGGTCGAAGCCCAGCTGCAGCCCGCCGTTCATCTCGGGATCGAACCGTTTGGCGGCGCTCATGCCAGCACCTCCCGGACCCGCTCGGCCAGCCAGCGGGCGGACGGGGGCGGGAAGGCGTTGCCGATCTGCCGGTTGACCTCGGTGCTGGTCCCGGCGAACTGGTGGGAGTCGGGGAAGCCCTGGCCCCGGGCCTTCTCCCGGTTGGTGAACATCCGCACCCGGCAGTCGTCGAGCGTCGCGCCGGCGGGCTCCACGTACATGTGGTGGTTGCCCTCGGCGGTGAACGCGGGCGCGGCCTCGTCCAGGCTCTGAACGGTGCTGTGGTTGCGCAGGATGACCAGGAACGGCTTGCCCTCGAACCGGCGCAGCCCCAGCTCGACCTTGGCCCGGGTCGTCGCGGCGTACGGGCGGAACTTCTTGCCCGCCTTTCCGTCGCCGAAGCGGCGGGTGGGCGCGGACAGGTCCAGGACGTCGCCGATCGGCCGTGTCAGCGGGACGACCTCGCGGTGCCCGCAGCGCCGGTTCGGGCAGATGTACCGGTACCCCTCGCCGTACGTGGCGGTCTTCCGCATCCGCGGGCGGGCCCACTGCTGCATCGCCCGGACGTCGCCGCAGTGCTCACACACGGCCCGGGGCCGGGGCCGCAGGTCGGGGCGCGGCAGACCCTTGCGGGCGAGGACGAACGCGATGCGGTGGCGGTGCTGCGGCGCCGCGGTGAAGTCCTCGCCGTCCAGGTGCGCGGCGTCGAAGGACACCAGCGTCGGGAACTTGCCCAGCTTGTCCCAGATCCGCAGCCAGTCGTCGAACAGGTCCCAGCGGGTGGCGAAGCCGGGGACGTTCTCCCCGACGATGACGTCGTACTGGCCGCACTCCTCGGCGCGGATCAGGTCCCACGCGGTGGCTCGGGTCTGCGACCAGATGGCGGGCCGGGCCTTGAGGTCGTCCTGCTCGACCACGTCGTCGGCTTCCTCGACCGCGTCGTCCAGGGTGGCCACCTGCGGGGCGCTGTTTCCTCCCGCCGGGGCGGCCTCCTTACAGATCGGGGAGCCGACCAGGACGCGTGCGTACGGCAGGCGCCGCATGTCGAGCGTGTGGACGTTCTCGCACTCGGCGCGGACGCCGGGGAAGTTCAGCCGGACGGTGGCGACGGCCGGCGGGGCGTGGTTGAACGCGGACCGCGCGCGGAATCCGGCGGCACGGAAACCGTCGAGGTCACCCCCGCCCCCGGTGAACAGGTGATTGGCCGTGGTCACGCCAGCCCCCGGAACGCCTTGGCGATGCCGATGAGCACGATGGCCGTGATGACGACGGTGATGACCGTGCCCCGGCCGCTGGCGGTGACGACCTTGACTAGCTGCAGCGGCACCTTGACGGCAACGGCCACGATCGTCGCCACGTAGGTGAGAAATGCGGCGCCGATGACGTTGCCGATGCCCGTGCCGACGTGGACGGCGAGCAGCGCGGCCAGCGTGCCCGCGACGACCGCGACCAGGGCGGTGATCCGCTCGGCGGTGAAGCTCTCGGTGGCCTTCATCGGGTCACCGCCAGCCGCGCGGCGGGGACGAAGGTGCGGAAGTCGGCGGACTCGACGGCAAGCAGGCAGGCGCGCATGTGGGCGGCGGCGGTCTCGGGGTGCTTGCCGTACTCGTAGGCGACCTCGGCGACCGCGGCGGCGGCGCCGTTCGGGCCGAGTCGGTCGGCGGTCTTGTGGACCAGCTCGCGGGTCCGGGCCGGGTTCTTGGCGAACTCGGACTGCGGGGCCTGGGAGACGAACAGGAACGTGGCGAGCGTCGTGGTGACGCGCGAGGTGGAACGCACAGCAGCCTCCGGCAAGGGAGAAGAAGAGATAGGGGTCCGGCTCGACCCGGGCGGGGCGGGTCGCTCATCCGCCCGGGTCGAGGTGGGGAGTGGTCAGCCGTTGCCCTGGCGGGCGGCCCGCTCGGCGGCGGCGCGCTGGGCGGCCTCGGCGGCCTCCTGAGCGCGGCGCAGCGCCTCGCTGGCGGCGGGGTCCTGGATGACGGCGGTGGTGCCGATCACGGCGCGCACGACGGTCAGCCGACCAGCAGCGCGGTGCGCGAGTGCGGGCGCGCGGGCTCCGGGGAGTCCTGCCGGCCGTCCCGCTCGTGCGGGGTCGGGCGCATGGGCAGCTGCGGCTTGGTCTCGGCGTGCACCGGGTTGTCGCAGGTGACGACACCGTTGCGGGTGACGACGCTCTCGAAGTCGCGGCAGTCGCGGCACTTCGGGCCGATCCGCCCGACGACCGCGAGGCGCGGGCCGGTGACGACCGGCAGGGCGCGGATGCCCTCGGGCGACAGGCGCAGGGCCGGGAAGTCGTCGACCGTGACCTCGGCACCGGGGATGAGGCTGAGAGAATTACGCACGGAGATCCCTCCAAGTCAGGGGTGTCCCAAACCCGGGAGGCGTTCGCTGCGCCTGTCCGGGGTTGGCCGGCGGCTGCAACCGCTGGCCGGAGAGAGGGTCAGGGCCTGCAAGCCCTGGCCCTCTCTCGCTTGCAGAACCAACATAACCCCCAGACCTTTGAACTTCAAGACCCTTGAACTCTTGGAGTTTTGTAGTTAGGTTGATCTCGACACCGAACGAAGGGAGTGACGGATGGGACTCGCACCGGTCCGCGAACGATCCCCGGTACGGCGCGCAGTGCCGAACCCGTGGACCCATAACCTCTTGGAGTCCATGACTCCACGACCCCAAGGGGGACCACAAATGGCGGGCAACTCGGCGAAGCGCAAGGCCGTGCAGTCCGAAGAGCGGCCCAAGTGGGTGCCGCTGCGCGAGGACCAGCACAGCGAGCTGTCCACCATCGCGCGGGAGCTGATGCTGTCCCGGTCGCAGAAGACAGAGCGGCTCACTGAGAACACCGTGATCCGCGTGGCCGTCGACCTGGTGATCCGGCACCCGGAGCTGCTGGTCGGCGACACGGAGGACGACCTGCGCACGAACATGCTCGGACGGTTCGAGCAGCTGCTGGAGCGGGAGCGTGAGCTGCTGTCCGCCGGCGCCGAAGGGGACCCGGGGGAGGGTCAGTGACCTCAGCAGCCACCAAGCCCATCGACTGGCGGGGAGCGGCCGAACGGCTCGTTAACGACACCCCCACCTGGGCGCTGGCCGTGATCGGCGGCGCCGTGCTCATCACCGTGCTGGTCGTCGGCTTCCTGACGCTGTCCCGGCTCAGCAGCCGCAAGACGGAGCGGGAGCAGCACCGCCGCGAGGTCCTCGCGCTGGCGAAGGAACAGGGCCAGCCCGCGCCGGCGGAACCGCTGCGGATGGACCCCAAGCCCCTCCTCGGCGGCATCGCGGTCAGCCTGTACGGCCTGTGGGGCTTCGCCACCGGGACGCTCGACCTGCCCATGTTCTTCGCCATCGGCTTCGTCTCGATGTTCGATGTGCTGGAACTGCGGCTGTTCGCGCTGATGTACAAGTCGGCGGACCCGAACAAGGGCTGGACCCCGCAGCTGCGGCTACTGCAGGCCACGGCCTGGGGCTTCGTCGCGGCCTCTGCCATCGCCAACATCGCGCACGCACCCAACGCCATCGCGGCGCCTTTCATGGCGCTCATGCCGATCGGCGCGGCCTGGGTCATCGAGCTGGACCTGCGTCGTGCGTTGGCTGGCAAGGAAGCGGAAGAGAAGCCGCAGCAGCAGGGCACCAAGCCTGGCCCGTTCCGGCTCGCTGCGCTGCTCTGGCGGCGGCTGTGGGCGTGGTGCTTCCGCGTGGCCGGCCTGGACGTGAACGACCGTGCCGACGAGATGGTCCGCCGGGCCCGCGCCCGGGACGCTGCGGACGCCTCGTACGAACTGCGCAAGGCGCTCAAGGAGAAGAAGAAGCTGGAGGCGGCCGTCGGCGGCACCGTTGTGGTGCGCGGCCGGGGCAAGGTCTCGGAGGAGCAGAAGCGCCTCGACGCGCTGAACCGGGCGCTGGAGAAGAAGATCCGGCCCAAGGCACAGACTGCACTGGAGCTGGCGGACACTCAGGACCCGGAGCAGGGCCTGCAGCTCATGCAGCGGATGGCCTGGCTGACCCGTGCCGACGACGTCGCCCTGCTGGACTACGGCCCCGACAGCACCGCCATGGAGCTGCTGGAAGAGCTGAACATCGCGGCGAACGCCGACTTCGTGAAGTCCCGCAAGCGGGCGCAGGAAGCCGACCAGAAGGCTGCGGAGGCGGAGGAGATCCGGCATAACGCCGAGCAGGCGGTCGCGGAAGCCGCGGAGCAGCTGGCGGCTGTGGAGAAGGTGCTGGAGGAGACCCGCAAGCAGGCTGAGGAGTCCCAGCAGAAGGCGGCGGCCGAACGGGAGGCGGAGGAGAAGCGCCTCAAGGCCCTGCGGGAGGAGCGGACGCGGCTGGAGTCCAGCGACGCCACGGCGGCCCAGCTCTACCAGAAGACCGCTGAGGAACTGAACGCGCTCAAGGGCCAGGTGATCGGGCTGCAGGAAGAGCGCGGCAGGCTCACCACCGCCTACGAGCAGGTACAGAAGCAGGCCCGGGAAGCCAGCGAGAAGGCGCTGCGCCTCGAAGGGGAGCAGCAGGCGCTGACGGTCCGGCTGGAGACCCTGCAGGCGGAGAGGGCGCGGTTCGAGACGGAGGCCACCAACGCGCTCAAGGAAGCCGACGAAGCGCGGAACGCGACGGAGGAAGCCCGGCGGGAACTGGTGCGGCTGCAGGGCCAGCTGACCGCGCTGGAGAAGGTGCAGCAGGCGGTGCCGGCGCGGGTTCCGGGCAGTGCCCGGGTGCAGGCCACGGTCGACGAAGACCAGAAGGCGACCCGCGAGCAGATCCGCGCGGCGCTGGAGAAGAAGCTGACCCCGGAGCAGCGGGAGCTGTCCCAGCGGGAGCAGGCGGTCCTGATCGAGCCGCACGTCTCGGTGAAGGCGGACTCGATCCGCCGGCACCTGCGGGCCATCGCCCGGGAGAACCAGCCCGAAGTGCCGGGCCAACGGCTGGCCGACGACGAAGACGACGACGAGTGAGCGGGGGAGTCGGCGGAATCTATCCCCTGGCGGGCAATCTGCCCAGGTCCTCCCGCCAGACGGGAAGCCGCGCAGCTGTGCGCGACAGGACCGCAACGATCGGTGAAATCCATGCCGTACTTGTCAGTGCAGCGACGTATACAGACAGGAGTGGCCCCGGTGGTGCATGAAGAGCTTGGCGGCTACAGCACCCCCGGGGCCCCGAAGGAAAGGACCTTCGTGAACGACAACAGTAAGGCCAGCATCCTGACCGACTCGACCAACCAGCCCGCCCCTGAGGCGTCGGACACCGCCGTCCTGGCGGCCGGGAAGCCGAAAGAGGGCTGGAAGCCCGTCGAGGGCGACGCGCTCAACAACACGCTGTTCACCCCGTGTCCGGTCTTCCACCGGCCCACCGTGCGGCTGACGGCCCTGACTGTCCCCGCCACCCTGCTCGCCGCCGAGACGACGACACAGGACACTGATCCCGGCGGGATGCTCGGCACCATCTTCGGGGGCTTGCTCGACGCCGGAGGCACGGCGTTCGAGGCACAGCCGCTGCTGGCGACGGCTATGACAGTCGGCCTCGTCGGCGCCGGGTACATGTTGCTCAAGGGCGAGTTCGACTTCACCCGCGAGACCGACGGGTTCGCCCCCAAGAGCAAGCTGCGCGAGGCGCTCGGCGCCCCCCAGCTGGTCAAGAAGCGCAACGTGCTGCGCCCCAGCCTGGCGAGGGTGCCGGCGCGGAAGGTGGACACCAACGCGGTCGGCACCTACCTGGGCAAGGATCGGAAGACGGGCCTGCACCTGTACATGGCGATCGAGGACAGCTCCGTGATGGTCGCCCCGCCCGGCGCGGGCAAGACGGCGAAGCTGGCCAACTGGATCATCGACGCACCCGGCGCGGTCCTGGCGACGTCGGTGAAGGTGGACATCGTCGATCTGACGGAGAAGCTCCGGGCCCGGGTCGGCCGCATCCTGATTTGGAACCCGCAGGCCATCGGCGGCCGGGACTCGAACGTGGCCTGGGACCCGGTGATCGGCTGCTCCGACCCAGAGCGCGGCGTCGAGCGGGCGATGCGACGCGCCAACTACCTGCTCGACGGCTCTGACGCCACCCGTGGCGTGGAGAACCGCAACTTCTGGGAGACGGCCAGCTACTCGGTGCTCAAGGCGTTCTTGTGGGCGGCCGACGCTGAGGGCCTGACCCTGCTGGACGTGGCCCGCTGGTCCAAGAGCTTCCGCAACCACGAAGCCATCGACATCCTGGCGAAGTACGAGCACCCCGACCCCTACGACCCGACCCGGCCGGTCGCCCCGCGCGGCTGGAGGGACGACCTGCTCCAGGTGCAGAAGGTCGAGGGCAAGCCGACCACGGGTGAGAACGTCTTCGGGACGCTGTCCAAAACGTTCATGTTCCTCGACACCCCGCAGGTCCAGAAGGTCATCGAGAACGCGCACATGGGCGACGGCCTCTTCGACATCCGCGGCTACCTGCAGTCGCAGGACACCCTGTATCTGCTGGGCCGGGACACCGGCCGGGGCGGCATCGGCCCGCTGTTCAGCTGCCTCACGGGTGAGATCTACGAAGCAGCCCGGGAACTGGCGCCGCTGCAGCGCGGCGGACGGCTGGACGCGCCCTGGTCGCTAATCCTCGACGAAGCAGCGCTGATCTGCTCCGTGCCGCTGGAGAAGTGGACCTCGGACAGTCGCGGCCTGGGCATCGCCATCCACGCGGTGTTCCAGTCGCGCTCGCAGATACGGGAGCGCTACGGCCGGGAAGCAGCGAAGACGATCTGGACCAACATGGTCAAGCTCGTGCTCGGCGGCCTGGCCGACGAAGAGGACCTCAAGGGCCTGTCGGAGCTGTGCGGTCGGCACAAGCAGAAGCGGGAGTCGCAATCGAACTCCCCGGGCCCGGACGGCACCATGCGCCAGTCTTCCTCGTACACCTGGGTCGAGGTCGACACCATGACCCCTGCGGACATCATGAACCTGGAACCGGGCGAGATCCTGGTGCTGCGCCGCAACATCGGCGGCCCGGTCGTCGTCCGCTACGTCGCCGTGTGGGACCGCAAGGACGTCAAGGCCGTAGAGAAGCAGGAGAAGCGGGACGCGAAGGCGCAGCTCAAGGCACGCAAGCGCAAGGGCTCCACGGTGCCCGCGGACACCACGCCCGTCGCGGCTCCGCTGGTCGAGGACCCGGGAGACCTGTGGGCCCCGCCGGAGCCTGCCAGCCCGTGGGCGCCGTCGGCTGCTACCGGTGACACCAGCCCGTGGACGGCGGACCCGGCGGGCAGCGGCTGGGCGTCCGGCCCGCTGCCCGGCCCGCGTGACCACCTGCAGGTCGTGCGCGGCGAGGTCGTCCCGCCGGTACCTCCGATGCCGGAGCACCCGCCGGTGATCCCGGAGCAGCCGGACTTCGCACCGACCCGGCACCTGGAGCAGGTGCCGCCGCAGGCTGAGCCGCAGGAGCAGCCCGGGGCCGTGCAGGCGGCGGTGCCGCTGCGCAAGACCGGCACTGACGACGCGGCGGCCAGCACGGACCCGTACGCCGGGTTCGAGGACGCTGACGACGACCTGGGCGGCCTGTGATGGCGGAGATGAAGCTCGACCCGATGGAGATGCTGCTGCGGCTGACGGGTGACCTGTCGGCCGTGCGCACCCGCCTCGCGGAGCTGGAGGATCAGAAGCTCGGCGAGGCGCTCGACGGGCTGGACACGAAGGTGGGCCAGCTCAAGGAGACGCTGGCGGCCGTCGTCGAGGCCGTCCGGCAGATCCAGGCGGACCCGGAGGAAGAGGAAGCGCCCGGCTGGCCCGGCACCACGCCGAACTGGATGGACGACCTCGACCAGGAGCAGGCCCGGATCCTGTGGGACTGGCTCACGGAGTGGTGCCAGAACAAGCTGTGGCCGTTCTACGCCCAAGAGGTGTGGAAGCCCTGCTGGTACAAGCACCCGCGGCTGCGCATCGAGCTGACCTCCCTGTGCGCGAACTGGTACTGGTCGTACACGAAGGGGGCACCGCCCACCCGGGTCTCGGAGTGGCACGCGAGGTGGTGGCCGCACGTCGAGAAGGTCCTGCGGGAGGAACTGAAGAAGTGCGGGATGCCGCGCGACGACCTCAAGAACCCCAAGCACCCGGTGCCGGTGCCGATCGTGCCCACGGAGGACAACCCGAACCCGCCGGCGCCGCCGTTCACCGAAGAGGACTTCGCCGAACCGGGCTTCCTGGCGGCCGTGGAGAAGGACATCGCCCGGCGCCCGGCGCCGGAGGAAGCTGACTGAGCTGCAGCAGCCACCACGCGGAGGGGGAGTCACCCAAATTTGGGTGACTCCCCCTCCGCGTTGCCCGGGGCTCGCCCTACCGGCCCTTGAGGATCTCGTCGGCCGCGTCCGCAATGGACAGGGCCGCGGTGCTGATGTCCTTCAACGCCTCGGTCGGCGCGTCGTGCAGGGCGCCCGACTCGATCCTGGCCAGCAGCCCCTGCAGCAGGTCGCGGGTCTCGATCGCCCGGTGCGGGGGCGGATCGTCCACGATCTCCGCATCGACCACCGACTCGTCGCCGGCCGGGACCTCGCCGGTCGAGTCACCCAAATTTGGGTGACCTCCGGTCTCGGGGCTGCTCTGCTCCTGGGCGGCGGTCTCGACACCCGCCGGGACCGCTTCCTTCTTCCTCGACCGCGTCGGCTTGGGCTTCGGCTTCGCCTCGATGGCTCGCTGGAAAGTGTTCGAGGTCGTCAGCGCCGGTGGCTCGGCGGCCCGCGCCAGCTCGACCAGGCCGTCGACCACGTCGGCCGTGACGCGGTGACGGCGCTCTGCGGCCCACCCCCGCAGCGCGACGTACGCGCGGGCGGTCACCTCCTGGCCGTGCTGCTTGACCATCGGAAGTAGCCGGTGGACGTGAGAGTCGGGGATGGCGCGGGGCCGGTCCTGCTGCTCGGTGATGGCCTTGAGCAGGGGCCACTGCTGAATGCGCCGGTTGACCTCCGACTCCGACTCCCCGAACCGGTCCTGGCAGTAGTCCGGCCACGTCCGCCCACCGTGGCGGTGCAGGCGCCGGGAGCGAACGGCGTGCGCGGCCTTCCACTTCATCCACTCGGCCCGGTTGCCGTTGGCGAACGCGGCTTCGCAGTGCCCCAGCTCGTCGACTTCCTGGGGCGTCAGGTCGCCCTCGACGTCGACCTCGACCTCGACGGGCTCGGGGATCAGGTCCGGCGTGAACGGCTGGGGCCGGTACGGCTCCGGGGCGGCACTCGGCGGCGACAGGTCGACCTCTCCGGCCGGGGCAGGGACGGCTGGGGCGGCGGGCTCGGCCGTCTCCGTCTGCCTTTCCGCCTGCCGGCGTGCCTCGGCCGCGGCGGCGCGCTGTGCTCGAATCTCCTGCCGGGTGGGACTCATCGGCGGACCTCCTGGTCGCCAACGGGCAGCAGCCCGCGCTGCTTCATCTCCGTCACCAGCGCGCCGAACGCCGTCTTGGTCGCCCCTTCCACCGGGGCCCCGATGGAGTCGCCGAAGCGCTCGCTGCGCGGGATGACCGTGGTGAACACGTCGTATCCCTCCTTGGTCATCTCCTCGCGGTAGTAGCTGGTCGACGACGCGTTCGCCACGGTGCGGTTCAGCAGCACCCACGTCTCGGGCTTCCTGCCGGTGGCCCGCAGAGGAGCGCTGCTGGCGAGGATGTCTTTGAACGACTTGGCGGTCTCCGGCTCGACGATCCGCTCCCAATCGGCGGCGGTCGGCGACATGTGCAGGATCACCAGGTCGGCGATGCGGAGCACAGAGTCCGCGATGAAGATGTGGTTCTCGGTGTGTCCGCAGTCCACCATCGCGATGCGCTTCCCCGTCGGCGGCACGACCTCTTGATGGAACTTGGCGGAGGCCTTCAAGTGCACGGGGAAGGCGAAGTTCCCCTTCTCCGGCTGGCTCCAGCTCCAAAACTGCTTACTGTGGTCGGCGTCGTACCCCTCGACCTCGTAGCTTTCCTCGTCCTCCAGCAGGGCGTGCGACAGCCACCCGGTGTCGGTGGTCTTGCCTGTAGTGCGGGGCGACATGTTCGCGATGAGCATGGCGGGAGCCTATGGGCACAGCCGAGATCAACACATCACGGACGCCCGCTTGATACATGAAAACCCGCCCCCGGCTGGGGGCGGGCTCGTGGGCGTGCAGGCTTGTCAGGTCTCCCACACTGCCCAGGGCTGGTCCTGTGTGGCGCCGCGCAGCCACATCGCCGCGTGCTGCACGCCGTTGGCGTACCGGCGGCGGGGGCCTCGCATCGCGGCCTCGGCCTGGTCGTCCTCGGCCCGCAGCTGCCGGGCGTCGGGGATGCCGGCGGCGCGGTCCGTGATTGGGCTCGGGCCCTGGCCGACGGCCCACCGGTAGGTCGCCCGTACGCCCTCGTGGAACTCTTCCAGCTGGTAGCCCGTCCGCACGGCGTGCTCGATATTGTCGAGCAGCGCGGTGACCTCGGCCAGCGTCCGCCTGCCGACCAGTGCCTCGGCGGGCGGCGTGTCCGGCGGCGGCGGGGTCATCTGCTGCGCCGCGGGTCCTCCGGCCGGCGGCGTGGCGCCCGGCCCGTTCCACATCGTCGGGTAGTCAGCCATAAGGGCACGGTAGCGGGCGGCACAGACAGATGGCAGGCCGTAGGAAGGGCCAGCGGTTGCTCCGCTGGCCCTTCGGCTACATGTCGACGTCGAGGTCGATCTCCGGCGTGGGCGGCGCCGGGGGCTCCGGAGCGGGGGATGCGACCGGCTCCGGCTCGGGGGCCGCGGGCTCCGGGGTGGCGTCGCGCTCGGCTCGGGCCAGCTCATGGCCCAGCCGCTCGTAGTCCGTCCCGTACCCGCCGAGACCGGTGTCGCGGCGCTCGCGCTCCACTTCCTCGGCCTGCGGCTGCTGCCGCTCGGCCTCCTGCTGCCGCTCGGCCTCCTGCTCCCGCTCCTGGGCGCGCTGCTGCAGGATCTCCTGCGCAATGCGGGCCTGCTCCATCGCCTCCAGCAGCTGCTGCTCGACGGACTGCGTCGGGGCCGTCGGAGCGGCGGGGGCCGTCGGGGTCTCGGGCTCCTCGACCTCGGGCTGCTCGGGGGCGCGGCGCTCCAGCTCGGTGCGGGCGAGGTCGGCTTCGTCCCGCACGGTCTGGGTCTCCTCGACCCATGCCTCGCGGACCTGCTGGATCTCCTGGTACCGGCTCGCGCGGTCGCCCATCGTCTCGGCGATGTCCCGGCTGGTCTGGGCCCGGTCGAGGGTCTCCGTCACCAGGTCGCTCGGGTCGATCTCGGCCTGCAGCGTGGGCACCTGCTGCAGCGCCATCGACTGGGCGAGGGCCTGCTGGTGCTCGTTGTAGCCGGTCGCGGTCTGCGCCTCGTGCATGGCCTGGGTGACGCGCTCCTCGTGCTCGGCGGCCTCCTTCTCCGCCTGCTCCTGGGCGTGCAGCTCCATCTGCACGGCCTGGTCCTTGAAGTCGCGCGCCGCGGTGAACGCCTTCTGCATGTCGTCGGCGACGTACGGCGGCGCCCACTCTTCCTCGCGCTCGGCACGCTCGATCATCTGCCGCAGCGTCTCGTCGGACGCGCGGGCGATGTCGGCTTCCTTCTCGTCGACTCCCAGGGCCCGGCGTGCGCGCTCCCAGTCGGCGCGGGCCTCGACCGAACCCTGTGGCGGGGCCTGCCCGATGGCGTTGGTGTCGTGGTCGTAGCCGTGGGCCTCGCGGTAGCGCTCGACCCGGCCGGCGCGGCGCTCCCAGTCGGCGCGCTCCGTCGGGTCCTCGGGCACCGGGCCCAGCCGGTCGATGGCCCATGCGGGCTGCTGCTCGGCGACGCGCTGGCCAAGCCGCTCGGTGCGCTCGTCCATCTCGACGGCCCACTCCTGCAGGAAGCGGCCCAGATCGCCGTCCAGGTCCGGGGTGCGGGCCCCGTAGGAGTCCATGGCCTCCCAGCGGGCTTCGCGTTCCTCGGCCTGGCGCCGGGCGACCTCCTGGTCCTGACCGGCGTGCAGCACCTCGACGTTCTGTGCGTACGCGTCGTTCTGCCGCATCAGGTCCTCGAAGTGCGGGTGCACCTCGGGCTCGACCGGCTCGGGGGCGTCGACCAGCTGCTCGACGTCGGCGTCCGTCATCTCCTCGGCGGCCCGCAGCGCGGCGGCCAGCTCCGCCTCCTGGCGCTCGACGGCCTCCGGGTCGGGGCCGGCCTGCAGCGTCTCGACCCCGGCCTGGGTGGCGAGGGTCTGCTTCATCAGCTCGGCGTGCGGGTCGCTCTGCTGCGCGGCCTCGGCCAGTCGCTGCAGCTCCTCCGGGTCGACCGGCGCCTGCCCGGCCTCGACCGCGTCCTCGACCTTGCGCTCCTGCTCGGCGAGGGCGGCGCGCTGCTCGGCCTCCTCGGCGCGGACCTGGTCGCGCTCGACCAGGTTGTACGCCTTGTTCAGCCGGTCGTGCAGCACCTTGGCGACGTCGTCGGCGGTCTCCAGCTCGCGGGAGCGGGCAGTGCGCACCAGCAGGTCCTCGGCGTCGAATCCCTGCTCCTCGACGTGCCGGGCCAGCCGCAGCAGGGAGCCGAACGCCTCGCTGCTGGCGCAGCGCTCGTAGTCCTCGATGCTGATTGCCTGCAGCAGCGCGTTGCCGAAGCGTTTCTCGGCGTCCTGCTCCTTCACGCCCGACCACACCGGCTCCAGCACGGCGAGGTGCTCGCGGCGCTCCAGCTCGGCCTCGATCGTCTTCGTCGCGGTCAGCTCCAGCCCGCTGCGCTGCAGCGTGGAATCCAGCACGGCGAGGTGGTGGGGGATCTCCTCCTCCTTTAGACCGTCGCCGTCCCGGTGGGTGATGACGTATCCGAAGTTCTCGACCTCACCGCGGGTGAGCATGACGTACAGCGCCTCGCGGTTGGTCGAGTCGGGATCGACCAGGGAGTGGCAGACCCCCACGGTGCGGCCCTGCGCGCCGTGGACGGTCGCGGCGTAGGCCAGCTCGACGTGCTCCTTCACGTACGCGGCAGGGAGGTGCATCTGGGAGCCGTCCTCCAGCTTCACCATCAGCGCCCCGTTGTCGCTGATCCCGGTGACCTCGGCCACGGTGCGGTTCACCGCGAAGCTGCCGTTCTCGGCCGTGACGTTCCGGTTGTTGCGGCGCAACTGGATCAGGTCGCCGACACCGGCCTTGGTCTCGATGCCGTGCTCCTCGCGCCCGGTGCGCAGCACCACGCCGTCCTCCTGGACCTTGCCCGCGCGCACCAGGTCGGCGCGCACCCGGGCGGACAGCTCGGCCACCTGGGCGTTGTCCTGGGCGATGAGCAGCGGGTTGCGGCCGTCGAGGTGGTCGGTCAGCCATGCCTGGTAGGCGCGCTCGGTCATCTCCTCGGCGGACCCGCCGCGCCACCGGCCGTGCAGCTCGTAGGCGGCCAGCGCCTCGCTGTCGCCCTCGCGCAGCTGGAGGGAGGCGTCGGCCTCCCACTGCCGCACGGTCTTCTCGCCGGTGACCGGGTCGGTGTCGCGGAAGCGGCGGACCTCGTCCAGGACGTGCACGCCGGGGGCGTCCTCGACCCACTGGGCGAAGATGCCGCCCGCGCCCACGGCCGTGAGCTGGTGGTGGTCACCGGCCGGAACGCACTTCGCGCCGGCGGCCTCGATGAGCTCCCGGACCTGGTCCATGTCGGCGTTGTCGGTCATGCCGGCCTCGTCGACGATGACCAGGGCGCCCGCCGGGATGCGGTACTTCTCGGCGTTGGCGATCGGGCGGCCCTCGGCGATCGACCGGTTGGCAATCAGCATCATCTCGATGTTGGCGACGTTCTCCACGCCCTCGTCGCGCAGCACCTCGGCGGCGCGCTGGCCGCTGGCCAGACCGATGACCTTGCGGCCCTCGTGCGACTCCCACACCTCGGTCAGCGCGGCGAGCGTGTAGCTCTTGCCCGCGCCGGCCGGGCCGACCAGCAGGTCGACCTTGCGGCCGGAGGTGGCGGCGGCCCGGACGAAGTCGGCCTGGCGGCCCTTGAGCCCGCGGCGCTGGATGACTTCCTCGACCAGCTCGCTGGGCACGGTCGGTGCCCCGCGCTTGCCCGCGAACTCGGCCAGTCGGTCCTCGGTGCGCAGGGCCTCCTCGGTGGCGTACCGGTCGAAGGTGTCGGGGTTCGGCTCGTACTTGAAGGTGCCGTCGGTGCGCTGCAGCTCGGCGGGGATCTCGACCAGGGCGGGCGCCTTCGTGAGCACCACGCCGTTGTCGGCGGTCGGGGAGAGCGCATCGTCGGCCAGCTGGTTGAGCAGGTCGCGGACCTGCTGACGCTCCAGCCCGCCCAGCGTGTCGGGGAGCTGACGGTTCAGCTCGACCAGCAGGTCGGGGCGCGTCCAGGTGGGCTTCGCCTCCTGCACGGCGGCGATGGCGCGGCGCTGGATGACCTCGGGGTCGAACGCCTTGGCCGGGCGGTGCAGGTCGTGGATGGCGGACTCGTCGGCGATCCGCTCGGGCACGTCGGCCAGCGACTCGCGGAAGCGGGCTTTGCTCGACTCCTCCCAGCGGGTCAGCAGCTGCTCGCGCGTGACGGCGTCGTGCTTCTTGGCCGCGCGCTGCTTGAGGCTGACGTCCTCGCTGATCCGGGCCAGGGTGTAGGCGGACGGGGCGGCCCCGTACTTCTCCTCGAACGCCTTGGCGACCTCGGCGACCTCGGCGGTGATGGCGGTGCGCCGGCTGCTGAACGAATCCCGCAGGTCCTGGTCCACGCCGACGATCTCGCGGGCCTTGCCGTCCGGGCGCATCTGCACCCGCCAGCCCAGCACCCGCTCCAGTTCCTGCTCGGCGACGCGCTCGGCGAGGTGCCCGGCGGCCTGCTTGTGCCGGAACAGGCCCGTGCCGTCCAGCGCCCGCCACACCTCGCGCTCCTGGCTGGTGACCGGGTCGACGTCCACGCACCGGACCTTGTTCAGGACGGCGGCGTGGACGTGGAGCTGGGGGTCGTCCTGCCTGCTCGTGTGCTGCGCGAACGCGGCCACGATGAACTTGTCGGCCTTGACGTACTCGCCGCTGGTGCGGCCGTCCTTGCTCGCTCCGTGGTGGCCCTTGCGGGTGTATCCGGCTTCGTCCTGCATGTGCTCCAGGCCGGCCTGCACGCCCGACTTCCAGCAGTCCCACAGCTGGTCGGCCTGGCGGCTGAACTTCTCGGCGCTCTCCAGGTCCCCGGCGTCGCGTGCCTCGGCGGCCTTGACCTGCAGCGCGGCGTGCGCCACCGACCAGGACTTCGGGGCGGAGAACGTCAGGTCGTAGTACAGCTTCGCGCTGGGGGCTTCCTTGCGGGTGCTGATCTCGATGGCCTTGACCTGCTCGGGGCTCAGCACCCCGCCCGGGGCGCGGGCCTCGGCGGCGGCGAGGTTCTTCTCGAGCCGCTTCTCGTACGCCTTCTCGTAGTTGCGCGGGGCGTCGCCGAGACGGCACTCCTTGCGGATCTTCTTCTCCGCCTGGGCGTACTCCTCGCTGCCCTCGGGGTGCGGGATCGCGGCCAGCCGGGCGTACATCTCGTCCCGCTTCCGGGGGTCGGTGAAGTCGCTGTACAGGTCCTCGAAGACGTCGTTGGCGACCTCGCCGGTCAGTCCAAGGTCCGGGATGCCGTCGCCGGTCCAGTAGCCGGGCGGCTCCCCCTGCAGCTCGATCGAGCGCAGGTAGTAATGCTCGGTACCGGCCCCGACCGTCTTGGTCAGGTAGCCGGGATCTGAGCCTGCACTGATCGACAACATCGGGACTCAGAGTAGGCGGTTTTCAAGATCAACAACAGCCATTGGGTCGTGATGCATAGGTGTGGGGGTTGATGTAGTGAGCAGGGGAATTACGGTGTGTTTAGGTGGTACGGATGATCAAGGGAAGAGAAGGGGTCCTAGGTCCGGGATCTGCAGAGGGTCAAACTGGGTCGCTACGGCGGCGGACGAGGGTCAGTCCTGCGGCCTGTCGGGCCGCAGGACTGCCTGCATCGGGGGGCCTCGGCCGTCATGGCGACGCGCACGGTTTGTAGCGAAATGTGCCGATCGGCGGGCACGGCCCGCACCGGTCACCGGCGCCCGCGTTGGGGGAGCGCCCGCCGGGCCTGGCGTCGCGCCAAACAGGGGCGGCACTGGCCCCGCCCGGCGCCCGTGCGCTACGGTCGGCGGCGACGACTTCGACCCCCGCCGGGCTCCCCGGCGGGGGTCGACTGTTACCGAGTGTCGGGGGATCGGCGGCGGCGGCGGCTGCGCCCCACCCCGGCCGGCGCGCTCGGCGGGGCGCTGGCTCCCCGGGGCCCGGTCGACACTGCGTAACCGAACCCGGTGGGGCCGTGCCCCACCCCACCCACCCGCACCGCGTGCTCGGAGCGCGGTCGGCCGGGCTCCGCTGGGGCACGACGGGGCGCCCTGCCGCACGCGGCGGGGAATCGGCGTGGGGCACGGAGGTGGGGACGGGGTTGCCGGGAACGGGCAGTGCCCCGGGCTCGGTGGGGACGAGTGTCCGGCTCGGCGGTCCCACGCGAGGGGTGCGGGGCGGGGACCGTTCCCCGCCCTCGGGCGCCGCGGCGGGGCACGTCCGGTGGGGACGCCCCGGGTGCCCTTGCCTTCCCACGCGCCGCACGCGATGTGCCCCGGGGACGGTCGGCGGGGCGTCTTCCCCGCCCGTGAACGCGGACCGGCCCCGGACCTGTCGGTCCGGGGCCGGGGCCGGTCGGGGCCGTCCTAGAAGAGCGCGTCCTGGTGCGCGCCGGAGGGGTTGCCGGCGGTCAGCGCGGCGGCGATGGCAGCGTCCAGCTCCTCGGGCCGGGCGGCGGCGATGGCGGCCTGGACCGCCCGCGCCCGCCCCACCGCGCCGCGCACGTCGGCCAGTGCATGGCCCGCCAACCTGCGACGACTCGCGGCGTCGCGGTTGTTGTCGCCCCTCGTACCGGCCAGCCAGTGCGCCGGGTTCTGGCACGGCGGCTCGTCGCAGGTATGCCTGACCACCAGTCCGGCGGGCAGGGAATCGGGTCCGTGGGCGAGGCGGTAGCCGAACAGGTGGGCGGGCACAGTGCCGCGCCGGGTGCGGCCCGGGAGGGACACCGCGCGGAACGTGCCGTGCGCGGTGTCGGTCAGCCCGCCGGTCCACCACCAGCACTCGTCCGGGCCGCGCCGCAGGACGTGGGCGCGGTACCGGGCGACGGTTTCCCCGTCGGCGAGCAGTGCCGCCCAGGGCACCCCTTCCCCAGTCGCGGTGGGGTCCGCGCTTGCCTCCCGTTCCCCACGACCGGGGCCGGGGCCGTCGGAAACGGTGGGGTCTTCCCCACCCGCCGGGCGGGGAACGGCGGCACCGGACCCGGGGGTCGCTTCCCCGCCCGGCGGCCTCATCGGTGCCCTCGTGGGGACGGGGCGGGGCGCTGGGGCGCCGGGCCGTGCCCCACTCCGGGCTGGGGACGCTGGGGCTCGGCTCCCGCCCCGCCGTCGCTGTCCGTGATCGCCGTGGGGGTGCCGGTGGTGCCCGGGGCGCGCTCCGTGCCGGGGCGGCGTCCCCGTCCCGTGGGGCTGGTTCCCCACCCCTGTGTCCCGGGGCCGTGCCCCACGCCCGGGGTGCTCGCGGGGTGCGGGGCTCCGTCGGCCGGCGCGGGCTGCTCCTCGTCGGCCGGGTCGTCCTCGTCGGGGCCGTCCTGGGCGGCCAGCTCGGCGGTCGCCTCGATGTCGACCTCGCCGGTGCCGTGGTGGACGAACACCGCGCCGTCCGCGTCGGTCTCGGTGTAGGGCGGCAGGGCGTCGTCGGCGTCCGGGTCGCCGGTGCCGTAGGTGCGCCGGGTGCAGTCGGGCGCCGTGCAGCGCCAGACCTCCTCGCCCTCGACCTCGATCCGCTCCGTAGCGGTCGAGCAGTCCGGACACGGCGGCGTGAGGTGCATCACATACCCCCCGAAGGAGTGGGCTCCGGGGCGGCGTGTTGCTGCAGGAAGGCGCCCGCCATCGCGGCGGCCTCCTCCTTGGTGTCGTACGTGGTGTCCTCTCCGGCCTCGCCCGGGGTGCCGTCGGCTCCCTGGCCGATCCACCACCAGCCGCCCTCGCTGCCGTGCCACGACACGTCGGCCGTGCCACCGAACGCGTTGATGGTGACGCGGGGCTGCTGGCCGGTCGGGGGCTCGGACATGGCGCTGACGGCGTCCGGCCACTTCTTGCGGGCGCCCTGGCGGGTGATGGCCCAGGCATCGCCCAGCTGCGGGTAGCCCGCGCCGCGCGTGCCGGCGGCGGCCACGGTGCGGTCGGCCAGCTGCTCGGCGACGGTGCGGATCTCGCGCAGTGCGCGGAGGCGGGCGAGGTGCCAGTCGCCGGCGTCGCGCACGACCAGGTGCGCGTCCTCGG
Organism: Streptomyces sp. NPDC006332; assembly: GCF_040612855.1. Classification (NCBI taxonomy): domain Bacteria; kingdom Bacillati; phylum Actinomycetota; class Actinomycetes; order Kitasatosporales; family Streptomycetaceae; genus Streptomyces; species Streptomyces sp. NPDC006332. Next base: position 72,824 of record NZ_JBEXRA010000045.1, read on the forward strand.
GAGCGGCGGCCGGGAGGTCCCGGACGCGGGTGGAGAGCTGGTCGGCCAGTTCGTCGGCGAGGGCGTCGAGCCGGGCGCGGATCCTCGCGGTCTGCTCGCGGTTCGGCTCGGCCCACGCGGGGTCGCGCAGTCGGGCGACGTCGGCGGCGAACGCGTCGGTGTAGAAGTCACTTCCCATGCTGACAACTTAGTTACCCAACCCCTTCGCGACAACCGAGTTACCCACATTGGCCGGGATCGGCGCCCGCGCACGGCCTGCCGTGAGCCACCCAAATTTGGGCGACCGGTGCCCGAAGGGCTTGTTATCAGCGCGGGGCTCGTCTGCCCGTTTCCCGTTTCCATCTGCGGCGGTGTAGCTGTACGCGGGGTGGGGCGGGCAGATATGACAAGGGACGTCGAAGCGCGGGCGAGGTGGTGGGGGTGAACGCGGTGTGGCCGCTGAGCCGGTCTCCTGTCGGCACGCGGCGGGCCTGGCGCAAGCGCGAGGAACTGCAGCGGTGGCTGAACGGGCAGCAGGGGCCGGGGTGGTGGGAGGTCGTGCCCGCGGTCGCGGCGGTCCTGGCCGTGATCGGGCTACCGCTGGTCGGTCTCGGGTGGCTGTGGTCCCGGATCGGCTGGTGGGCGGCGCTGCTCGCGGTGGCGGCCCTCGCCTACGCGGTCGTGTCCGCAGTGCGCTGGCGGCGGGCGGTGCTGGCGCGGCGCCGGCGGCGGGCGAGGTGCTTCTCCCTTGCTGAGGTCGACGCCTCGGACGACCGGGGGTTCCGGGCGATCGTCGGGCGGCTGCTGCTGCGCGACGGCTGGACGCAGGTTCGTGGGGTGCGCATCAGCCGGGAGGTGGTGCACCTGGTCGGCAACGGGCCCGACGGGCGCCAGCTCGGCGTGGCCTTCGAGCGGCGGATCGACGACGTAGGGCAGGAGATCGGGGGACGTGCGGCGCTGCGCCCGGTGGGCGGCGCTCCGCAACTGCCGACTGCTACCGCGCCGGGGGTCCGGCCGCTGTTCCTCGTGGTCAGCTCGGGGACGTTCGCCCGCGAGCGGGTGGTGTGGGCGGCCCGGCACGGGGTGCGGCTCGTCGACCGGGCGCTGCTGCAGCGGTGGGCGGCCGGCGAGGACCTGGCCGTGCTCCTCGACCTCTGCCTGGACCACGCCCAGCCGGACGCCTCGTAGCCGGACGGGGACATGCGAAGGGCTCGGGAGTCTCCTCCCAAGCCCATGCTGTCGGCGTGCTCGGGTCAGCCGCTGTGCCGGGGCAGGCGCTGCTCGGCCAGCTGCTCCACGGCGGTGACCCGGGCGGCGTCCCACCCGGGCTGGGCGGGGAGTCCGGACAGCATCCCGCGCAGCTTCCGGGCCTCGATCACGGTGACGCCGTGCAGCTCGGTTCGTCCGCGAGGCGCGGGGACCTTCGCCCCGTGCACGGCAAGGATCGGGCGGACCGGCACCCCCAGCACCTGCGCGGCCTGCTCCGCCTCCCACACCACGGTCTGCAGGGCCCGGGCCTGGTCGTACCGGCCGTAGCGCAGCAGCCCGCCGGTGATGGTGACGCGGGACTTCTTCGACTGCCAGTTCTTGCTGTCGATTAGGGCCACGCCGAACAGTCCGGCGACCAGGTGGTCGAGGTTGGCCTTCGACCCGGGGATTGCCCGGTCGTGCAGCACGGCGTATCCGCGCCGGGCGAGGGGCGCGAGCAGCCGGGCCGTGGCCTCCTCGCCGTCGGCGCCGGATGTCCAGCTGTTGTGCTGGTGGCGATAGGTCTGGCGGATGCCGTACGCGAGGACGGCGGCGGCGATCAGGGCGCCGACCTGCCACACGGTCACGGTGCCGGCGGCCCACCCGATGACGGCGGCGGCTGCTGCGGTCAGGGGCAGGGCCCACTTCGCGCGGCGGTGCTGGGCGGCGCGCTCGGCCGCGCGCTGTAACTCGCCCTGGCTGCGGGCGCTGGCTCCGGCGTTGCTGCGGCGCCTGGGTGTGGTCGTCATGTCGTCGCTTCCTGGGTGAAGGTGTCGGAGGTGCGGGCTGGATGGCGGGCGTGGGCGTACGGCGGCGCCAACAGCTGACGGATGTTCATGGGGTCTGGTCCTCCTCGTCGTCGAATGCGTCGGTAATCAGGTCGGGCCAGCGGGCGTGGCCGCGAAACTCCAGGCGGTGGCGCAGCATCTCGGCGGCGTGGCCCTTGGGGACCTCCAGGGCGAAGTCGTCCCTGGCGCGGGCGATGACGTCGCCTATGGTGACGCGCATCGGGGGCCTGATGCGCAGGTCGGTGACGGGCTCGGCGAGTTGGGCGCGCACGGCGGTGGTGATGGCGTGGTCGGTGGCTGCCAGCAGCTGTTTGCGGTAGTGCTCGGCGGCGGTCCGCCGGTCCTGCTCGGCCCGGTGCCGGCGGATGCGGCGACCGGACCACGGACTGAGCAGCGCGAGCAGCAGTGCCGTACCGAGCAAAACGTAGGAAGTCATCGTCACTTGCCCCCGGCGGTGGTGAGGCGCTTGACCTCGGCCCGGGCGAGGGCCAGTTCCGTCTGCACCTCGCGCATCTTGTCCTTCGTGGTGTTCACGGTCTCGTTGAGCTTCTCAACCTGACCTTCCAGCACGCCCTGCCGCTCGATGGCCCGGCCCAGCTCGGCCGCGTGCGCTTTCTCCTGCTCGGTCCGGCGCTCCTTCTCCGCGGCGATCCTGGTCTCGGCGTCCCGCTCGGCCTGCAGGGCGCGGGCGTCCGCCTCACGGGCGCGTTCCTCGGCGGCGTTCGCTGCGTCCTGAGCCGCTGTGACCGCCTGTTCCTTCTCGGCCTGTACCGCCTTGAGGGTCTTCTTCATCACCTCGACCTCGGTCTTCGCCGCGACCTCGGCCTTCCCGGCGTTGTCCTGGGCTTCGCGGACGCGCTTGTCGGCCTCCTCCTTGGCGGTGGTGACCTGCTGCTTTGTCTCGTCCTGGGCGCGCTTGACGGCTGCGGCGGCCTCCTCATTCGCCTTGTCGACGGCCTGGTCGGCTTCGGCCTTCAGTCGCTCGACGCGCTGCTCGGCGTCCGCGCGGATGCGCTCGGTCTCCGCTTCGAACCGGGCGGTCTCCTGCTCCAGTTCGGCGATGGCCCGGTCGGCTGCTTCCTGGGCTTCCTCGGTCTCCGCGCGGGCGAGGTCGCGCTGGCGCACGGCGGCTTCCCGCTCGGTGTTCGCGGTGGTGGCCTTCTTGCGCCACTCGGCGACCTGGGAGTCTGCAGCCGCGGCGACGGAGGCGACCTCGGCCTCGGCGGCGTCCGGGTCGTTGATGGTCTGGAGCAGGTCGACGTACCGCGCGAGCTCCGTCTGCAGCTCGTCGACCTTCTGCAGCACGGTGCCCTGCACGATGCCGGCGGTCCGGGCGGCGTCGGTGACGACGCGGTCGGACGGCTCCTCGACGGGTGCGGCCTTGGTCGCGCTGGTCTTCCCGCGCTTGGCACGGTAGGCACTCATGGCGTTGTGATCAGGGTTGGAGCAGTATTTCGGCGCGCGGCCCGGGGCGTTGGGGTCCTTGGGGACCGGCCGGGCGGTGCACTCGGGGAACGCGCACCGGGGCGCTTCCTCGACGGTGGCCTCGGCGGTCTGCTCGGTCGGCTGCTCGGTCATCTGCAAGAACTCCTACGGGGTGGTGCGGTCGGTACGGGCGCGCTGCGGTCGACAGCGTGCCGCATCCGGGGGCGGGTGCGGGTGCGGGTCGCGGCTCACGCGGCGGTCGTGTACTGGGTGGCGTTCTCGCGCATCGCGGTCAGCCGGCCGCGCTGCTTGCCGATGGCGAGATGGGCCAGCGGAGTGCGGGCCTGGGGCCAGACGGCGGCGGCGCGCTGGGTGTACTTGCCCGGGGTGAGCAGCACGACGTCGGCGGCGGTCAGTCCCAGCTCGGCGGCCTGGGCGCGCAGTTCCTCGACGGTGATGCTGCCGATGTCGTCCCACGTGTGGTCGTACGGCTCGATCACCTGGTCCAGCGGTAGGAAGCCGTGCAGCGCGCTCAAGACCAGGGTCGTGCCGCCGTGGGCGGTGAGGGCGTCGGCGGTCCGGCGGGCGTGCGTGTGCAGCTTGCCAACGTAGAGCTCCCCAGCAGGGGCAGCGTGGTCGAGCTTGAGACCGGAGCAGGGGATGACGACGACCGGCCCGGCCGCGGCGGGGGAGGCATTGTCGAACAGAGCCAGCTGCTCGCCGTGCGCGGCGGCGACCGGCCAGCGCGCGGCCGGCGTCTCGATCTGCTCGGCAGTGTCGAGCAGCTGCAGGGCGAGGGCCGGGTCGTAGGCGTCGCGGATCTCGACCCATCCGTACTCCCCCAGAACTCCGGCGAGGGTCTCGGCCTGCTCCCACAGGGGGAGGGCGGGGTCGATCTCGGGCACGGTGGCGGGCTGGGGTCCGGTCAGCACCTGGACAATCCGGCGGAAGGCGAGGGCCCGGAAGTAGGCGGCGGCGGCTCGCCGTTCGCTGGTGCCCAGGGCCTCGAAGTGGTTGGTGTGCTGGGGGCGGCGGGTGCACTCGCCGTACATGCGGGCGGCCCAGCTGGTCAGCTGCTCGGCGTGGTCGAGGACGCGGGGGAGTGCGGCGGCGTAGCGGGCCACGTCCTCAGCGGGGCCGGTGACCCGCAGGGCTCGGCCGGATCGGTCGAGCTGGCGGGCCTCCACGTCGAAGCGGGCGGCGACGGTGCGGGCGGCCTCGGCGCGCTGCGGACCGCGGCCAGCGGCGTAGGGGAAGTCCAGGCGGACCGCGGCGCGGCCGTGCGCCCGCAACTGCAGGCGGTCGGTGTCGACGTAGCGCGCGCATCGGGCGGCGCGCTCCGGTCCCCAGCCGGTGTCCCACAGTGGCCTGCGCGCCTCGGTGCCGTCGCTGCGTCGGATCGTCCGGCCCTCGTCCTGCAGCCCCATCCCGTGCCCCCTTCGTGGTGACTTGTGCAGGATCCCAGTCTAATTCATTGCATTGCATTTCGTCAACACATTTCATCACTCGTGATGCAATGAAATGCAATGTTTTAGTTGTCGTCGTGATCGCGGCCCGGCGCTCGCCGGTCGCCACGGTCGCCGGGCGCGTCGCCTCTGTTGCTGCCTTCTGCGAGGGGCGGCGAGGGGCGGCAGCAACCACGGGGGACGGCGGCGCGCGCCGGGCCGCGGGCCGGCCGGGAGTTCGGCGGCAACTCCGGTGGGCCGGCGGAGCGCTGCGCGCCGGGCGGCAGCACCGCGGCCGGCCGTCGCGAACTGGGGTAGAGAGGGGTGCGCGTGCCCGGTGGCTGCGTGTGGACAACAGAAACGAGGGCCCCTGAAATCGGGGCCCTCGTTGCGGTCGGGCTGGTGTCGGTACTTGCCGGGACCGGCGTAGGGGTCAGGCGGACTTCTCGCCCGCGCGGGCGGCCGTGACGTACTGCTGGTAGGCGGCGACGGCGGGCTCGTCTTCCCCGAACACTGCGGGGATCACGACGACCAGGTCACACACGTGCGCATGGGCGCCGGGGGTGAGGTCGACGACACCTCCGTCGAGGTGGCGGCGGGCGAACTCGACTGACTCCAGCGCGTGGCCGTAGTTCTCAACGGCCCACTTGGGGGCCTTGGGGCCGGGCTTGGCGGGCTGGTAGTTCGCCATGTTGTGGCGGCATTCCCAGCATTCACCCTGGTCGTGCTCGGCCGGTTCGGCGATGTACGGCAAGCACAGGTAACCGGAGAAGCGGTAACCCATTGACGTGTCGCCGAGCACGACGTCGCCGGGCTCGACGTCAGCGGCTTGGGCGATGCGCACGAAGGGGGTGACGTCGTCGGGCAGTTCGAGCATGTCCCAAGCGGTCTCGCGCGGGTACAGCGTGATCGGGAAGAAGTCGACGTCGGTAGCCATGGGCGGGGCCTTTCGTCCGGGGTTCTGTGAGGTGCAGGAACGGGGTCTGCCCTCCCCGTGGAGCCGACGCGGGGCGTGGGCCGGGC
>NZ_JBEXRA010000046.1:0-78539 GCF_040612855.1 Streptomyces sp. NPDC006332
ACTGAATTCCACACGCGCAGGAATCCGAACCAGATCGTTGCGCACGGAAAAGGGTTGCGGCCCGCCCAGTACCCCGCACGGAAGGCCCACCGACCCGAGCCGCCCCCGCAGCTGTCGGCCCCAGCCGCCGCTGGCCCCACAGTCGGACCTTCCACCACCGCCCACACCCGTACGACGAAAGGCGCGCCAGGATGAGCGCCCACCACTCAGCAGCCACCGGCACCGACCACGCCAATGTCCGGATCAGCCACGGACGCGCCTGGATCGATCAGGACGCCGGCGTCCGCATCGGCTACACCCTCGCCGAACCGTCCCCGTTGCCCGAGGGCGCGGCGCCGAAGACCGTGGTGCTCGTCCACGGCGCCCCGCAGACCCGGCACGCCTGGCGCAAGGTCCTCACCCCGCTGGCGCAGGCCGGCTACCGCGTCGTCGCCCCCGACTACCGCGGCGCCGGCGCCTCGACCAAACCCCGCGACGGCTACGACAAGTGGACCATGGCCGCCGACCTTCACACCCTCATTCACGACCTCGGCATCCCGGGGCCAGTCTCCGTGGTCGGCCACGACCTCGGTTCGATGCTGGCGTTCGGCTACGCCCTGCGCTATCGCGACGACGTCGTCAGCCTCACCACCATGGAAGCCCCGCTGCCCGGCACGGACTACTACGAGCAGCGCAAGGTCGCCAAGAGCGCCTGGCACTTCGACTTCCACGCCAACCCCGACATCGCCGTCCACCTCACCCACGGCCGGGAACGCTGGTACATCACGCGGTTCTTCGACGACCTGACCTACCAGCCCGACGCCATCACCGACGCCGATGTGGACGTCTACGCCCGCGCCTTTGAGGCCCCCGGCGCGATGCGCGCCCTGTGCGAGATCTACCGGGAACTCGACCACGACGCCCAGATCCACCGCGACGCCATCGCCTCCGACGGCAAGCTCACCCTCCCCGTGCTCGCCTCCGGCGGCGCCACCCAATCACTGGCCGCCAACTACCGGGCCATGTGCGAGGAGATCGCCGACCAGGTCACCGGCCACCTCGTCGAGGACGCCGGCCACTGGGTGCCCGAGGAGAACCCGGAGGGGTTCCTGCGCATGTTCCTCGACTTCGACACCCGCGCACGCACCGCCTGAACACCGCGTCGCAGAAAGTCCGCAGAAGGTTCGCAGAAGGAGAGAGCCACCATGGCTGACAGCCACGACAACCACCTCCAGGCCCGCGTCAGCGTCATCACCGGCGCCTCCTCCGGCATCGGTGCGGCCACCGCCCGCGCCTTGGCCGCGCGTGGTGCCCGCGTCGTCCTCGCCGCCCGCAACGCCGACAAGCTCAACACCCTGGTCACCGAGATCCGCGAGGCCGGCGGCACCGCGACCGCCCGCGTCACCGACGTCACCAGCCGGGACGACGTCGAGGGCCTGATGGACTTCGCCGCCGGCGAGTACGGCCCCGTCGACCACCTGGTCAACAACGCGGGCCTGATGCTCTTCTCCAAGTGGTCCGACCGTGCCGTCGACGACTGGGACAAGATGATCGACACCAACCTCCGCGGCTATCTGCACGCCATCAGTGCCGTCCTGCCCGGCATGGTCGCCCGCCGGTCGGGCCACATCCTCAACCTCAGCTCGGTGGCCGGCATCCGCGTCGGGGACGCCAGCGGCGTGTACAGCGCCACCAAGTTCTTCATCCGCGGCATCACCGACAGCCTCCGCCAGGAAGTCGGCATCGCCCACGGCATTCAGGTCTCCATGATCAGCCCCGGGGTCATCGACACCGGCTGGGCCGACAAGGTCCCCAGCGCAGAGGGCAAACAGGCCGCCAAGGACCTCAACAAGGGTGCCATCCACCCCGACCGCGTGGCCGACGCCGTCGTCCACGCCCTCGACCAACCTGCCGACGTCACCGTCAACGACATCGTCATCCACCCCACCCGCCAGGCCTGGTAGTCCGACCCCCAGGACCGCAGCGACCCCACACTCCCCCACGGTGGTCGGTCACCGGCAGCACCGGACGCCCACCAGCACACGGAAAAGGAGCACCCCTCATGAGCAGCACCGCATCCCACCGCCCGCTCGCCCTGGTGACCGGGGCCTCCGCGGGCATCGGCTACGAACTCGCGAAGCTGTTCGCCATCAACGGCTTCGACCTGATCGCCACCGGCCGCAGCGAGAACACCGACCAGGCAGCAGCCGACCTCGCACGGCACGGCGTCCACGTCACACCCGTGCGCGCCGACCTCGCCGAGAGCGAGGGCATCGAGACGGTGTGGCGGGCGGTGCGGGAGACCGGCCGACCGCTCGACGCCGCAGTCCTCAACGCCGGCCGCAGCATCGGCGGCGCCTTCCTCGACACCGACCTCGACGACGAACTCTCCCTGATCCAGCTGAACGTGGCCTCCGTCGTCCACCTGGCCAAGCACGTCGCCCGGCACATGGCCGACAACGGCCGAGGCCGCATCCTGATCACCTCGTCACTGTCCGCGACCCTGCCCACCCCCTACGAGACCGTGTACGGACCTTCCCGCGCCTTCACCCGCATGTTCGCCCTCGGATTGCGCGAGGAACTCAAGGAACACGGCGTCACCGTCACATGCCTCATGCCCGGAGCCACCGACAGCAACTTCCACGCCAGCGCCGGCATGAACAACACCGCCTTCGGCCCCGGCATGAAGAAGAACAGCCGCAAGGAAGTCGCCCGCCAGGGCTTCCTCGCCCTGATGAACGGACGCGCCGAAATCGTCGGCGGCGACACCACCACCAAGCGCACCGCCATCCAACACCGCTTCCTGCCCGAGACCTACAAGGCCGCCCGCCACGCCACCAAGGCCAAGCCGCGCCCTGAGCACTAGAAGGCCGATGAAGCGCGCAGCCCGGAGGATCACGAGCTGAGTGCGGCAACCTGCGGCTTCAGGGCCCGGGTCAGCTCGCGGTGGGCAGCTTCCCGGTCCGCGCCTCGTTCCCCCACTCACGCCACCGGCTAGCGGGTTCGGCCGGCGCGCTGAGGGTGAACCCGTTCATGGGAACGGACCCGCGGCGCGCGGGCAACATCCGGCGCGCCCTGCCGGCCCGGGTGGCGGCGGATGAACCATCCAGGGCCCGAACCCACAGGCCCCGGCAGCCACGTCCTCGGCGGCCGGGGTCGGAGGCTGCCCACTGCCGCGCGAGACGCGGCCGAGCTGCCGGTCCACTTGAGGGCGCCGGCGCCGAGGCGGCGTCGTGAGCGACTGCGGCCCCTGCAAGCCGGCGGTCCCGGACAGCAGTGTTTTGAGGAGTGCTTCAGCCGTCAGGCAGGATTCACCTGACGGCTGGTGGGCGGAGCACGTCACAGGGCGTCAGCGTCGGACCCTCGGCATCCCCAGCCCGATCCAGGAGATGATCTCCCGCTGGATCTCGTTGTTGCCGCCGCCGAAGGTGAAGATCACCGCGGAGCGGTAGCCGCGTTCCAGTTCGCCGTGCAGCACCGCACCCGCCGAGCCCTCCTTCAGCGCGCCCGCGGCACCGACGATCTCCATCAGCCAACCGTAGGCGTCCCGGCGGGCCTCGGAGCCGTACACCTTTACCGCGGAGGCGTCCTGCGGGGTGAGGGTGCCGTCCTCGACGGCGCTCACCATCCGCCAGTTCATGAGTTTGAGGGCGTCCAGCCGGGTGTGGGTACGGGCGAGCAGGCGACGTACCCAGGGCAGGTCGACCACGCGGCGGCCGTCGGCGAGCTTGGTCTCCATGGCCCAGCGCTGGACGTCGTGCAGGGCGCGGATGGCCATGGTGCCGTGTGCGGCGAGGGTGACGCGCTCGTGGTTGAGCTGGTTGGTGATCAGCCGCCAGCCCTGGTTCTCCTCACCGACGCGGTGGGCGGCGGGGACGCGGACGTTCTCGTAGTAGCTGGCCGTGGTGTCGTGCGAGGCCAGGGTGTTGATGACGGTGCAGGAGTAGCCGGGGTCGGTGGTCGGCATCAGGAGCATGGTGATGCCCTTGTGCGGCGGGGCGTCCGGGTCGGTACGGACCGCGAGCCACACCCAGTCGGCGGTGTCGCCGTTGGTGGTCCAGATCTTCTGGCCGTTGACGACGTAGTCGTCGCCGTCCCGCACGGCACGCGTCTTCAAGGACGCCAGATCGGTACCGGCCTCGGGCTCGCTGTAGCCGATCGCGAAGTCGATCTCCCCGGAGAGGATCTTCGGCAGGAAGTACGCCTTCTGCTCGTCCGTGCCGTACCGCATGATCGTCGGGCCGACGGTGTTCAGCGCCATCAGCGGCAGCGGGACGCCGGCCTGGGCGGCCTCGTCGAAGAAGATGAACTGCTCCATCGCCGACATGCCCCGCCCGCCGTACTCCTCGGGCCAGCCCACCCCGAGCCAGCCGTCCGTGCCGAGGCGGCGGATCGTGTCCCGGTAGAAGCGCTTCTGGGCGGCACGGTCGGTGAAGCGGGCGTGCGCGTTGTCGGGCACCAACTCGGCGAAGTAGGCACGGAGTTCGATGCGCAGCCGCTGCTGCTCGGGCGTGTGATCGAGGTGCACGGCGCCTCCAGGCTCCCAGGCCGGTCCTGACGGCGCACACCGTAGAACGTGTTGCAGAAATTGGGAATGGGCGTGCGGAGCGGGGCACGCGACGCTCATCCGCCCGGCACTGTGCCCGCCGACCGTTCGGCGGGCACAGGGTCACAGTCCGTGCCGGGCTGGGCGCTCCGGCCCCTCAGACGAGCGTGGCCATGAAGTCCGAGCACGCCTGGGCGCACTCCCGGCACGCCTTCGCGCTGTCCTCGGCTCCCGGGTACCGGTCGAAGGCGTGCGCCGTCTCCAGGCACACCGACCGGCACCACTCCAGTTGCGCGCGTATGCCGTCTTCGTCGAGCCGGTTCTGCTCGGACAGCACACGGCAGGTCGCGTCGCAGACCTCCGCGCACATGATGCCCTTGCGTCGTACGAGTTCCTGTTCCTCGGTCGCGTCCGGATCCACGAGGCTGGCACGCAAGGCACACGCCCGTGCGCACTCGGTGCACGCCTGGGCGCAGGTGAACCTGTCCTCCAGGAACCGGAAGAGCTCCTGCTGGGATGTTGTCGTCGTCACACCGGGCGGGTAGCCGTCGCCCACCGCGTCAAACCCGGTGTTCCCAAGGGCTCGGTCGGCCTCAGGGCCAGCCCGCCCTCCGGCGGACGGCCGGGACCTGCGGGTTCGCCGTCGGTGCCAGGGGTACTCGCGTGCCATGAATACCTCATGGATGGACATCGCCGCAGGCCGGGGCGCTCTGGCCGGCGGTCTGATCGTGGCGGGCGTGGTGGTTGTGGCGGTCCTGATCGGCGCCTTCTGGCTGGGCGTACGGGTCAAGAGGCGCGAGCCGCCACGGCCGACGCCGGCGGAGCAGCCGCGGCCCCCGGAGGGCGGTGCGGTCCGCGAGGTCAGGGAGAACCGGGAGCCGAACGAGGTGCCGCAGAGCGATCAGCGGCTGACCCCGCACCAGATGCCCGGGCACGGCAACGCCGGCACCCGCAGCGGCACGTCCGAGGGACGGCCGCGCTGGGACGAGGGCAGCAGCGGTTCCTTCGGCAGCGGGGGCGCGGGCGGGCGCTGAATCGGCCGCATTCGCGGTTGCGGATGCCAGTTGCCAGTTGCCAGTTGCGGAAACGGTCGCAGGGCCGGGGTGCCGGGACCTCCATCGCCCGGCACCCCGGCCCTGCGCACAGCCACCCTGCGTCGGCCCGGGTCAGGCGCCGACGTAGGCCGCGAGGTGTTCGCCGGTGAGGGTGGAGCGGGCGGCGACCAGGTCGGCGGGGGTGCCCTCGAAGACGATCTTGCCGCCGTCGTGTCCGGCGCCGGGGCCCAGGTCGATGATCCAGTCGGCGTGTGCCATGACCGCCTGGTGGTGCTCGACGACGATGACCGACTTGCCGGAGTCGACGAGCCGGTCGAGCAGGCCGAGCAGTTGCTCGACGTCGGCGAGGTGAAGGCCGGTGGTGGGCTCGTCGAGGACCAGGACGCCGCCCTTCTCGGCCATGTGGGTGGCCAGCTTGAGCCGCTGTCGCTCACCGCCGGACAGGGTGGTGAGCGGCTGGCCGAGGCTGAGGTAGCCGAGACCGACATCGGCGAGCCGCCCGAGTACGCGGTGCGCGGCGGGGGTGTGCGCCTCGCCCGCGCCGAAGAACTCCTCGGCCTCGCTCACCGACATCGCGAGGACCTCGCTGATGTCGCGGCCGCCGAGGCGGTACTCCAGCACCGAGGCCTGGAACCGCTTGCCCTCGCACTCCTCGCAGGGGGTGGCCACGCCGGCCATCATCGCCAGGTCGGTGTAGATGACGCCGGCGCCGTTGCAGGTGGGGCAGGCGCCCTCGGAGTTGGCGCTGAACAGCGCCGGCTTCACCCCGTTGGCTTTCGCGAATGCCTTACGGACCGGTTCGAGCAGGCCGGTGTACGTCGCCGGGTTGCTGCGCCGCGAGCCGCGGATCGGGCTCTGGTCGATCGACACCACACCCTCGTCGGCGGGAATCGACCCGTGCACGAGCGAGCTCTTGCCGGAGCCGGCGACACCGGTGACCACGCAGAGCACTCCGAGTGGGATGTCGACGTCGACACCCCGCAGGTTGTGCGTCGTCGCGTCGCGGATCTCCAGTGTTCCGGCGGGCTTGCGGACGGTGTCCTTGAGGGCGGCCCGGTCGTCGAAATGGCGGCCCGTGATGGTGCCACCGACCCGGAGCTCCTCGACGGTGCCCTCGAAGCAGACGGTGCCGCCCGCCGTGCCGGCGCCGGGGCCGAGGTCGACGACGTGGTCGGCGATCGCGATCGTCTCCGGCTTGTGCTCCACGACGAGCACGGTGTTGCCCTTGTCCCGCAGCCGCAGCAGCAGGTCGTTCATCCGCTGGATGTCATGCGGGTGCAGACCGATGGTGGGTTCGTCGAAGACGTAGGTGATGTCGGTGAGCGAGGAGCCGAGGTGGCGGATCATCTTGACGCGCTGCGCCTCACCGCCCGACAGCGTGCCCGACGGCCGGTCGAGCGAGAGGTAACCGAGTCCGATCTCCACGAACGACTCGAGGGTGCCGCGCAGCGCGGCGAGCAGCGGCGCCACCGACGGCTCGTCGAGACCGCGGACCCATTCCGCCAGGTCCCTGATCTCCATCGCGCACGCGTCGGCGATGCTGATCGTCTTGATCTTCGACGACCGGGCCCCCTCACTGAGCCGGGTGCCCTCGCACTCGGGGCAGGTGGTGAAGGTGACCGCCCGCTCCACGAACGCCCGGATGTGCGGCTGCAACGCCTCCTTGTCCTTGGACAGGAACGATTTCTGGATCTTGGGGATCAGTCCTTCGTAGGTGAGGTTGACGCCGTTGACCTTGACCTTGACGGGCTCCCCGTAGAGGAAGGCCTGCATCTCCTTCTTGGTGTAGTTGCGGATCGGCTTCTTCGGGTCGACGAAGCCGGACTGGGCGTAGACCTGCACGGTCCACTGGCTGTCCGACTTCCAGCCGGGGATGGTGAAGGCGCCCTCCTCGAGCGACTTGGAGTCGTCGTAGAGCTGGGTGAGGTCGATGTCGGAGACCGATCCGCGGCCCTCGCAGCGGGTGCACATGCCGCCGGTGCGGTTGAAGGTCGCCTTCACGGTCCTGGTCTTGGCGGCGCCGCGTTCGACGGTGATCCCACCGCTCGCCCGGACCGAGGCGGTGTTGAAGGAGTACGCGCTGGGCGGGCCGATGTGCGGCTCGCCGAGCCGGCTGAAGAGGATGCGCAGCATCGCGTTGGCGTCGGTGGCGGTGCCGACCGTGGAGCGTGGGTCGGCGCCCATCCGCTGCTGGTCGACGCTGATCACGGTGGTCAGCCCGTCGAGGACGTCGACCTCGGGCCGCGCCAGCGTCGGCATGAAGCCCTGCACGAAGGCGCTGTAGGTCTCGTTGATCAGCCGTTGCGACTCCGCGGCGATCGTGTCGAACACCAGCGAGCTCTTCCCGGAGCCGGAGACCCCGGTGAACACCGTCAGCCGGCGCTTGGGGATCTCGATGCTGACGTCCTTGAGGTTGTTCTCGCGCGCGCCGTGCACACGGATCAGGTCGTGGCTGTCGGCGACGTGCGGCGCGGGCGAGGGCGAGTCCGTTCTGGTGGCCATGCTCATCGTGTCTCCGGTTCTCCTTCGTCCTGCGCGGTCGCGGCAACGGTCTGTCGGCCACCTGATCCAGGGGCGGCCAAGGGCGCGCTCAGCGCTTCCCCCGGGTTCGAATCAGGCGGGCCGGCGGGATCACGGAAGCGCTGTCGCGCACCCCGTACGACTGTGGACACGGGACGACGGACGTGCCGGCTCGGTCGGCGGAAGCGACCGTGATCCACTGCGTCCCGTCGTGTCCGACGTCTGAGATCCATGGCCGCCACGCTAGCCGCGGCCGGGGGACGCCGCTTCTCAATTCCTGATCGGTCTGCTCACCGATTCCACACACCGGACGGGCCCCGCGGGACGGCGCCCCAGTCCCGGCTCCAAGCGCCCGGGCGCCCGCGTCGAAGACCACCGCGCCCACCCGCCCCTGATCCTCAGGAGTGAGACGGCCACGTCCGTCAACGGGGCGGCGAAGTGACACGGCTCGACGGCAGCGCCAGGCCCAGTTCGCGCAGGATGCGGGTCAGGTCGGCCGGGGCGGCCGCGAGGCGGACCAGGGTGCCCGCGTCATCGAGTTCGGCGATGTGCCAGCTTCGGGGAACGGTGTCGCCGTCGCTGCCCCGGGGGCGCCGCAGGTCCCTGAGGGTGAGCCGATCCATCGGGATCGGTTTCGCCGCGAACCGGTCCGGACCCGGGTGGGGCGTCACCGCGGGGGGACCGCCGCCGCCGAGGACGATGTGGGTGCCGAAGCCGTACGGGTTGTAATCGGTGTGCTCCAGGAATCGGGCGGCCAGGAACACCTCCTCCTGACGCGTCTCGTCCGACTCCTCGGACGTGCCCGAGTCCACGGGCCTGCGGACTCCGGTGGCGCGCCAGGCCCAGACGAACAGGCCCGAGCTGGCTAGCGTCCCCGCGGCCGCCCAGGAGACCGCGGTGCGAGAGGTGAACAGGGTCGTGGGATGGAGGTAGCACAGCGGCAGCAGCCACAGCGCCGTACCGACGAGCGCGCCCGCGAACGGAAGCGCCGAGGGGAGGATCTCGTCGTCGGGCAGCCGGCGCCCCCGCAGGCGCAGCATCGCCTGGGCCTCGGGGTAGCCCGCGGCGAGGGCGAACCCGGCCGCGAGCACCGCCAGGTCCCCGGCGCCGGTGATGTGCTCGCGCCACACATGGCGGGCGCCGGCGACCTCCCTGACCTGGCCGCGCCAGAGGGCGAGTTGCACCTTGTCGCCGGGCTGGAACTCCTGTGCGGCCTCCCGCGAGACCCCGAGCCGCCGCAGCGGCCGACTGTCGGAGAAGTACAGCCAGCTGCTCTTCTTGGGCGCTCTGGCCTCGGTACGAGCGATCACGGCCGACTGGGTGCTCAGGCACTCCCCGCGCTCGGCGGCGGGCGTCTCGGCGGTGCACGGGGCCGCCGACCTCCACTCCCGCTCCTGGGACGCGGTGTACGGCACGAACCACGCGGTCACGGCGGCGGCCGCCAGCAGCAGCACGCACAGGCCCAGCGACCCGGCCCAGCCACGTCCGGCGGTGCGGGCCGAGATGACGGGGACATGGTTCGACTCCGGGGCCCCGTACCGGCTGTGGAGTGCGCGCAGCGCGGCCAGTGTCCTGTCGAAGTCCGGGTCGTCGGGGGACCAGCTGTGCGGCAGGGGCAGGAGCTGTTCACGTCCGTCGCGCAGCAGCAGGCTGACGCGTCGGGTCTCCTGGACCCGGGGGGTGGTCGCGTACTTCAGGCGCACGCGCAGGTCGGCGATGTCGGACCAGGGCAGGCTGCGGCGGCGCAGCACCGTCCGTATGCGCACGCCGTACGCGTCGGCGTCCACCCGCACGGTGACCGCGTGCAGGGACACCGTCCCCACCAGGGCGATCAGGGTGCCGAGGAATGTCCACGGGTCCGGGAGTCCGCCCCGGTACGCGAGGCGCGCGACGGCCAGGGCCGCCCCCACCGCCCCGAGCCCGACGAGGAACCATAATGTGCGCTTCCGGTGGGCATGACACCTGACTTCCCCCGCATCTGTCATGCCCGGGATTTTGTCATCGGCGGGTCGGCCGTGACATGTGCGGAATCCGGCAGCCTGCGGACCGGCGACGCTGCCGGGGACGTCCGCGCTGCGGTCGGCGAACCCGGGGAGCGGCCCCTCGTGACGGGTGAACGTACGCTGATCCACGTGCGACCAGGAAGAGGACATGACCAACTCGCCCATCGACGAGCCGGAGGTCACGACATGAGCGACAGTGGCGTCAGTGACATACGGATCTCGCGACGCGCCCGGGCCGTCGCCCCGTTCTACGCCATGGAGTTCGGCAAACAGGCCGCGCTGCTGGAGGCCCAGGGGCACCAGGTCGTCAAACTCAGCCTCGGCGAACCGGACTTCGGCGCGCCCCCCGCCGTACTGGACGCGATGCGCGAAGCCATGGACGGACGGCCGCTGCCCTACACCGCGGCCCTCGGGACGCCCGCCCTTCGGCAGGCCGTCGCACGGTTCTACGGGGATCAGCACGGCGTCGACGTCGACCCCGCCCGGGTCGTGGTGACCGCCGGCGCCTCGGCCGCGCTGGTACTGGCCACCGCTGCCCTCGTCGACACCGGCGACGAGGTACTCATCGCGGACCCGTCGTACCCCTGCAACCGGCAGATCGTCGAAAGCTTCGGCGCCGATGTCACGCTCGTTCCCACCACCGCCGCCACCCGCTTCCAACTGGACGCCGCGTCGGTGCGGTCGAGTTGGACGGACCGGACCCGCGGCGTCATGATCGCCACCCCGTCGAACCCGACGGGGACCTCGGTCCCGGCCGACGAACTGGCGGCGATCTGCGCGTTCGCCCGCGAACGCGGCGCGTGGCGGATCGTCGACGAGATCTATCTCGACCTCAGCGACCACGGCACTCGGGGCGGGCTGCCGCGCAGCGCGCTGTCGTCGGACCCCGACGCCGTCGTCATCAACAGCTTCTCGAAGTACTTCGGCATGACCGGTTGGCGGCTCGGCTGGTGCGTCGTCCCCGAGGCGCTCGTGCCGGCGATGGAGCGCCTGGCCCAGAACTACTTCCTCTGCGCGTCCGCTCCCGCCCAGCAGGCCGCTCTGGCCTGCTTCACCCCCGAGTCGCTCGCGGTCTGCGAGGCCCGCCGCGTCGAGTTCGCCGAGCGGCGGGCGCTCGTCCTCGACGGCCTGGCCCGCATCGGACTGCCCGTCCCGGTCCCCCCGGACGGTGCCTTCTACGTCTATTTCGACGTGGCCCGCACCGGGCTCACCTCTTGGGACTTCTGCGAACGAGCGCTCCAGGAGGCGCACGTCGCCCTCACCCCGGGCAGGGACTTCGGCGTGCACACCGCCGAGACTCACGTCCGCCTCTCCTACGCGGCGTCGGCGGGCCAGCTCCGCGAGGGGATCGCCCGGCTGGGGAAGTTCGTGGCCACGCTGCGCTGAAGCACGGACCGACCGCGTCACCCGCGATCACCCCTCGACGGGCCGTGACCGCGGGTGAGGTGTGCGGTCGACGGCGTCAGCCGGTTTCCTTGGCCTGTTCCACGGTGGCGGCGGGCTGCCCGGCGCCGCTCTGCGCACGGGGATCGTCCTCCTCCAGTACGACGGCGATCTCGCCGCCGAGGACCTTCTTGGCCCGCACGGTGTCCAGCGCGCCCTCCCAGCGGGAGACGGCGAAGACGGCGACACAGTTGCCGAGGAGGTTGGTGGCCACGCGCATCGAGTCCATGATGCGGTCCACGCCGAGCAGCAGGGCGACGGCTCCGGCCGGGATGACACCGAGGGCGGAGGCGGTGGCCGAGAGCGCGAGGAAGGCCGAACCGGGCACGCCCGCCATTCCCTTACTGGTCAGCATGAGCATCAGCACCACGGTGATCTGCTGGCCGAGAGTGAGATCGACCCCGACCGCCTGCGCGATGAAGAGTGTGGCGACGGAGAGGTAGATCGACGCGCCGTCGAGGTTGAAGGAGTAGCCGGTGGGCAGCACGAGGCCCACGGCGTCGTCGCGGCAGCCGGCCTTGCGCAGTTTCTGCATCATGCGCGGCATGACCGTCTCGCTGGAGGCGGTGCCGAGCGCGAGCAGCATCTCCTCGCGGGTGTAGCGGACGAACCTCCACAGGCTCAGCCCGGTCGTCAACTTCAGTGCGACGGCGAGCAGGAGCAGGAAGACGAGTGCGACCGCGTAGCAGACCCCGATCAACTTGCCGTACGTCGACATCACTCCGAGGCCGTACTCCCCCACCAGATGGGCGGTGGCGCCGAAGACGGCGAGCGGGGCCAGTCGCATGACGAAGCCGACGATCGCGAACACGATGTCCTGGACCTGCTCGACGGCCGGCAGGATCGCGGGGACCCTCGTGAGGCCGAGGTGCAGCAGCGCCGCGCCCATCAGGCAGGCCAGGACGAGGACTTGGAGCAGGGAGTTCTCCGCGAACGCGCCGACCGCGCTCTCGGGCAGTGCGTGGAGGACGAACTCGCTCGTGGAGGGCAGCGAACCCCCGCCGGTCTGGTCGGCGACCGCCGAGGTGTCGAGCGTGGACGGATCGACGTTCATGCCGGCGCCCGGCCGGAAGAGGTTTCCGGCGAGGAGCCCGAAGACCAGCGCGAAGGTGGTCGCGACCTCGAACCAGATCAGGGCCTTCAGACCGATCCGCCCGAACGCCCTGAGGTTCCCGGCCTTCGCTATGCCGGTGACGACGACGCAGAACACCAGAGGCGCGATCACCGCCTTGATGAGCCGCACGAAGCCGTCGCCGAGCGGCTGGACCGCCGTTCCGACGTCGGGCCACAACCGGCCGACGAGAACTCCGAGTCCGAGAGCGCAGAAAACCTGCAGGAACAGTGAGGTACGCAGCATGCGCGCGACACGGCGTGGAACGGACGGTGCGGACAGAGGCACAGGGCACCCCTCCTAGCGACTTCTGGGATGCGGAATTTGTTTTCCGCGATGCGTCACTATGGACTCAGGGGCGGCGACGACTGAACCCCCAGGACGACATCGACCCAAAGCTTGGATGTTTCTCCAAAAGCGTCGGCCGCGAGGGTGTTCTTCCAGGGCGCTGTCGTTCGCACCCGGCAGTACGCTGATCACACGGGTGCCGTGCGAGGCGGCGGAGGGCCTCCACCAGGGCGGGCTCCTACGCGAACGCGGCGCCCGTAGTCGGTGCCACGGTCGGCCTCTCCTCGCGTCCCCTCCCGCAGCGTGATCGTGGCCGACCGGAGCACCTGGGAACTCGGGTGACGCAGGTGAACGCTCCCCGCGGCCCTTCGTGCGCGGGCCGTGAAAGTACAGCCCGGACCACGCGTCCAGGCGGCGTTCAACATCCGGTAACACTCATACTGACCGGTAGAAACACAGGGCACAGACTCATCTGCCGGGCTTCATCAGGAGGTACCCATGAAGATGCTCATCAACGTCCCCGAGACCGTGGTCGCCGACGCGCTGCGTGGTATGGCGGCGGCCCATCCCGAGTTGACCGTGGACATCGAGAACCGGGTGATCGTACGGCGGGACGCTCCCGTGGCCGGGAAGGTCGCACTGATCTCCGGTGGCGGATCGGGGCACGAGCCGCTGCACGGCGGGTTCGTGGGGCCCGGGATGCTCTCGGCGGCCTGCCCGGGCGAGGTGTTCACCTCCCCGGTGCCGGACCAGATGGCGCGGGCGGCGGCCGCCGTGGACAGCGGGGCCGGAGTCCTGTTCATCGTGAAGAACTACACGGGGGACGTGCTCAACTTCGACATGGCGGCGGAACTCGCCGAGGACGAGGGCATCCAGGTCGCCAAGGTGCTGGTCAATGACGACGTGGCGGTGACGGACAGTCTGTACACCGCCGGGCGGCGCGGCACGGGCGCGACGCTGTTCGTGGAGAAGATCGCCGGGGCCGCCGCGGAGGAGGGGCAGCCACTGGAGCAGGTGGCGGCGGTGGCCCGCCAGGTGAACGAGAACGCGCGTACCTTCGGTGTCGCGCTCAGCGCCTGCACCACGCCCGCCAAGGGCAGCCCCACCTTCGACCTGCCGGCCGGTGAACTGGAGCTGGGCATCGGCATCCACGGCGAGCCGGGCCGGGAGCGGCGGCCCATGATGACCTCCCGGGAGATCGCCGACTTCTCGGTCGGCGCGATCCTGGACGACATGAACCCGCGCAATCCCGTCCTCGTCCTGGTCAACGGCATGGGGGCGACGCCACTGCTCGAGCTGTACGGCTTCAACGCCGAGGTGCAGCGGGTGCTCACGGAGCGCGGCGTCGCCGTCGCCCGCACCCTCGTCGGCAACTACGTCACCTCGCTCGACATGTCCGGCGCCTCGGTCACCCTGTGTCAGGTCGATGAGGAACTGCTCAGGCTCTGGGACGCTCCGGTGAAGACTCCGGGACTGCGCTGGGGCATCTGACCGGACGGGGCAGAAGATCGCAACGTACCGACCACGCAAGGAGATCCTGTGCTCGACGCCGACTTCTTCCACCGTTGGATGACGGTGACCGCCGCGACCGTCGAACGTGAGGCGGAACGGCTCACCGCCCTCGACTCCCCCATCGGTGACGCCGACCACGGCATCAATCTGCGGCGCGGATTCACCGCGGTGAACGCGACGCTGGAGAAGGAGGCGCCCGACACCCCCGGTGCGGTGCTCACGCTCGCCGGACGTCAGCTCATCTCGACCGTCGGCGGGGCGTCCGGGCCGCTGTACGGGACGCTGCTGCGCCGCACCGGCAAGGCCCTCGGCGACTCCGCCGAGGTCAGCGAGGAACAGTTCGCCCAGGCGCTGCGCGCCGGGGTGGACGCGGTGATGACGCTCGGTGGTGCCGCACCCGGCGACAAGACCATGGTCGACGCGCTGGTACCGGCCGTCGACGCGCTCCCCGACGGTTTCACCGCGGCCCGGGCGGCCGCCGAGGCGGGCGCCGAGGCGACCATCCCGTTGCAGGCCCGCAAGGGCAGGGCGAGCTACCTCGGGGAACGCAGCATCGGGCATCAGGACCCCGGCGCCACCTCGGTGGCGCTGCTGATCGCCGGACTCGTCGAGGTGGCGGAGGCAGCCGGTGAGTGACGCGAAACCCGTCGGGATCGTGCTGGTCTCGCACAGCGCGGAGGTCGCCGCGTCGGTGGCCCGGTTGGCGAAGAGTCTCGCCGGCGGCGGCACGGACGTGCCCGTCGCTCCGGCGGGCGGCACCGAGGGCGGCGACCTCGGGACCAGCGCGGAGCTGATCGCCGCGGCGGCCGCCTCCGTCGACCGGGGCGCCGGAGTGGCCGTCCTGACCGACCTCGGCAGCGCGGTGCTCACGGTGAAGGCCCTGCTCGCGGAAGGGGACGAACTCCCGGACGGCACCCGGCTGGTGGACGCCCCGTTCGTCGAGGGAGCGGTGGCGGCCGTGGTCACGGCGGCTGCCGGAGCGGACCTCGCGGCGGTGGAGGCGGCGGCCTCCGAGGCGTACACGTACCGGAAAGTCTGACCCCACCGGTACCCGTCCCGCACCGGAGGCCTCGCCTCGCCGGGTACGGGTACGGGTACGGGTACCGGACGGTCGGACCCGTCGCCCCTACCTGAGCCCTTCCGCCGCGACGGTGAAGGCCGAGCGCAGGGTCGCCACCAGCTCGGCGTCCGCCGTCGCGGCGTCGGTCGTCCCGGCGTCCGCCGTCGACGGGCCGGCCGTCGTGTCGGTGCGCCACGCGTAGTGCTCGACGGCGGCGCGCAGGGCCGCGTTGAACATCGCCGCCCGGATCGTCGTCCGCAGGTCGTCGGCGGGCAGCCCGGCCCGCTCGGCCACGGCTCGGGCGAACGCCGGCTCGGCCTCGTCGTACACCTGGAGCCATACGGCGCGCAGACCCGGCTCGGTGCGGGTCAGCCGGACCAGGGCTCCCACAGTGGCGCGGCCGGGACCGCCGGGGATGTCGTGGGTGTCGGTGAACTCGTCCTCGAAGAGCTGCTCCAGGGACTGCCCGGGGAGCCAGTCGCGCAGTCGGGCGGCGACCAGGTCGATGCCGGCCGAGAGCAGTGGTCGTACGCAGCTCTCCTTGCTCGGGAAGTACCGCCACACGGTCCGCGCGGAGACCCCGACCGCATGTCCGATCTGTTCGCCGGTGGTCGCCACGACGCCCTGGGCGACGAACAGGTCCACCGCCGCCCGGGCGATCCGCAGCCTGGTCTCGGCCTTGCGTTCCTCGGTGAGGGGTGGTCGTCCCGCGCGTCCGCGAGGTGCGGTCATGGGTTCCTCCGGCTGGTGGTGATCACGCCTCCGGAATTCTCCCGCACGAGTTTATGTCACTGGAAGACATTAAGTCTTAGGGTGGGACCGCCCCGGGCACCGCGTCCGAGGACATACGGAGGGAGCACCTCATGGTCGACGGACACCTCGTGGAGGACGGTACGGGCGGGCGCAGTGTCATCGTCACCGGAGCGGGGTCGGGCATCGGGCGTGCCACGGCACTGGCCTTCGCCGCGCTGGGTGACCGGGTCCTGGTGGCCGATCTCAACGAGGCGGGCGCCCAGGCGGTGGTCAAGGAGATCGAGCGGGCGGGCGGGACCGCGGTGGCCGTGACCGGCGACCTCAGCGAGCAGGCGGTCGTCGATCGGGTGGCCGAGACCGCGACGGAGCGTTTGGGCGGGGTGGACGTCCTGGTGAACAACGCCGGGATCATGGACCGCATGTCGGCACTGGTGGACGTGAGCGACTCGGAGTGGGAACGGGTGATCCGGGTCAACCTCACCGCGCCGTTCCTGCTCACGCGGGCGGTGTTGCCGCACATGCTGGCGGTCGGCAAGGGCGTCATCGTGAACACCGCGTCCGAGGCGGGTCTGCGGGGCAGCGCGGCGGGCGCCGCGTACACGGCCTCGAAGCACGGCATCGTGGGACTGACGAAGAACCTCGCGGTGATGTACCGCGGGCAGGGCATCCGGGCGAACGCCATCGCCCCGGGCGGCACGGCGACCGCCATCGCCGTGGACGTGGAGGCGGGCGCGCACGGGCCCGCGGCCATCCAGCCGCACTTCGTCAACATGGGCCGACTGGCCCAGCCCGAGGAGCAGGCCGCCGCCATCGTGTTCCTCGCCTCCGACGCGGCCGGCAACATCAACGGCGTGGTCCTGCCGGTCGACGACGGCTGGTCGGCGGTCTGAGGGCGCCGGACCACCGCGGGTCCGGCGGTTGCCTGACGCCGGACCGGCTGCCGACCGGGTGCCCGCGGTCGGGACGTGGCCGATCGGGGTGGCAGGCTCGGCCGGTCGTGGGAACGCGTCACCTGAGCGGCGGCGGTGCGGGTGCGAGGGGGGCCGTGAGCGCATTGGCTCTCCCTGAGGCAGCACGGCGTTCCCCGACCCCCGGCGGCGCAAGGGATGTCCGCCACCGTGCCGCCGGAGGGCAGACCCATGCAGACCACTCGGCAACTCCTCCGCTCCTGCCTGACCGGCGCGGCCGCCACCGTGCTTCCGCTCACCCTGGCCGCGGGGCCGGCCGCCGCCGTCTCGGGGATCTCCGTGAGCACCAGCGGAGCCACGGTGTCGGTCACGACCAGCGCGTGCACCAGCAACAACAACGGCTTCGGCAGGGCGTCCCTGCTCACCAGCAGTCAGACCACCTTCGCGCAGGGCCGGCAGGCCGAACTGTCCGGTACCAACGCCCTCCAGTCGGCCCTGTGGTCCAACGTGAGTCCGGGCACGTACACGGTGATCGTGATCTGCAACCGGGACGGGGCGCAGGCGGGCAGCCAGGCCGTCATCGTCTCCGCGGCCCCCACACCCACCGCCTCCCCCACGGCGTCGCCCTCGCGCGGTGTCATGGGCGGGCTGGGCGGCGCCGCGAAGGACTACGGCACCCTCACCCTGGCGGTCGGCGGGGGCCTGGTGGCGACGGGCGCGGTGGCCACGGTCTGGTTCCTGCGCCGACGTTCGAAGCCCTACCGGCTCTGATCGGCGGGCAGGTCGGCGAACTCCTCCAGGGCATGGGTGAGCCACTGCGTCCAGAACGTCTCGAGGTCGATGCCTGCCCGTAGCACGAGGTGCCTCAACCGGTCCTGCGGAGTGTCCTTGCCGGGCGGGAAGTCACGCTGCTCGATCTCCTCGTACTCGGTCAACTGCCGCCGGTGCAGGTCGAGATGGCGGCGCAAGTCGGCCTCGATACCGGCGGTGCCCACCACCGCCGCCGCCCGCAGCCGCAACAGCAGCACGTCCCGCAGCGGCTTCGGGTCCTGGGCGGCGGCGCTCCACCGGGCCAGTTCCGCGCGGCCCGCGGGCAGGACCTCGTAGCTCTTCTTCTGCCCGCGGGCCGGCTGCTCGGCGGGGAGGGTGCGGATATGCCCCTCGGCCTCCAGTCTTCTCAGCTCGCGATAGATCTGCTGGTGCGTCGCCGACCAGAAGTAACCGATCGACCGGTCGAACCGGCGGGTCAGCTCGAGACCGGACGACGGCTTCTCGAGCAGGGCGACGAGGATCGCGTGCGGGAGTGACATGGGGTCATCCTAGGGACGGCGCCGCACGGCCCTACAACGTCGCCGCCAGCTCTGTACCCTGCTTGATCGCGCGCTTGGCGTCCAGTTCGGCGGCCACGTCGGCGCCGCCGATGAGGTGGGCGTCGACACCCGCGGCGACCAACGCGTCGTACAGGTCGCGGCGCGGCTCCTGTCCCGTGCACAGGACGACGGTGTCGACCTCCAGGACCGTGCTCGCGTCGCCGACGGTGACATGCAGTCCGGCGTCGTCGATACGGTCGTAGCGCACCCCCGGGACCATGGTCACGCCGCGGTGTTTGAGCTCGGTGCGGTGGATCCAGCCGGTGGTCTTGCCGAGGCCCGCGCCGACCTTGGCGGTCTTGCGCTGGAGCAGGTGCACGGTGCGCGGCGGGGCGGGCCGCTCGGGGGCGGTGAGTCCGCCGGGCGTGCGGTAGTCCATGTCCACGCCCCACTGACGGAAGTACGTCCGGGGGTTCTCGCTCGCCTTGTCGCCGCCGTCGGTCAGGTACTCGGCGACGTCGAAGCCGATGCCGCCCGCGCCGAGGACGGCGACGCGGGCGCCGACGGGCACCCGGTCACGCAGCACGTCGAGGTATCCGACGACGCTGGGGTGGTCGACGCCGGGGATGTCGGGGGTGCGCGGGGTGACGCCGGTGGCGACGACGACCTCGTCGTACCCGGCGACCTGGTCGGCGGTGACGCGGGTGTTCAACCGCACGTCCACGCCGTGTTCTTCGAGTTGGGTGCGGAAGTAGCGGATCGTCTCGTCGAACTCCTGCTTGCCGGGGACCCTGCGGGCCACGTTGAGCTGACCGCCGATCTCGCCCGCCGCGTCGTAGAGGGTGACCTCGTGGCCGCGCTCCGCGGCGCTGACCGCGCAGGCGAGCCCGGCGGGACCGGCCCCGACGACGGCAACGCGCTTGCGCAGCCTGGTCGGTGACAGGACCAGCTCGGTTTCGTGGCAGGCGCGCGGGTTGACCAGGCAGGAGGTGATCTGGAGGTTGAAGGTGTGGTCGAGGCAGGCCTGGTTGCAGCCGATGCAGGTGTTGATGGCCTCGGGCCGGCCGGCCGCGGCCTTGGCGACGAAGTCGGGGTCGGCGAGCATCGGGCGGGCCATGGACACCATGTCCGCGCAGCCGTCGGCCAGCAACTCCTCGGCGACTTCAGGGGTGTTGATGCGGTTGGTCGTGACGAGCGGGATCGAGACGGCGCCCATGACCTTCTTGGTCACCCAGGCGTACGCACCGCGCGGCACCGAGGTCGCGATGGTGGGGATACGGGCCTCGTGCCAGCCGATGCCGGTGTTGATGATGGTCGCGCCGACCGCCTCGACGGCCTTGGCGAGGGTGATGACCTCGTCGAAGGAGGATCCGCCGGGTACCAGGTCGAGCATCGACAGCCGGTAGACGATGATGAAGTCCTCGCCGACCGCCTCGCGGACCCGGCGGACGATCTCGACGGGGAAACGCATGCGGTTCTCGTAGGAGCCGCCCCATCGGTCGGTGCGCTGGTTGGTCTGCGCGGCGATGAACTCGTTGATCAGGTAGCCCTCGGAGCCCATGATCTCGACGCCGTCGTAGCCGGCCTGCCGGGCGAGACGAGCGGCGCGGGCGTAGTCGTCGATGGTCCGCTCGACGTCGGCGTCGGTGAGCTCGCGGGGCGGGAAGGGGCTGATCGGGGCCTGGAGCGGGCTCGGGGCGACGAGGTCCTTGTGGTAGGCGTACCGGCCGAAGTGCAGGATCTGCATCGCGATCCGGCCGCCCTCGCGGTGCACGGCGTCCGTGATCACGGCGTGCTGCTCGGCCTCCGCGTCCGTGGTGAGCTTGGCGCCGCCCTCGTACGGCCGCCCCTCCTCGTTGGGCGCGATGCCGCCGGTGACGATCAGGCCCACTCCCCCGCGTGCCCGGGCCGCGTAGAACGCCGCCATGCGCTCGAAGCCCCGCTCGGCCTCCTCCAGGCCGACGTGCATCGAGCCCATGAGGACACGGTTGGGCAGCGTGGTGAAGCCCAGGTCGAGCGGGGTGAGCAGGTGCGGGTAACGGGTCATCGGGCCCCTCCGTGCGCGGCGTTGTGGTGCCCTCTTGTTGTAGAGGACCGCGCGCTCTTTTTGCAACTAGTTGCATAAGCGGGAGGGGGTGATACGGGCCACGTCACGACACCTGGGTGACGGCCCGCTCGGCGCCGGCTACCTGCTCTCGAGCCGCACGTGCAGTTCCTTCTCCTGGTCTCCGGAGGCCGTGGCCAGGTCGTGCACGGAGAACAGGGATCCCAGGGTGGTGCGGAAGCGGTCGACCGCCCAGTACCCGCCCTGGAGGTCGGCCTCGACGGAGGAGGAGAGTCGGCCGGGGGCGACGCCCTCGTGTGCCTCGGTGACGTCGAAGGTGCCCAGCCACACCGTCGGCCGGGTCTCCGAGTGGTCCTCGGGCACGTCCTCGGCGCACCGGTCGGACGCGAAGCACCCGCACAGGGCGTCGAACACGATCCGGGCGTCGTGCTTGCTGCACCCGCTGATCTCCACCGAGACCGATTCCGGATGCGGTCGGTGACCGTCCATCGTGATCGCTCCTCTCACGGCGGCGGCGCGGCGCACGGACGCTCCACGTGACGCCCCACCCCCAGACAACCACCAGCCGTGGCGGAGCACTACCGGCAAGCACCGCGGACTGCGGGATCCGGTGCGGTCCCACCGGCCCCATCCCCGGACATCTGCCCCCGCTGTACCGGTTCGGCGTCCGCAGAGCTGCGTGACGGCCCGCCTCGGCGCATGGTGGTGTCATGGACGAGGACCCGCCCGTGATCGTGCTCGCGCCTTCGCCGGACGGAGGGCGGCAGGTGACCGTGCGCGGCGAGCGCGCAGGCGTCGCGTACAGCCTTTTCGACGTGCTGGAGTTCCTGCACGGGGCAGGCCTGCCCGCACAGGACACGGCCGTCGACGACCCCGCGCTGATCGAGTGGCGCGGCGGCGGCCCCTACGACTGGAACGGCACGGACACCGAGTAGCCCCACGTCCGGCCACCGCACCCGCCGACCGGGCGAGGAGGCCGCCGGGCGGACCGGCCTCCTCGCCCACCCCGCCGCGGGCGGCCATGGTGCCGTCGACGCCAGGGTGGTCAGGACCTCCCCGGTCTCAGGGGACCCGCTCGCCGGTTGGCACCGGTTCACGCACCTGAGCGACCGGAACCGCGGGGTGTGGGGCCCGTGCGCGGTGCAGCGCCCGGACGAGCAGGTGCGCGCGTCCGGCGGCCACGGGGCCGAGGACGGCGAGGACGAGGACGTATCCGGCGATGAAGGGGCCGAGGCGTTCGTCGAGCCCTGCACCCGCCGCCATCGCGGCCAGGATCAGCGCGAACTCCCCGCGTGCCACGAGGGTCGTGGCGATGTCCGCGGCGGGCTCAGCACCGTAGCCGTAGAGGCGGGCGACGAGCAGCCCGGCGACCACGTTCATGACGAGGGTCAGCGCGGCAGCGGCGGCGACGGGTCCGGCGACGGAGGCGATGACGCCGGGGTCGATGGACAACCCGAAGGCGAAGAAGAAGATGGCGGCGAAGGCGTCACGCAGGGGATGCACCAGGGCGCGGATCCGCGGCCCGGAGGGGGTGCCGGCCAGGATCAGGCCCACCATGAAGGCTCCGATCGCGTCGGCGACCCCGAGGACCTCGGAGACGCCGGCGATCAGGACCGCGGCGCCGAGGAAGCTGATGACGAGCAGCTCGTCGTCGCGGACCTGGATCAGGCGTCCGACCAGACGGGTGCCGTAGCGGGCGGCGGCGGCCAGCGCCAGCAGGAACGCGAACGCCTTGCCCGCCTGCAGGGCCACCTCCCCGACTCCTTGGGCGCCGCCGATGACGGGCTGCAGGGCTGCGAGGTACAAGGCCAGGAAGATGTCCTCCACCACGATCACGCCCAGGATCAGCCGGGTCTCCGGGCGGCCGATGCGGCCCAGGTCGATGAGGATCTTGGTGACGATCGCGGAGGAGGAGATACCGAGGACACCGGCGAGCACCAACGCCTCCCGCACGCCCCAGCCCAGCACGAACCCGAAGCCGAGGCCCGCGCCGACGTTCAGCAGGAGATAGATCCCGCCCGCCGCCAGCAGTCGCCGGCCTCCGCTGCGCAGGTCGTCGAGGTGGAACTCCAGGCCGAGGTAGAACAGCAGCAGCACCAGCCCGAGCGCGGAGAGCATCTCGAAGTCGTGGGCGTCCTCCACCAGCACCAGGCCCGGGGTGTGCGGGCCGAGCAGGATGCCGGCGAGCATGAACAGCGGGATGGTCGGCAACCCGATCTTGCCGCCGAGGCGGGCGAGGAACGCGGCGGCGAGGAACGCGCCGCCCATGGCGAGCAGGGTGTCGGCGTGTCCCACGGTCAGATCACCGCCTTCCGTCCCGTCGGCGGCGTGGCGGACTGCGCTTCACGGGGGTGGATGCGGATTCTCCTTCGTCCGGGTGCGGGCGGGCGCCGTCGATCGCCGGTCCTGAAGGGCTCCTCAGGGATCCGCGTTCTCGGCGGTCCTGGCCACCGTCGCATCCGCCCCGCTCCCGCCGCCATCGGTGCCGGCACTCATTTCGGAGGCCGGCCGCCGACCGCGTGACAGAGCTCAACTCCGGGTGAGCCGGTATGTCTTGCTGTCCGTCAGCACACAGAATCCCGGTGACACGACGATCACGCGCAGGGTGCCGGTGCGGCGGTCGTAGTCGATGCCCTCCGCCTCGAACGTGCCGGAGCAGGAGCTGCGCAGCGGGAGTTGCCGCAGCGCGGTGACGTGGCCGGTGACATCGGCCGTGCCGTTCGGTGCGGCCGAGAGGTCGATCTGGAGCAGTGGCTTGGTGAGGCCGAACAGGCTGCCCTCCGGGTCGTCGGAGGAGCACAACAGCCGGGTGGCGCTGACGAAGTCACAGCCCTGCACGTCCCGTACGGCATGGTCGAGACGGACGGTCGATGCCTGTGGGAGGTTCGCCGACGGCGAGGTGCTCGGGTTGACGCCCGGCGTGGGGAAGACCAGCAGCCGGTTCATGGTGCCCCACTCCCCCGACAGCATCCACTGGCCGTCGGGAGCCACCGCGGCCCAGGAGTTGTTCAGCGCCTCCCCGGAGCTGAGCGTGTGCACGTATTCGGACCAGGTTCCGCCGGGCGACTGGACCCGGAACATCTTCGTGGTACCGGAGTCCCGCTGGTAGGGCTCGATGTAATGGCCGTCGTACGAGGCGTCGGGGTCCCCCACATGGTTCCAGCCCCGGCTGCTCAGCGCGAGGGGGATGGTGCCGATGCCCGTGTACCGGTTGGCGGCGCCGGCCGGAACCTCGACGGAGGCAAGGCCCTGACTCTCGGTCAGCGGGTCGGCGCGGTCGGAGCCCACCTCGGTCCAGGTGTCGGCGGCGGAGGCCGGCGGAGCGGAGGCCAGCAGGGTCGCGGCGGTCAGGGAGACGAGTGCGGCGAGTAACGTGCGACGGCGGCGCCGGGCGCGCAGGGGCATGGGTGACGACTCCTCGGTGGGGGGTGGGGCGGGTTCGGCGGACAGTCTGGCCCGATAAGATGGTCATGTACAGACCAATATGGGAACAGTGGCTGTCGGCCTGGCCACCTCCGCGGTCGCCCACCGGACGGTCCTCCGTGTTGAGGGATGGTGGAAGAAGCCGACTTCGGCGACGCGGTGTCGGTCGAACGCGATAGAACAGGGAAGTCGGCACGGGGGGAACGGTGTGCCACGGAGACGGGCGAAGGCGGTGCGTGGCATGGGAGCGACCGGAGGGGCCGGGATCCCCGCGCCGGAGGGCGACGGGCCGGTGCGTCCCCCGGTGCGGCCGAGCGGACTGCTCGACGTGCTCGGCATGGCCTCGGTGGTGTTGGACACCGAGGGACGGATCGTGCTGTGGAGCCCGCAGGCCGAGGAGCTGTTCGGCTACCGCGCTCCGGAGGCGCTCGGCCAGTACGCGGCCCGGATCATGGTGCACGAGCAGCACGTCGACCTGGTCGTCAAACTGTTCGCCGACGTGATGGAAACCGGCCAGGGCTGGGCCGGCGCCTTCCCCGTCCGGCGCAAGGACGGCAGCACGCGACTCGTGGAGTTCCGCAACATGCGGCTGCTTGACGACCACGGAGACGTCTACGCCCTGGGGCTCGCCGCCGACCAGTCGACCGTACGGCGCCTCGAACAGGACGTGGCGCTGTCGGCCCGGATGGTCTCGCAGTCCCCGATCGGGCTGGCCGTCCTGGACACCGATCTGCGGTACGTCTCCGTCAACCCCGCGCTGGAACGGATCAACGGGCTGCCCGCCGAGGAACAGATCGGGCGCACGATGCGCCAGGTGCTGCCGCAGGTCGACGTCGACGCCCTGGAGTCGGCCGCCCTGCGGGTACTGGAGACGGGGCGGCCGGCCGTCGACCAGCAGGTGTCCGGCC
The DNA here is from genome assembly GCF_040612855.1 of Streptomyces sp. NPDC006332. Taxonomy (NCBI): domain Bacteria; kingdom Bacillati; phylum Actinomycetota; class Actinomycetes; order Kitasatosporales; family Streptomycetaceae; genus Streptomyces; species Streptomyces sp. NPDC006332. The sequence goes on from NZ_JBEXRA010000046.1 coordinate 24,885, forward strand.
TCACGCCGGCCGACCCGGACCAGGAACACGCCTGGACGATCTCCCTGTACCGGCTGGAGGACTCGCTGGCCCATGTGCTGGGGGTGGCCGTCTCGGTCGTCGACGTCACCGAACAGCACCGGGCGGCCGTCGAGACGGAGGCCGCCCGGCGACGCCTGGCCCTCGTCGCCGACGCATCCGCCCGGATCGGCACCACGTTGGACCTGGAGCGCACCTCGCGGGAGCTGGCCGACGTGGCCGTGCCGGAACTCGCCGACATCGCCGCGGTGGACCTGCTGGAAGCGGTCGTCCAGGGCAGGCCCAGCACCCTCGGCCCTGACGAGCCGGCCACGATCCGCACCCTGGCCGTCGAGGCGGACCGCGCCCCGGACGCCCTCGCCGCCGCCGACCCGCCGGGACGAGTCACCCGATACGCTCCGGACCGTCTGGTCACCGAGTGTGTGCGCACCGGCGCGCCGATCCTGGTGCCGCAGGTCGGCGCCGAGGTCCTGCCGCGTATCGCCCGCACCCCGGAGGCGGCCGAGTCACTGGCCCGGGCGGGCGTCCACTCCTACCTGGTCGTGCCGTTGATCGCCCGCGGCGAAGTGCTCGGCTCCCTCGATCTCAAGCGCACCCGCAACCCACTGCCGTTCGGCGAGGACGATCTGGTGCTGGCCCGGGAGCTGGCGTCCCGCGCGGCCGTGCAGATCGACAACGCTCGGTGGTACCAGAACGCCCGCGACACCGCCCTCACCCTGCAGCGCAGCCTGCTGCCCAGTCACCCGCCGGTCACCGGCGGTCTGGAGGTCGCCTCCCGCTATCAGCCGGCGGGTTCGACCGCCGAGGTCGGCGGCGACTGGTTCGACGTGATCCCGCTGGACGGCGGCAAGACGGCGCTCGTCGTGGGCGACGTGATGGGCAGCGGCATCAACGCCGCCGCGACCATGGGCCGGCTGCGTACCGCCACGAACACCCTGGCCTCCCTCGACCTCGATCCCGCCCGGCTGCTGGAACACCTGGACCGGATCACCGAGAGCCTGGACAGCTCCATCGCCACCTGTGTGTACGCCGTCCACGATCCGCAGCTGCGGCAGTGCCGGATCGCCAACGCCGGGCATCTGCCACCGGCCCGGCTGCGCGCGGGCCGTCCGCCGGAGCTGCTGGACCTGCCCACCGGCGCGCCGCTCGGCGTGGGCGGCGTCGCCTTCTCGACGACCACCGTCGATCTCGAGCCCGGCGACCGGCTGGTGCTCTACACCGACGGTCTCGTCGAGACCCGGCAGCACCCGCTCGACGAACGCCTCAACGCGCTGCTGGCCCTCCTGGAAGGCCCCCACCGTCCCCTGGAGGAGGTCTGCGACCTGCTGCTGCGCACCCTGCACCAGCCGGACAACTCCGACGACGTGGCACTGCTCATCGCGCGGGTGCAGGCGGAGGACTGAGACACTCGCCGGGTCGGATGGGGCGGGTGGGGCGGGTGGGGCGGAAGCCCCCGTTCCACAGGAACGGATTACCCGTTTCTTACCGGCCGCGTCCGACAATCACAGCAAGGCGTGGTGGCGCGGACGGCGTCACCGTGGCCGAGGGGAGTGAACCGTGACGCACGATCCGGACCAGGAACACACCGCGGGCGGCGAGCGTCCCGACCGGCCCTCCGGGGCGGGCCCGGACTGGGAGGTTCTCGCGGGCCCCGGCGGAGCGGAACCCCAACGCCCTCGGGACGCGGGATGGCGCGGACTGTGGCAGCGACGGTCCACCCGGGTCACGGCGGCCACCGCGGTCGCCGTCCTCGCTCTGGGCGGGACGGTCGCGTACGCCGCCACCTCGGGCGACTCGGACAGCGGGGCTCCTCCCGCGGCCACCGCGTCCCCGTCCGCGTCGCCCTCACCCGAGGGGCCCGGCGACCGGCACGGTCACGGCCCGCGGTTCGGACTCGGCGGCGACTGGGTGCACGGCGAGGCGACCGTGAAGGACCGCGACTCGGGCAAGTGGGTGGTCCGCGTCTGGCAGCGGGGCACCGTCGAGAAGGCGGACGGCGACCAGGTCACGGTCAGGAGCGAGGACGGAGCCGCGTGGACGTGGACCGTGGGCGCCGACGTGAAGGTCTTTCCCGGACGTGGCTCCGGCTCCGACACCCTGACGAAGGGCGACACGGCGTATCTGGTCGGTACCCGCGACGACGACGGCACCAGGACCGCGCGGTACGCCCTGTCCGGCGACCGGGGGGACAAGGGCCCCGGTGGCTGGCTCGACAGGCTGCCCGGCCACGACTTCCGGGAGGGGCGCACACCGAGCCCCTCGGGGAACGGTGCGGGAACCTGACGGCCGCCCTCGTCGCACGCGCTTGACGTCCCCGTCGTCGTAGGGCTGCCGGCCAGGTCCCGCTCGTCCTACGAACCCGCAGGGGCCCGCCCGTCATCCACGGCGATTCTCAGGACGTCGTTCCGATCACGACGTGGGCGAACCACTCCTCCGACACGGCCAGCCTGGCCGTGAGGCCGCCGCGTTCGAACGCCTCGACGGCGGACGGGGCCTGGCGTTCACTGGTCTCGATCAGGAGGCAGCCGCCCGGCGCGAGCCACCCGGATGCCTGTGCCGCGACCCGGCGCAGGACGTCGAGGCCGTCCGCGCCACCGTCGAGGGCGAGCAGCGACTCGTGTTCGCGTGCCTCGGCGGGCAGCAGCCCGACCTCGCCGGTGGGGACGTACGGCACATTGGCCGCGAGGATGTCGACCCGGCCGCGCAGGTCGCCGGGCAGCGCCTCGAACAGGTCGCCGGTGTGGACCCGGCCGCCGGCCGCGCGGACATTGCGGCGGGCACAGCGCACCGCCGCCGGGTCGAGGTCGGCCGCGTGCAGTTCCACGGGGCCGAGTCCGGCGGCCAGCGCGGCGCCGACCGCGCCCGAGCCGCAGCACAGGTCCACGACGACGGACGCGTCCGGGACGTGGGCGAGGGCCCGCTCGACGAGGAACTCGGTTCGACGACGCGGTACGAAGACGCCGGGTTCCACCGCGACGCGCAGTCCGCGGAACTCGGCCCATCCCAGCACCTGTTCGAGGGGCAGGCCGGCGACCCGGCGGTCCACGAGATCCGCCAGTTCGTCCGGGGTGTCGGCGGCGGCCAGGATCAGCTCCGCCTCGTCCTCGGCGAAGACACAACCGGCGGCACGCAGTGCGGCGACGACCCGGGCACGGGACGACGGGGAGGAGGAGGGCGGGGTGAGCGGAGACAGAGGAGGCATGGAAGCCGAAAGCCTTTCGGGAGCCGTGAGGTGCTCCCGCGGTCACCTAACGGCGGTGATCCGCGCCGTTTCGAGGGGAGAGCACCCGAGCTGACACAGCGGTAATGGGTCTCACCTCCTCGACGCGGTTGGCCGGGACCACCCCCGACCGAACGGTCACACTACCCCAACGGCCCGCCCCGCCCGGCGCGCACCCGATCAAGTTGTACTATACAACCAGTACTCACGGGTGAGGGAGGTGCCGTGAACGGAACCGAGGCGGCGGTGGAGACCATCCAGCGCGAGATGACCGCGTTCGCCCGCCGGGCCCGGGCATCCGCCGGGCGCATGCATCCCCAGCTGTCCCTGGTGTCGTACACCCTGCTCGGGCACCTGGAGGAGAGCGGCGGCTGCCGTGCCACCGATCTGGCCGCCCACTACGCGCTGGACAAGTCCACCGTCAGCCGCCAGGTGACCGCCCTGCAGCGTGCCGGGCTCGTCGAGCGACGCCGGGACCCGGAGGACCACCGCGTACAGCTCCTGCATCTGACGGAGGCGGGCCGGGGCATCCTCGCCGAGGTCACCGTCAGCCGGCGGGCCGCCGTCCGGGAGCGGCTCGCGGACTGGACACGGGACGACCTCGAACGGTTCGCCGCCTGCCTGGTCCGCTACAACGCGTGGCCCGGCACGGGGACCGAAGGCGACTGAACGCCCCGGCCCCGGGACCCGGCCCGTCGCGCTACGCCACCGGCACGGCCGCGGGTCGGTCCGGCAGCCGTTGCGGCGCCCTGGCCGCCCCGAACGCCGTGGTGCGGCGCAGCCGGAAGCCCAGTGACTCGTAGAGCCGGATGGCGTTGGTGTTGCCGGCGCCGGTGTGCAGGAACGGGGTCTCACCGCGCTCCCGGATGCCGTGGGCGACAGCCAGGATCAGCCGGGTCGCCAAGCCCTCGCCGCGGGCCGCGGGGTCGGTGCAGACGGCGCTGATCTCGGTCCAGCCGGGAGGGTGCAGCCGTTCCCCCGCCATGGCGACGAGGGCGCCCTCTCGCCGTATGCCCAGGTAGGTGCCGAGTTCTATGGTGCGCGGCAGGAAGGGGCCGGGCTGGGTGCGGGCGACCAGGTCGAGCATCTCGGGCACGTCGGCCGGTCCGAGCAGCACCGCCTCCGGGTCCGGGGCCGCGGCCAGTCCGTCGTCGACGAACTGCACGCCCTCGACCTGGAACGTGACCTCCCAGCCGTCGGGGATCCGTCCCTGGAATCCGAGCAGCGGGACGTCGTTGCCGGGACCCACGAGTGTCGCGGCGTCCGCCCAGTCGTCGGGGTCCGGGTCGTCGGGAAGGGCCAGCCACGGCGTGACGTCGACGGGATAGCGCACCACCCGGCCCCGCCGCTCGGCGAAGTGGGCGTGCGGGCCGGTCAGCGCGGCGTGTGCGGGGCTGTCGAGGACGTGCGGGGTGGTGTCCGTGCTCATCGGGCGACCTCGATGACGACCTTGCCGCGGGCGTGGCCGTCCTCGACCGTGCGCAGGGCCTCGCCGGCCCGGTCGAGGGGGAAGGTCCGGGTGACGTGCGGGTCGAGCTCGCCGTTCACCACGAGCTGGGCCACCGCCTCCAGGACGGCCGCGTTGCGTTTCCGGGCCACGCGGGCGCCGCCGTACCGCTGCGCCTCCTCGGCCTGGGCTCCGGCCGTGATCAGCCGGGCCGGGTCGGTGATCAGCCGGGCCGCGTCGGCCAGCACCTCGCCGCCCACGAGGTCGTAGACCGCGTCGACACCGTCGGGCGCCGCCGCCCGCACCCGCTCGGCCCAGCCCGGGCCGGACGGCACGTGCACGGCTCCGAGCGCCTCGACGAAGTCCTTCTTGCCCTCGCTCGCGACGCCGACGACGCTCAGTCCGACGGCGCGGGCGATCTGGACGGCCGCCGCGCCGACCCCGCCGCCCGCACCGGTGACCAGCAGAGTCGCCCCGGCGGGCAGGTCGAGCTGGTGGACGCCGTCGTAGGCCGTCGCGGCGGCGACGGGCAGGGTCGCCGCGCGGGCGAAGGACAGCTGGGCCGGCTTGTGGGCGCAGACCCCGGCGGGCAGCAGGGCGTACTCGGCGTACCCTCCGGCCACCGTGTTGCCGAAGACCTCGTCGCCGACCGCGAACTGGGCGACGCCGTCGCCGATCGCCTCGACGAGCCCGGCGACCTCGTTGCCGAACACGGCCGGGAACTCCCGCTCGCCGCTCTCACCGGGGCGGCGGTAGCCGGTGCGCTGCTTCCAGTCGACCGGGTTCACGCCCGCGGCACGCACCGCGACCAGGATCTGGCCGGGGCCGGGGACGGGCCGCTCCACCTCGGCGAAAGCCTCGACCTCCGGGCCGCCGTACCGCGTGAACACGTACGCCTTGGGCACTGCTCCCACTCTCCTTCGCTGTCGCCGGGACCATGGTGTCGTACCAGCCACCGGACGCTCGTACGGGCCACCGGGCGCTGCAACAGTCGGCAAGGGAGATCGACACCGCGCTATTCCCGGGGCGCCGGAGAGTTCACAGGGCCGTCACGATCCCGGGGCGGGCGGTGGCCGGGGCAGGTCCGGCGGGCACGTACGGTTGAACGCGTCAGCAATAACTTCTGTCCCGCTGGAACCGTATGAACGTCACCCGAGGCTTCACCGGACGCGCCCGCGTCGACAATCCGGGACTGCCGCCCGGCCAGTACGACGCGGGCGACGACTGGCCCGTCCTGTCCGCCGAGGTCACACCCGAGCTGGCGCCGTGCGACTGGACCTTCCGCGTCGACGGGCTGGTGGAGCGACCGCGTACCTGGGACTGGGACGAGGCACACGCGCTGCCGGTCTCCGCCTACGAGGGTGACATCCACTGTGTGACGGGCTGGTCGAAGTTCGGCGTCCGGTTCGGGGGCGTGTCGTTGGACGCGTTCCTGGCTGTGGTGGGGCCCCATGGGTCCGCCACACATGCCGTCGCCTACTCCCACACCGGCTACACCACGAGCCTCCCGCTCGCCGACCTCACCGGTGGGCGGGCCTGGCTCGCCTGGGAGTACGACGGGAAGCCGCTGCCCTCCGAACACGGCGGGCCGGCCCGGCTGTTGGTGCCGCACCTCTACTTCTGGAAGAGCGCCAAGTGGATCGCGGGCCTGCGTCTCCTCGACCACGACGAGCCGGGCTTCTGGGAACAGAACGGCTACCACGCGCGCGGCAACCCGTGGGAGGAGCAGCGGTACTCCGGTGACTGAGACGACCACCTCCCCCACCTCCCCCGCCTCCCACGCTTCGTCCGCCTTCGTGCCGCCGAGCCGCTTCGCGGTGCCTGGGCGGATCGCCGTGAGCGAGCAGACCGCAGCGGTGTGGCAGACCGCCACGCTCACCGAGATCCGACGCGAGACCCCGCAGGCGGCCACGTTCCGCTTCGCCGTGCCCGCCTGGGCGGGGCATCTGCCGGGCCAGCACCTGATGCTGCGGCTGACCGCCGAGGACGGCTATGTGGCCCAGCGGCACTATTCGATCGCGTCCCCGCCCGAGGACTCCGGGCACATCGAGCTGACCCTCGACCATGTCGAGGACGGCGAGGTCTCCGGCTGGTTCCACTCGGTGGCCGAGCCCGGCGACGAGGTCGAGCTGCGCGGCCCGCTGAGCGGCTTCTTCGCCTGGCCCGGGGACCGGCCCGCGCTGTTGATCGGCGCCGGCTCCGGGGTCGTACCGCTGATGTCGATGGTGCGGCATCACCGCTCGCGCGGCCTGTCCGTGCCGTTGCGGATGCTGGTGTCGGCCCGCAGCCCCGAGGACCTCATCTACGCGCGGGAGCTGGGAACGGAGACGACGCCGGTGTTCACGCGGAGCGCGCCGCCGGGTGTGCCGGTGGGACGTATGTCGGCCGCACATGTGGCGCCCCTCCTGGCTGAGCAGCCTCCTGGTGGGTGGGAGGCCTATGTTTGCGGATCCAACGCCTTCGCCGAACACGCCTCACGGCTCCTTGTCGCGGCCGGTCAGCCCGTGGACCGCATCCGGATCGAACGCTTCGGCTGACGGACGCGGGGGTGGACGCCTCCCGGCCGGTTCCCCTCCCTCCGCCCCGCCCGGCCGTTTCGCCGGGTCCCCGCTGGGCACTGGGAACCGGCGGTCCGTGGGCGGGCCGCTCCTTGCCGATGGAGGGATACTGGATCCGTGTGGGCACTCGCAGGTGTGCGCGGTGCGGAGGTCGACATGCGAACCCGGGCGCGCGGCTGGCGCTGGCGGCGCAATCCGTTGCGGCGCCGGTCGGACATGGTGGAGGCCTGGACGGTTCTGGCCGTCGCGGTGCTGCTCTTCCTGGGCGCGCCGCTGGCCGGAGCGGTCGCGGGCTGGTGGGCCCATGACACGGCGCGCGCGGTCGCCGTGGCACAGCGTGCCGAACGTCATCAGGTACGCGCGAAAGTCATCGGCAGGACTCCCGACGCGCTGCCGTCGGTGAGCGGCCGGGAGCACACGTACCGGGTGAGCGTGCGCTGGACCGAGCCCGGGAGCGGGCCCCGGACGGCGACCGCCGCCGTCCCGGCGGGCACACACCGCGGGGAGACGGTCAAGGTGTGGTTCGACTCCCACGGCCGGAGCGTCCCCCCGCCGGCGGACGAGACCACGGTCTGGCAGCACACCCTGGCCATCGGCGGATGCGCCGCGGGCGGCGCGGCCGCCGTCGTACTCCTCGGTCACTCCGCGGTCCGCGGCGCCGCCGCCCGACGCAGGATGGCCGAGTGGGAACGGGACTGGGCCCGGACCGAGCCGCAGTGGACACACCGCAAGGCCTGACCCATCACGCCGCCTCGTGACGCCGCACCCGCCGGCGTCACCCAGGTGCTACCGACGGTAATGATCTGGCGAGGCGTCCTGCCACGCACGTACGGTGTGATCATCCGCACTCACTCTTCACAAAAGGCGGTCCCCCATGGCCCTGTTCGACCTTCCCCTCGACGAACTCCGGGAGTACCGCAGCGCGTCGACCGCGCCCGCGGACTTCGACACGTTCTGGTCCAAGACGCTCGACGAGGCCCGGTCGTACGACCTGGACGCCCGCTTCGAGTTCGTCGACACGGGTCTGTCCACGGTGAAGGTGTACGACGTGACGTTCGCCGGGTTCGGCGGCCACTCGGTGAAGGGCTGGTTCACGATCCCCGCCGAGGTCTCCGCGCCCATTCCGGTGATCGTGGAGTTCATCGGGTACGGCGGCGGGCGCGGACTGCCGCACGAGCACCTGCTGTGGGCGTCGACGGGCCGGGCGCACTTCGTGATGGACACCCGCGGCCAGGGCAGCGCCTGGGGCGGCGGTGGCGGCACCCCGGACCCGGTGGGCGGGGGCCCCGCCTACCCCGGTTTCATGACCAGGGGCATCGACGCCCCCGAGAACTACTACTTCCGCCGGGTGTTCACGGACGGGGTGCGGGCGGTGGAGGCGGCCCGTTCGCACCCGCTGGCCGACCCCGCGCGCACGGTCGTCCTCGGCGCCAGTCAGGGCGGCGGCATCTCGATCGCGGTGGGCGGCCTGGTTCCGGGCCTCGCGGCGGTCGCGCCCGACGTGCCGTTCCTGTGCGACTACCCGCGCGCGGCGAAAGTGACGGACCGTCCCCCTTACCGCGAGATCGGCCTGTACCTCAAGACGCACCGCGGCCACACCGAGGACGTCATGCGCACCCTCTCCTACTTCGACGGCGTGCACTTCGCGGAGCGTGCCCAGGCCCCGGCGCTGTTCTCCGCCGCCCTGGAGGACCAGACCTGCCCGCCCTCCACCGTGTTCGCGGCCTTCCACGCCTGGGCGCACGACGAGAAGGCGATCGAGGTGTACGAGTTCAACGACCACGAGGGCGGCGGTCCCTACCAGGACGCGGCCAGGATGCGCTGGCTGCGGTCGTTCGCCTGAGACCTTCCCTCCAGTCCGACCAGTCGGTATGTTCGGGACACCCGGTCCGCGCCGCAGCGGGCCGGAGTCCCCGGCGGACGACGGAGGGTCCATGTCCCAGCGTGCTTACGAGGTGCACGGCCACTGCGACGAACGCTTCGCCGCGGTGCGCACCGCGTTCGAGGAGAACTTCCGTGACCGCGGGGAGCTCGGCGCCGCGGTCACCGTCCTGGCCGACGGCGAGACCGTGGTGGACCTGTGGGGCGGTCGGGCCGACGCCGCGGGGACCCGCCCCTGGGAGCGCGACACGCTGGTCAACGTGTGGTCGACGACGAAGGGACCAGTCGCCCTGTGCGCCCACGTCCTCGCCGACCGAGGCCTGCTCGATCTCGAGGCGCCGGTGGCCACGTACTGGCCCGAGTTCGCCGCGGCCGGCAAGGAGAAGGTCCTCGTCCGTCATCTGCTGTCGCACCATGCCGGGCTGTCCGGCCTGCGTGAGCCGCACTCGCTCGCCCAGCTGTACGACTGGGAACTGACCACGAAGCGCCTCGCCGCGACAGAGCCCTGGTGGGAGCCGGGGACCCGCTCGGGGTACCACGCGATGACCTACGGCTTCCTGGTCGGGGAGGTGGTACGGCGGGTCTCGGGACTGCTGCCCGGCGCGTTCCTGCGACGGGAGGTGACCGGCCCGCTCGGGATCGACTTCACCATCGGGCTGCCGGAACAGGAGGCGGGGCGCGCAGCCGAGCTGGTGCAGCCGCCCGTCGCGGCGAGCAGCGAACAGGCGGCGGTCTTCAGCCAGTTGGCGCCCGCCGCGCTCGCGGCCCTGACCAACCCCGGGCTCGACGCGGCCGCAGCCAACTCGCCCGAGTGGCGGGCCGCCGAGCTCCCGGCCCTCAACGGCCACGGCACCGCGCGGGCCGTCGCCGCGCTCTACGGAATTGTCGCGGGCAGGGGCGTGTACGGCGGTCGTCGCGTCCTGTCCCCCGAGGCGGCCGAGCGGGTACGCGAGGGGCAGGGCAGCTGCCGGGACCTGGTGCTGGGCGCCGGTTTCGAGAGCGAGACAGAGGTCGGGCTCGGTCTGTGGCTGAGCGGGCCGAACGGTTCGTACGGGCCCAACCCACGCGCTGTCGGCCATGACGGCTTCGGCGGCTCCTGCGGTCTGGCGGATCCGGACGCCGGGGTGTCCCTGGGGTACGTGATGAACCGCATGGGGCCCCATATCGCCGACGACCCGCGGAAAATGGCCCTCGTGGGCTCCCTGTACAGCGCGTTGTGACCGGCCCGGCACGGGACAGGGCACGCGCTCGGGAGCTTGGTCGCGGCACGCATTGCGCGCTCGGGCATGACCGTCCGTCCGTCTGGTGTCTGATCGGCTACGGCACCCGACGGGCCACGACCATCCGCAGGCGTGGGCTGCCGTCCCGTCGCCGCCCGAACTCGGGCAGCGGCTGGAGCTCGACCCGGAATCCCGCGCGCTCCAACTCCCGTCGTACGTCGGCCATCCGGAAGGCCCGGTAGTACATGACGAACGGCGGTCGCCACACCGCGTTGCGCACCCGCATCACCGCGTCGAAGGCGAGCAGCATCCAGTAGGCGCCGGAGGCCGGCCGGGGCGGGGCGACGACGGGGAAGGCGAAGGCGCCGCCCGGCCGCAGCACCGAGTGGACCTGCGCGAACAGGCCCGGCAGTTCGCGCGGCAGGAAGTGTCCGAACGCTCCGAAGCTCACGACGAGATCGAAGGCGGGCCCGAACGGCAGCGCCCGGGCGTCCGCGCGCACCCAGGAGACACGCGGACCGGCGGGCCGCACCCGCTCCCGGGCCACCGCGAGCATGCCGGCGCTGAAGTCGACCCCGGTCACCCGGTGCCGGCACACCCGCGCCAGCACGCCGACCCCGGCGCCGGTCCCGCAGCACAGGTCGAGCCCGGTGTCGAAGGGTCCGAGACGGCGCAGTGCCGACGCGGCGGCGTCGAGCACCGAGTCGGGGGTGCGGAACGGGGTGTGGTCGAACTTCGGGGCGAGCAGGTCGTAGCCGCGTTCGACGGACGACAGGGCCTGTACCGCGAGTTCGCGCAGTCGGGGGCCTTCGGGGCTGAACATCCGCGTCACCTCGTGGCGCGCTGGTCGAGGATCGTCAGCGCGCGCTCGCACCAGCGCACGTTCTCCGTCTCGAAGCCGATGCCCGCTGCGAGCGTGAGATACGGGCCGACGCGCTCGGCGTCCCGCAGGTGCTCCTCCTCGGTACGTCCGGCGAGGAGGCGTTCGCGTAGACGTTCGTAGCGGCCGAGCTTTCCGCGGGCCCATGCCATGCGCTCCTCGACCAGGGCGCGGGTCGCCCGCGGGTCGGTACCGTCCATGGCCTGGATCTTGATCATCAGTTCGTCTCGAAGGGCCGTGGGGCGCCGGACCGGCTCCACGGAGAAGTCGGCCAGCTCCCGCCGACCGGTCGCGGTCAGCGTGAACATCCGCTTGTTGGGCCGGCGTTCCTGCCGCACCACCCGGGCCTCGACCAGCCCGTCCTGCGCCAGGCGCTCCAGTTCCCGGTAGAGCTGCTGGGGCGTGGCCGGCCAGAAGTTCGCAAGGGACACGTCGAACACCTTGGACAGCTCGTAGCCCGAGGCCTCACCCTCCAGCAGGGCGGCCAGCACGGCGTACTTCAACGACATGTGGACACGCTAGCAGGAGGTGATTAATCTACTACGCACCTACTCAACTATTTGACTATGGAGGATCCGGTGCGCGCATTCCGCGAGGCGATCGAGGCAGGCGACCTCGATGCCGCCGAGGCGCTGTTGGCCGAGAACGTGGTCTTCACCAGTCCCGTCGTGTTCAAGCCGTACGTCGGCAAGGCCATCACCGCGGCGATCCTGCGCGGTGTCGCGCGGGTCTTCGCGGACTTCCGCTATGTGCGGGAGCTGAACGGCACGGACGGCCGCGACCACGCGTTGGTCTTCTCAGCGACGGTGGACGGGCGTGAGATCGACGGCTGCGACTTCATCCACCTCGACGAGAACGGCCTGATCGACGAGTTCACTGTCATGGTCCGACCGCTGTCGGGGGCCCAGGCCCTGTCCGCGGCCATGGGCGCCCAGTTCGAGCAGATCACCGAGGCGGCGCAGGCCCGAATCGGCTGAGTAGTCCCACCGCACTACCTGAACTCCCGTTGTACATCTCCGAGTTCCATCCAGGGCTCAACTCGCCGGGGCCGAACCCCGCCCCCGGCGAGGCACCCGGACCGCTGCCGCCCGAGCTTCCCCGCTCCCTGCGGCACGGCCCGCCCTCCGCCCGCTGAGCGCCATCTCACAGAGGTGACCGCGTCAGCGCGTGCTACAGTACGGCTAGCACTTGTGTACGCCCGTTGTCCGGGCGCCGGTGCCAGTTCTCCTCAGACAGTCGAACGGCCCGCCGATTCACCGGTCGCCACATCGACTTCTCCACACCACCTCGTCGAGGCCGCACAGCCGTACCCGAGGTGTTGTTCCCCGCCGCCGAGGCGTGTTCTGCGTCCGCCTCCCTCGCGGTGTCGCCCCTTCCTTCCTTCGCATGCCTCATGCACCTCCGTCCGTGAAAGGACCACCCCTCATGACCACCACACTCGAACACCCTCCCGCGGAGCGGCAGCTCCCGGCCCGGGTCGCCACCGGCGTCCTCGACATCGACGCCAACGGGAAGGGGCACCTGCGGTCCCCGGACCTGCTGCCCTCGCCCTCCGACCTCCAGGTCCCCGCCCCGCTGATCCGCCGGTACGGCCTGCGCAAGGGAGACCTCGTCGACGGCGTACGCGGCACCCAGCGCGCCCTGACCGAGGTCGCCCGGGTCAACGGGCGTACGCCCGAGGAGCAGCGCGGCCGCCGCCACTTCCGTGACCTGACTCCGCTGCACCCCCGCGAGCGGCTCCGCCTCGAACACCCGGCGGCCGGGCTGACCGGTCGCGTCGCCGACCTGCTCGCCCCCGTCGGCAAGGGCCAGCGCGGACTCGTCGTCGCGCCGCCCAAGACCGGCAAGACGGTCCTGCTCCAGCAGATCGCGGCCGCCGTCGCCGGCAACCACCCCGAGGCCCGGCTGATGGTGGTGCTGCTCGACGAACGTCCCGAGGAAGTCACCGACATGCGGCGCTGCGTGCGCGGCGAGGTGTACGCCTCGACCTTCGACAAGACACCCAAGCAGCACATCGCCCTCGCCGAGCTGGTGATCGAGCGGGCCAAGCGGCTCGTCGAGGCGGGCGAGGACGTCGTCATCCTCCTCGACTCCCTCACCCGGCTGTGCAGGGCCCACAACAACGCGGCCGCCGCCGGTGGCCGCACCCTCAGCGGCGGCGTCGACGCGACCGCGCTCATCGGCCCCAAGCGGTTCTTCGGCGCCGCCCGGACGATCGAGGAGGGCGGCTCCCTCACCATCCTCGCCACCGCCCTGGTGGAGACCGGCTCCCGCGCCGACGACTTCTACTTCGAGGAGCTCAAGAGCACCGGCAACATGGAGCTGCGCCTCAGCCGTGACCTCGCCTCCCGTCGGGTCTTCCCGGCCGTCGACATCAACCCGTCCGGCACCCGCCGCGAGGAACTCCTCCTGTCCCCGGCCGAGTTGGCGACCGTGCGGGGCCTGCGCCGCGCCCTGCAGAGCCGGGACGGCCAGACCAACCTGGAGACCCTGCTGGAGCGGATGCGCGAGACCCCGGACAACGCGACGTTCCTGCGCAGGATCCAGCCGACCCTGCAGAACGGCTGACGATGACGTGACGTCAAGCCGGGTGCGGCATCCGGGTGCTCGCAAGCACCGCTCGGCCTGGCAGCGCCGGGTTCGGTGGGCACATTCCTACGTTGACAGTATGACGATCGCATTTACTTCCCGGACTCCTGTGTCCGTCTGCGCGATCTGCGTGGCGGGCCTGCTCGCGCTCGCGCCCGCCACCGCGACGGCTCGCGGCGGCGCGAGTCCCGGCGCACCGGACGGCTCCCGCACCGTGGCCCCGCCGCCCGCCCTGCTGTACCGCTCCGGCACCCACGTCCGCAGGCACGCCGGCGCCCCGAGGATGCCGAACGTCTCCGCGCTGGCGTGGCTGGTCGCCGACGTCCACTCCGGCGAGGTGCTCGCCGCGCACGACGCGCACCGCGGGCTGCCGCCCGCCAGCACCCTGAAGACCCTGTTCGCGCTCACCGTGCTGCCGTCCCTCCCGGGCGACCTGCGGCACACGGTCCGCGCGCGGGAGCTGGCCGGGATCGGAGCCGGCAGCAGCCTGGTCGGGGTCGTACCGGGGCACACCTATCGGGTGTCCGACCTGTGGCGCGGGGTCTTCCTCGACTCGGGCAACGACGCCGTGCACGTGCTGGCCGAGCTGAGCGGGGGCTGGGGTTCCACGTCCGCCCGGATGCGGGCCACGGCCCGCGCCCTCGGGGCCCGTGACACCTGGGTGGTGTCGCCGGACGGGTACGACGCACCGGGCCAGGTGTCCTCGGCGTACGACCTGGCCGTCTTCGGCCGGGCGGGGCTGCGCGATCCGGAGTTCGCGTGGTACTGCGGCACCGCCACCGCCCTTTTCCCGGCCGGTGGCGGACGGTCGTTCCCGATCCGCAACACCAACCGGCTGCTGAGCGGCGCGGACGGGGTGCGGCCGTACCGGGGGATCATCGGCGTCAAGAACGGCTACACCAGCCACGCCGGCAACACACTCGTCGCCGCCGCCCGCCGCGGCGGGCGCACGCTGGTCGTGACGGTACTGAACCCTCAGTCGGGCGGGCGCTTCGCCGTGTACGAGGAGGCCCGGGCGCTGCTCGACTGGGGCTTCGCCGCCGCCGGACGGGTCGACCCGGTGGGATCGCTCGACGCGCTCCGGGCGCGGCCTCGCCCAGGACCGACCGCGCCGCCCACGACCGCGCTGCCCGCCGCCGCGCCGACGGTGGGGGACGGTGGACCCGGATGGCCGGACAGGATGGCGTTCGCGGGTGCCGTCGCCCTCGGTGTCGGTGCCGTCGTACTGGTGCTGCGGCTCGCCCTCGGCCGTACGGAGCGGAACTGACCGACCGGGAGCCACAGCAGCAGTCCGAGCGTGATCCACGTGTAGGCGTTGCTGCCGAGGAACCCGTCGATACCGGACGCGTCGTCGAACCACAGCCAGACCACGCTGGTGCACAGCACGGCGTAGAGTGCGCCCGCGACCCGCGGGTGCCCGGCGCGGACCAGGACCACGAAGGACGGCAGCAGCCAGACCAGGTGGTGGACCCAGGTGATCGGGCTGACCAGGCACGCGGTGAGGCCGGTGAGCGCGAACGCCGTCGGCCACTCCCCCGACGCCACCGCCCGCCGGCTCCGGATCGCCCACACGCACAGCACCAGCAGCACCGCCGCCGCCCACACCGCGCGGTCCGTTACGCCGAGCCGGGCCAGGATCCCTTGCAGGGACTGGTTCGAGACGTAGTCCAGGCGGCCCACCCGGGTCGTGTCCCACATCGCGTCCGTCCAGTAGTAGCGGGAGGCGTCCGGGGCCACGCAGGCGGCGAACGCGGTCGCTGCGGCGGCGACGGCCGTGGCGCGGGCCGCTTCCCGTCGCCGGCCGGCGAGCAGCAGCAGGACGATGAAGAGCGCGGGCGTCAGCTTGATCGCGGCGGCGAGACCGATCCCGACCCCGGCCCACCGCTGCCGGCCGGTCGCCAGCAGCATGCAATCGGTCAGCACGAGGGCCAGCAGCAGGAGGTTGACCTGGCCGAAACTGAAGGTGTCGCGCAGCGGTTCGAAGAGCGCGAGCAGACAGGCGCCCAGGGCGCAGCCGTACCAGCCGTAGCGCCGCCAGGCCGGTCCGGTGAGGATCCGCAGCACCACGGCCAGGGCCGCCAGATTGAGCAGCAGGGCCACGGCGATCGCCGTGTGCAGGCCGAGCAGCGCCATCGGCAGCATGGCCACGGCGGCGAACGGCGGGTAGGTGAAGCCGTACGGTGTCCCGGGCACCCGGTAGTCGTAGATCCGGCCGCCGTGGTGGATCCAGTGGTCGATGGCCCCGTGGTACACGCGCAGGTCGAACCAGTCGCGCAGCAGCGGCACGGTCGCGGTGAACACCGTCACGGTGACGGCGAGGGCCAGCAGGAGCAGCAGCCGTCCGCGGTCGGTGCGGGACGCTGTCATGCCGTGCGCCCCGGCGCCAGTTCCGCCTGGTGGGCCTGGAACAGGACGATCACGGCGAGCACGCCGCCCAGCACCGCGAGGGCCAGTTGCCCGGTGCCGACCGGGCCGCCACTGGGCAGGGCGGCGAGCGCGAGCACCCCCGTCACGGCGGCCACCCGGTGCCGTACCGAGGAACTGGGTGCGGCCGCGGCGATGAGGAACAGCCCCCACAGGGCGTACCAGGGGCGGATCGCGGGCCCGAAGGCGGCCACCGCCGCCAGGCTCAGGCCCAGCGCGTACACCGGCCGAGGACGCAGCCGCAGCCATATGACGAGGACGGAGACCACGGCGGCCACCATGCCCACGGCGTGCCAGACGGGGACGGCCAGGGGTGCCAGGTCGCTGCCGAGGCGTTCCAGCAGCGCTCCCGTGGCGCGTCCGAGCAGGCTGGTCAGGGCCCAGTTCTGCGAGGAGACGGGCGTGTCGAGGGCGCGCAGCCAGCCGTACCCCGTGCCGGCGGCCGTGGTCGCGGCGACCGTGGTGACCGTCGCCGCGACCACGGTCGTGACCACGGCCCTCGTCCGGTCGGCGCCCGCGCGTACCTGCAGGACGACGACCGCGACCAGCCCGAGCGCGGCGGGTGCCTTGACCAGCGCGGCGAGGGTGACGAGTACGGCGCCCAGGACCGGCCACCGGCCCAGTGCCGCGACCAGGCCGAAGCCGAGCAGGCCGAGCATGATGGCGTCGTTGTGGGCGCCGGCGACCAGGTGCAGCAGGACCAGCGGGTTGAGGGCGCCGAGCCAGAGCGCGGCGGCCGGGTCGGCGCCGCTGTGCCGGGCGAGCCGGGGCAGCGCGGCCGCCATCAGTCCGACGCCGAGCAGCGCGACGAGCCTCATCCCGAAGAGACCGGCGGGGAGTTCGCCCCGGGTCAGACCGGACAGGGCGGACGCCACACCGAGGAAGACCGGGCCGTACGGCGCTCCGGTGTGCCGCCAAAGCGGGGAGACCTCGGCGGCGAGCGGACCGCCGAGCCGGGCGGGCCCGTGCGCGTAGACGTCCATGTGCGCGTCGACCATGGCGCCCTGTGCGAGGTAGCTGTACACGTCGCGGCTGAACAGCGGCGGCGCGAGCAGCAGTGGCGCCGCCCAGATCACCAGGACAGCCATCAGGGCGCGCGGGCCGGGCGGCTCGGGTCCCCGGATCAGCCGCCCCAGCAGCACCCAGGCCGCGATCAGCAGGACGACGCCGAAGTACGCGCCGACCAGGCCGAGCGCGGCGTGCGCGGAGGACGGGGCGAGCAGCTCCCGCACGGGCAGCGCTCCGGCGCTCTCACCTCCCGCCGCGAGGAAGGTGGTCCCGACCAGGCCGAGTACCTGACAGCGGCGGAGATCGACGGGAAAAGCCAAGGCCAACACTCGGGCAGCGTGTCAACGTCGGGTGGCCGGAAAGCGACCTGCCGCTCTCCGGTCGGGGGCCTGCGTGTGACCGGCACGTGAGGCACCGATGACGCGCCGGCTCAGAACACCGACACTCCCGTCAGAGTGGTGAAACGGTCCAGGGCGGCGACCCCGGCCACCGAGTTGCCCCGCTCGTCCAGTCCCGGGCTCCACACGCACAGCGTGCAGCGGCCCGGGACGACCGCGATGATGCCGCCGCCCACCCCGCTCTTGCCGGGCAGGCCGACGCGGTAGGCGAAGTCACCCGCCGCGTCGTACGTTCCACAGGTCAGCATCACCGCGTTGACCTGCTTGGCCTGGCTCTGGGTGAGCAGCCGGGTGCCGTCGGCGCGCAGACCGTGCCGGGCCAGGAACGTGGTGGCCCGTGCGAGGTCGGCGCAGGACGCGGTGATCGAGCACTGCCGGAAGTACTGGTCGAGCAGGACCGGGATCGGATTGCCGATGTTGCCGTAGGCCGCCATGAAGTGGGCCAGCGCCGCGTTGCGGTCGCCGTGCGCGGACTCGGAGGCGGCGACCTCCCGGTCGAAGTCCAGGGCCGGGTTGCCGGACTCCGAGCGCAGGAAGGCCCGCAGTTCGCCGGCCGCGTCCCCGGTGCGGGTGTGGAGGCGGTCGGTGACGACGAGGGCGCCCGCGTTGATGAACGGGTTGCGCGGGATGCCGTTCTCGTACTCCAGCTGGACCAGGGAGTTGAAGGGGTTGCCGGAGGGCTCGCGACCCACGTGCTCCCAGAGTTCGTCGCCCTCGCGGGCCAGGTCGAGCGCGAGGGTGAAGACTTTGGTGAGGGACTGCGTGGAGAACGGTTCCCGCCAGTCCCCCACCCCGTACACCGTGCCGTCCAGCTCCGCCACTGCCATGCCGAAGCTGCGCGGGTCGCGTGCCGCGAGCGCCGGGATGTAGTCGGCGGGGCGGCCGACGCCGGGGGTCCGTTCGATCTCGGCGGCGATGCGCTCCAGGACCGGCTGGAAGGTCATGGACGAAGTCATGATCGCCATTGTGCCTCCGGGCCGGTCCTAGGGGGTGTTTCGAAAGTCCTGTGCGGTGCCCGGCTCAGGCCTGCCGCCCGCCGGTGCCGGCAAGGATCTCCGGGCGCAGCAGGTCGGCGAGGGTCGCGGCCGGCAACAGTCCCTTCTCCAGGACGAGTTCGGCGACTCCGCGGCCGGTTGCCAGGGCCTCCTTGGCGATGTCGGTGGCGGCGGTGTACCCGATGTGCGGGTTGAGGGCGGTCACCAGGCCGATGGAGTTCTCCACGCTCGCGCGCAGCGCCTCGGTGTTGGCGGTGATGCCGTCCACGCAGCGTTCGGCGAGGGTGAGGCAGGCCGCGCGGAGGTGGGTGAGCGACTCCGACAGGGAGTGCAGGATGATCGGCTCGAAGGCGTTGAGCTGGAGCTGTCCGGCCTCGGCCGCCATCGTGATGGTGACGTCGTTGCCGATCACCTCGAAGGCGACCTGGTTGACGACCTCGGGGATCACCGGGTTGACCTTGCCGGGCATGATGCTCGAACCGGCCTGCACCGGCGGCAGGTTGATCTCGCCGAGCCCCGCGCGGGGGCCGGACGACAGCAGGCGCAGGTCGTTGCAGCTCTTGGAGAGCTTGACCGCGATCCGCTTGAGCACGCCGGACATCTGGACGAACGCGCCGCAGTCCTGGGTGGCTTCGACCAGGTTGGCCGCGGTGACCAGCTTCAGTCCGGTGATCTCCGAGAGGTGGCGGCGGGCCGACTCGGCGTACCCGGCGGGCGCGTTCAGCCCCGTCCCGATCGCGGTGGCGCCCAGGTTGATCTCATGGATCAGCTCGACGGCCTCGGCGAGACGGCTGCGGTCCTCGTCGATCATGACGGCGTACGCGGAGAACTCCTGACCGAGCGTCATCGGCACCGCGTCCTGCAGCTGTGTGCGGCCCATCTTGAGCACGTCATGGAACTCGACGGCCTTACGGGCGAACGCGTCCTCGAGGACGGACATCGCGTCGAGCAGTCCACGTACCGCGAAGACCGTCGCGATCTTGACGGCGGTCGGGTAGACGTCATTGGTCGACTGACCGAGGTTGACGTCCTCGTTGGGGTGCAGGTGCTCGTACTCCCCCTTGGCGTGGCCGAGCAGCTCCAAGGCTCGGTTGGCGACGACCTCGTTGGCGTTCATGTTGGTCGAGGTGCCGGCGCCGCCCTGGATGACGTCGACGACGAACTGGTCGTGCAGCTTGCCGTCGCGTATCTCACGGCAGGCCTCCGCGATCGCGGCGGTCTTCCGCGGGCCCAGCAGCCCGAGCTCCTCGTTGGCCCGTGCGGCGGCCTCCTTGACGGCGGCGAGGGCGTCGATCAGGTGCGGGTAGGCGGAGATCGGGGTGCCGGTGATGGGGAAGTTCTCGGTGGCGCGCAGGGTGTGGATGCCCCAGTACGCCTCCGCGGGGACGTGACGGTCGCCCAGCAGGTCGTGTTCGCTGCGGGTGGCTTCAGTGGTCATGAGGGTGCAGTTCCTCTTTCTGCGAGGGTGAGGGGCGCCGTACCGACAGGCGCTCAGGCCGGCGCCCCAAAGGGGCGCGGGGAACTGCGCGACCAGCCACAGCACCGCCGCGGCCGGCCGGACACAGCACCCTTTACGTCGCTCTGCCGGTCTGTCGTCAGGCACACGCGGACGTCAGACGCACGCGAACGTCAGGCGCACGCGGAGAGCGTGACCGGGTCGAGTGCGCGCACCGGCCGCACACAGCCGACCGCTTCTCCGCCCCCGAGCAGCGGCTCCCCCGCGAACTCGGTGAGTGCCGCGGGATCGACGCCGGCCCGGGCCAGGGCGGCCGCGGCGACCGGGACACGCGCCCGGTTCGCCCCGTCGGCTATCTTCACGGCGACGGCACGGCCGTCCGGGAGCGCGGCGACCTGGACGCCTTCGAAGCCGTCCTTGGCGAGAAGCCCCGGTACCGCCCGCATCAGCGCGGCGACGTCCCGGCCGGAGCCGGACGCCATCTCGGCGTGTTCGCGCATCGCGTCGGCCACCCGCGCCTCCGGCGTGCCGGGGGCGGCGGTGGTGATACGGGCGGCGGCCCGGGCCAGGCCGTGCAGGGAGACGGAGAACAGGGGCGCGCCGCAGCCGTCCACGGTCACCCGGGCGATGCGCTGTCCGGTGAGGTCCTCGACGATCTCGGCGATGGCCTGCTGGAGCGGGTGCCCGGGGTCGAGGTAGTCGTCCAGGGACCAGCCGTTGAGCTCGCAGACGTACAGCATGGCCGCGTGCTTGCCGGAGCAGTTCTGGGCGAGCCGGGAGGGAAGTCGGCCCGCCCGGATCCAGTCGTCGCGGACGACCGGGTCGAAGGGCAGGTCGCGCACGTTGCGCAGATCGTCCTCCGAGAGCCCGGCGAGCTCCAGGATGCGGCGGCTGCCGGCCAGGTGGCGTTCCTCGCCGGAGTGGCTGGCGGCGGCGAGCGAGAGCAGCTCACCGTCGAGCGGGAGCCCGGCCCGGACCATGGCGACGGCCTGGAGGGGTTTGAGTGCCGAGCGTGGGTAGAAGGCGGCCTCCACATCGCCGAGTTGGAACCGGACCCCGCCGTCGGCGTCGAGAACGACGACGGAGCCGTAGTGGATGCCCTCGACGACCCCGCCGCGTATCAGGTGGGCGACGGGAGCGTGGAGGGGCTCGCGGATCAGGGGTGCGTCCGCGACGGAACTGCTGTACATCACTGCCTTCTTCTCAGGGAACGGCGCGCGGGTCACGCGCCGTTTCCGGTGGTGGACGTGCGTGCGACCCGGCGCCGGACGGCGAACCATCCGACGACCAGGGCCCCGATGATCAGCGGCAGACACAGCACGGTGGTGCGTCCGGCGCCGCCGTCGGCGTACATGAGGACCAGGACGGAGGCGAGGAACGCCAGCGTCACCACTTCGGTCCAGGGGGAACCCGGCAGTCGGTAGCCGGGGCGGGAGAGCTCGCCCTTCTGGGCCTTCTGCCAGAACACCAGGTGGCAGACCATGATCATGCCCCAGGTGGAGAGGATGCCGATCGCCGCGAAGTTCAGCACGATCTCGAAGGCGTCGGCCGGGACGACGAAGTTGAGGCCGACGCCGAGGACGCAGATGCCGCTGGTGAGCAGGATGCCGCCGTAGGGGACCTGGCTGCGGCTCATCACGCCCGTGAACTTGGGGGCCGAGCCCGACATCGCCATGGAGCGCAGGATGCGGCCGGTGGAGTACAGGCCGGAGTTGAGCGAGGACATGGCCGCGGTGAGCACGACGAGGTTCATCACGCCGCCGGCCGCCGGGATGCCGATGTTGGACAGCACGGTCACGAAGGGGCTCTCGCCGGCCGTGTACCGGTTCCACGGCAGCAGCATCGACAGCAGGACGACCGAGCCGACGTAGAACAGACCGACCCGCCACATGATCGAGTTGATCGCCTTCGGCATGATCTTCTCGGGGTTCTCGGTCTCACCGGCCGTGACACCGACCAGCTCGACGGAGGCGTAGGCGAAGACGACGCCCTGGATGATCAGCAGCATCGGCAGCAGACCGCTGGGGAAGAGGCCGCCGTTGTCGGTGATCAGGGACGGGCCGGGGGTGGCGCCGTCCACCGGGTGCTGCGTGACCAGCAGGAAGATGCCGATGCACATGAAGATCACGAGCGCGCTGACCTTGACGATCGCGAACCAGAACTCCAGTTCGCCGAAGATCTTCACGGAGATCAGGTTCACGGTGAGGACCACGGCGAGCGCGATCAGCGCGATCACCCACTGCGGGATGTCGGAGAACATGCCCCAGTAGTGGGTGTAGGTGGCCACCGCGGTGATGTCGGCGATACCGGTGGTCGCCCAGTTCAGGAAGTACATCCAGCCCGCGGTGAAGGCGCCCTTCTCACCCAGGAACTCGCGGGCGTACGACACGAAGGCGCCGGACGAGGGCCGGTACAGGACGAGTTCGCCGAGGGCGCGGACGACCAGGAAGGCGAAGATCCCGCAGACCGCGTAGGCGATGAACAGGGAGGGGCCGGCGTCGGCGAGGCGGCCGCCGGCACCGAGGAAGAGGCCGGTGCCGATGGCGCCGCCGATGGCGATCATGTTGACGTGCCGGGACTTCAGGGACTTGCTGTAGCCGACGTCTCCGGCGTCTACGTGTGCGGCCGCTGTGCGCGTCTCTTCTTTGAGGTACTCGCTCACGCCTCGGGTCCGCCTTCCGTGGGGATGTCCGTGCGCGGGGAGCGCACGATGTCGGTGAGGGTGGTCTCGACGCGGTCGAGATGGTGGGCCATGGCGTCCACCGCGTCGGTCTCGGAACCGTCCATCAGCGCTTCGACGATCGCCCGGTGCTCGCGGTTGGACTGCTCGCGGCGTCCGCCCAGTTCGTTGAGGAAGGCCGACTGACGCGCCAGTGCGTCGCGGATCTCCTCGATGACCCGGCGGAAGACCGGGTTCTGGGCGGCCTGAGCCACGCCGAGATGGAACAGCGTGTCCATCGCGACCCACGCGGTGGTGTCGGTCTCCTGCTCCATCCGGTCCAGGAGGTGGGCCAGGTGGTCCAGGTTCTCGGCGGTGCGCCGGCGCGCCGCGTACCCGGCGACCGGGATCTCCACGTGGCGGCGCACCTCCAGCAGGTCGCTGGCCGCGTAGTCGCCGAAGGTGGGGTCTTCGACGGCGTTGGCGAGGACGAAGGTGCCCTTGCCGGTCTTGGACACGGTCAGCCCCATGGTCTGCAGGGCCCTCAGGGCCTCCCGCAGCACAGGCCGGGAGACCTCGAGGGTGCGGCACAGCTCCGCCTCGGAGGGGAGCTTGTCGCCGATCGCGTACTCACCGCGCTCGATGGCGGCGCGCAGGTGCCCGAGCACCGCTTCCATGGCGCTGACGCGCCGCGGGCCCTGACTGGCTGTCTGGCTGTCTGACAGGTTCACGGGAGTGAATACTCCGGGTGGCGAGCGGGTGCTGTCAAGGGATCCGGAAGGGGAGATTTGTGGGGCGTGGAGGCCTGAACGCGCTCTCACACCCCACCGCGCACGAGGAAGGTCAGCTGCTCAGCGCGCCCGTGGCCAGCAGTCCGAAGAGCAGCCCGCCGACCAGGATCCGGTAGATCACGAAGGCGTTGAAGGAGTGCTTGGCCACGAACTTCAGCAGCCAGGCGATCGACCCGTAGGCGACGACGAAGGAGACCGCGGTGCCGACCGCGAGCGGGGCGGCGCCCACCCCCGCCCCCAGCGCGTCCTTGAGTTCGTACAGGCCGGCGCCGGTCAGCGCGGGGATGCCGAGGAAGAACGAGAGCCTCGTCGCGGCCACCCGGTCCAGGTCGAGGATGAGCGCGGTGGACATGGTGGCGCCGGAGCGGGAGAAACCGGGGAAGAGCAGGGCGAGGATCTGGGAGGCGCCGACCAGCATGGCGTCCTTGAAGGAGGTGTCGTCCTCCCCGCGCTTGTGCCTGCCCATCTGGTCCGCCGCCCACATCACGCCGCTGCCGACGATCAGCGAGCCGGCCACCACCCACAGCGAGGCGAGCGGCCCCTCGATCAGCGGCTTGGCCGCCAGACCGACGACGACGATCGGGATGGTGGCGTAGATGACCCACCAGGCGAACTTGTAGTCGTGGTGGTAGCGCTCCTCACGGTTCCTGATCCCCCGGCCCCAGGCGGAGACGATCCGCACGATGTCCTTGAAGAAGTACACGAGCACGGCCGCGATCGCTCCGACCTGGATGACGGCCGAGAACCCGACGACGGCGTCATCGTCCACGGGGATGTGCATCAGCCCCTCGACGATCTTCAGATGGCCGGTGGAGGACACGGGCAGGAACTCGGTCACCCCCTCCACGGCTCCGAGGACGACAGCCTGACCGACGCTGATGACGCTCATGGGATCCAGTTCTTCTCGGGGAGGGCCAGTGCGGCGGGGACAGTCTTACTACACGCGGGCGAGAGCCGGGCCGAGCCCGCACCGCCGGACCCCTACGCCCACACCGCCTGCGCCAGGCTCACTCCCGCGAAGGCCGCGCCGAGACCCGCGATCACGCTGGCGGCCACATTGGCGGCGGCGTAGAACCCGGATCCCGTCTCGGTCAGACGGAGGGTCTCGTAGGAGAAGGTCGAGTACGTCGTCAGCGCCCCGCACAGGCCGGTGCCCAGGAGCAGCTGGAGGTGGGAACCGGCGGCTCCGGCGGCCGCCGCGCCGGTCAGCAGGCCGAGGATCAGACAGCCGGTGACATTGACCGCGAAGGTGCCCCAGGGAAAGACCGAGTCGTGCCGGGACTGCACGGCCCGGTCCGTGAGGTAACGGAGCGGGGCGCCGACCATGGCCCCCACGACGACCAGCAGCCAGTTCACAACGACCTCTTACCTTTCATGCCCGGATTGCCCCTGTTCGTCCTTCTGGCCGGTGTAGCGGACGACCTCGCAGTCGTCGAGGGTCACCAGCCCCTCGGTGACGAGTTCGTCGAGCTGAGGCAGGAAGGCCCGTACGCGCTCCTCGTCGTCGACGATCACCACGGCGACCGGCAGGTCCTCGCTCAGGGAGAGCAGGCGCGAGGTGTGGATCAGGGAGGAGGCCCCGAAGCCCTCGACGCCCCGGAAGACACTGGCGCCCGCGAGGCCCGCCGCATGGGCCCGGTGCACGATCTCGCTGTACAGGGGCTTGTGGTGCCAGGTGTCGTGCTCGCCGACGAAGACGGTCAGGCGCAGGGCGCGGTGGGTCAGCCTCGTCATGTCTGCCTCCACTTCAGGACGCGGCGGGCGGCCGCGACCGCGAGCCACACCGCCGTGAGCGCCGCGAGCAGGGTCGCCGCGAGGTAGGCCAGCCCGGTGCGGGGGTGGCCCGAGTCGACCAGTTTCTGGATGCCGACGGCGTACGTCGAGAAGGTGGTGAAGCCGCCGAGGACACCGGTGCCGAAGAAGGGGCGGACCAGGCGGTGGGCGGCCCACACATCGGTGATGACCACCATGAACACGCCGATCACGGCACAGCCGACGACATTGGTCCAGAAGGTCGCCCAGGGGAACGTACCGGGCTCGGCGGGCCACGCCAGGGTGAGTGCGTAGCGGGCCGTGGCGCCGAGGGCGCCGCCGAGCGCGACCACGGCGACGACGGGGGCCTGACCACGTCGGTCGGGTCGCCGGGGGGTGCGCGCGGCGGTGGGGTGGCTCTCGGTCTCCGGGGCTGTCATGGTCGTGCGTCTCCTACTCGCCGGGGCCCGGGCAGCCAGGCGCGCGCGTTCGCAAGTAGGGACCGTTGGCGGCGGCCTGCCGCGGTTCGGGTACGGCGGGCCCCACCGCCGCGCCGCGAGGGTGGTCGCGGCCGCTCAACAGCGTAACCCCGGGCTGAGCCGGGGTCATGTGGTGACCGGTGCCTCGCAGACCGCGACGCCGCGCTCCCACAGGCTGCCCAGGACCAGGTGGCCCTCGCTCTCGCAGACGCTGGTGACCATGCGGAAGCCGGAATGACGTCGGGTGAGGTGGTGGACCACCCGACCGTCGTCGTCGACCGCCAGGAC
Organism: Streptomyces sp. NPDC006332; assembly: GCF_040612855.1. Lineage (NCBI taxonomy): Bacteria > Bacillati > Actinomycetota > Actinomycetes > Kitasatosporales > Streptomycetaceae > Streptomyces > Streptomyces sp. NPDC006332. The sequence goes on from NZ_JBEXRA010000046.1 coordinate 50,948, forward strand.
GCCGATCGTGCCGGTGGGGCGGAAGGGAGCGCGAACGGCCAGACGTGCGGCGGCGCTGCGAACGGATGCGGTACCGCGGTGCAGGCTCTCCAGCACGGGGATGCGGGGGCCGGCCAGCGACACCCAGACCGGGCCCCTGGGCCCGGACCGCCAGATGTTGTCGGGCATCCCCGGAAGGCTGTCGGTGAAGAGCTCGCCGTGTCCCGCGCGCGGTCCGGTGAGCCAGTAGCGGGTCAGCCGGCAGGCGCCCGTCTCGGCGACGACCAGGAAGGACTCGTCGCCGCTCGGGGCCAGTCCGTTGGCGAACTGCAGTCCCTCCAGGAGGACCTCGGGCGTGTCACTGCCGGGGGCCAGGCGCAGCAGGCGGCCGGTGCCGGTGTGCTCGACGATGTCGCCGATCCACTGCCGCAGGGGGTAGCGGCGACTGGAGACGGTGAAGTACACGCTTCCGTCGGACAGGGCGACCGCGTTGCTGCAGAACCGCAGCGGCTCCCCCGCCACCGAGTCGGCGAGGACCCGTACGCCTCCGTTTGCGAGGTCGATCCGCAGCAGACCGCGTTCCGCGTCGCACACCAGCAGGGTGCCGTCCGGATGGAGTTCGAGGCCGAGCGGCCTGCCGCCGGTCTCGGCGAGCACCTCGACGCGCGGCGCGGCGGGCCCCGTCAGCCCGTCCAGGCGCAGGATGCGCCCGTCCTCCACCCCCGTGAGGACACGTCCGCGGGCATCGGCGACGACATCCTCGGGGCCGCGTCCGCCGACGGCGAGGTAGCGGCGGGGGACGAGGGCAGTGGGCCGGGCCATTTGTGCTTCTCCTCGCTGTCGGAGACGGCCGGCCGAGCGGGTACCCGTGCCGGGTCGGTGTCTACCAGCCCTTCTCGAACATGCGCGCCACTTCGGCGATCCGCATCTCGTCGCGCCGGTAGTGGGTGCGGCGCCGGACTCTTCGGGTGCGCAGCAGGCCGAGGTCCGCGAGGAGGCCGAGGTGCGTCTCGGCGACCGAGCGGCTCACGCCGAGTTTGCGGGCCACGGCGTCCGCGGTGACACCGTCCTCGCCGGGGTCGCCGTGCCGCTGCGGCGGAAAGTGTGCGGCGGGGTCCTTCAGCCATTCCAGGATGTGCAGGCGCCTCGGGCCGGTGGGAGTCCTCAGCATCGTGTCCCCTCCGTCCGAACCCTCGGCGTACCGCGTCGTCCCACTGTCCCGCAGTGCGAGCCGCCCTGTCCGGCGACCGGTCAAGCTTGTCCGGTACCCAACTCCCTTGCAGCGCACGTCGTGCACAGCGCAGCTTGCTCCTGCGCGAGGACCCGCGTCGCCCGCGGCTCGGGTCCTCGTACGGGCGAGGGTCCCGGACCTGGAAACGCCGGTACGGCAACCGGTCAGGATCGAAGAAGCGGCCGCCCGCTCCCCGGCCTAGCGTGAGAGGCACCGACACCATCCGTCGGGTCCACTCGGTACGGAGGAGTACGCCATGACCGCAGGCCTCAAGACGATCATCTACCCCGTCAAGGATCTCGCTCCGGCGAAGGCCCTGTTCGCGGCCCTGCTGGGGTGGAACCGTACGCCGACGAGTCGTACTACGTCGGGTTCCGCGACGCCGGGCAGGATGTCGGCCTCGACCCCAACGGGCACGCGCGGGGCATGACCGGTCCGGTCCCCTACTGGCACGTGACCGACCTCAGAGAGACCCTCGCGGCGCTGCTGGCCGCCGGCGCGGAGCTGCTCCAGGACACCCAGGACGTCGGCGGCGGCAAGCTGATCGCCTCGGTGAAGGACGCGGACGGGAACCTGATCGGGTTGACGCAGGATCCGCCCGCCTGACCGCCCTGGTTCTTCTCGGGGATATCGACTGCGCACGCCCGTCACGCATCCGCCTCGCGCATGCACTCGTCGCGCACCGCGCCCCGTTCGACACTCCTTGCGCATGCACTAGTTGCATGCTCAACGAATGGCCGGATCGGTGCTACCGTGCTGGTATGACGGCGAAAACGGTCGGAGTCGGGGTAGGGGTCGGGGGCGGCCTCGAGGAGCGGTGGCGGGACATCCTGTCCGTGCATGCCCGCACGATGTGCGAGATCGACCGCGTGCTGCACCCGCACGGGCTGGGCGCGAGCGACTTCGAGGTGCTCGACATCCTGGCCGCGGAGTCGCCCGAGGAGGGCGACCAGTGCCGGGTCCAGAACCTCGTCGGACGAGTGCATCTCAGCCAGAGCGCGCTGTCCCGGCTGATCGGCCGTCTGGAGAAGGACGGCCTGGTGGAACGCTCCGTCTGCGCGGAGGACCGGCGGGGTGTGTGGGTGGCCCTGACCCGCGCGGGCCGAGACCTGCACGCGCGGGTCCGGCCGCTGCAGCGGGACGTGCTGGCCCGGATGCTGGGCTCGTAGGACTCCGTCAGGCCTATCGCGACAACCGCGTCAGACGGTGGAAGCCGTCGGGGCGGGCTCTTTCTCCGGGACGGACGGGTCGGCGATGCCGCCCTGAGCGGCCAGCGCCTTCTCCAGTCGGCGGATGTGGTAGTACTGCACCCGCGTGGTGCGCTGCAGGGCCATGACCGCGGTGAGGAACTGGTCCATCTCGGTGGCCCGGGTCAGGATGTCGTCGGGCACGTGCTCGTCCCGCAGGCAGGCTTCCGCGTCCTGGGTGAGCACGGCGTGTGCCCAGCCACGGGTGATCGGCTTGAACAGGTCCGGGTGGTTGGCCACGATCCGGGCCCGGATCGCCAGGTCGTTCTCGGCGGCTTCCAGGTGCAGTCCGGTGTCCTTGTTGCGCGCCCCGAACAGCGGCTCATGGATGTGGTGGGCGTCGAAGCCGTGCTCGACGCAGCCGATCCAGAAGTCCCAGTCCTCCCCCGCCCGCATGGTCTCGTCGTACCCGCCGACGGTCTGCCACGCCTCGCGGCGGTACAGCGAGCAGTAGAACATGATCAGCCGCTGGAGCAGCAGCTCTCTGCTGTAGGCGGGCAGGGGCATCGCCTGCGGGGGCAGATCGTCGTCGGTGAAGGTGAACACATCGGTCGAGGCGATGGCGATGGCGGGGTTGTTTTCCAGCACCTCGACGGTCTTCTCCAGCATCGTGGGTGCGATCACGTCGTCGGCGTCCAGCGGAAGGATGTATCGGCCCGCGCTTGCGTCGATTCCGGTGTTGCGCGCGGCGGAGACCCCGGCGTTGGTCTGTTGAAGCAGCCTGATGCACCGGTCGGGGTGACGGGCGGCCAGGCCCTGGGCCACCTCGACGGTGTTGTCGGTGCTGCCGTCGTCGACGATGACGATTTCCCAGGAACGGAATGTCTGGGCGAGGACGCTGGAGACCGCCTCGGGCAGATAGCGGGCGTAGTTGTGGCAGGGGATGACCACTGAGACCACAGGGTCGGATCTGTGGGGCATGCGCCGTCTTTCGCTTCGGAACGGAAGGGGATGGAGGGGATCCGGGCATACGGTCGGCAGGGTTCCGCGACGTCGGGCGCCGACGCCCCCCCCGGCCCTGTTTCGAGGGCCACGTCGCAGCGGGCCAGCCGGATCGGGTGCTAGCTGGAGTGCTGTAGACGCCCAGGGACGTGATCGTGGTGGCCGTGTGCGAGCTCCTGATGGTGCCCGTAGTCACAGATGGTCAGGTTGGCCACCGGCGTGCAGCAGTGCCCGTAGTCGGTGATGGTCATGTTGGCCACCGGGGTGCAGCAGTGCCCGTAGTCGGTGATGGTCACGTTGCCGACGGGGGTGCAGCAGTGCCCGTAGTCGGTGACGGTGACGTTCCCGATGGGCGTGCAGGGGTGCCCGTTCCCGGGGGTGAGGGTGACGTCGGCGCCTATCGGCTGTCCGTGGTGCGCGTACGGCGCGGTCGCTGTCGGCGCGTCCGCACCGAGGGCGGTCGCGTAGGCCGCCTCCGCGGAATTGAGCAGTCCGGCGGTCGCCAGAGCGGCAGGGAGGGCGAGGGAGGACATGACACGGGCTTTCACGGTGTGCCTTCCTTTCGGGGGCTGGGATCTGCCCTCTGTGGCTGGTGAACTCCACGACTGGGGCAGCAGCATCACCGTAGGATTTCGTCACTCAAGGCGCCCGTTCGTGTACTCCATGTGAGCTATGCCGCTTCGGCACCCGGTGCCCGGCCTCGATCGGTCAGGACGGGGACATGGCCCCGATGTCCGCCAGATCCGTGGCGTGGTGCGGGTGCAGTACTTCCAGGTCGGGCAGCGCCCAGCAGGAGGTGCCCATGTCGCGGGCCATCGCGGCCAGACCTTCGGTCTCGATCAGGTGCTGGTACGGGAAGGAGGGGAAGATCAGACCGTCCCGATGGAGGTCGGCACGTACCAGCAGTGCGGTGCCGCCGACCGAGTCGACGCGGATGAGCCCTTGTCCCCGCAGTTCGTCGAGATAGGTCCGGCCGAACCCCCTGGGCGGCTGCAGAATGCCGTCGCGCAGCCACTGGGACCAATTGAGCGTGCCGGCCCTGGGGTGCAGGACGAAGGTGTTGAGGTCATATGTGGGTCCACCGGCCGTCGTGGCGCAGTGGGGGACGACGATGTCCTTGCGCGCACCGAGCAGGCGCTGGACGAGGTCCGCCGGGCAGCAGGTGACATCCGCGTCGAGCCACAGCACCCATTCCTCGTCGGCGAGGGCTTGGGAGAGCAGATGGTTGCGCACCTTGGCCAGCACCGACCGGCGACGGCGCTGGACGCCAGGTTCCCAACGAGGGCCGGCCAGCTGGAGGCCGAAGTCACGGTGTACGAGGGTGACTCGCCGGTAGTCCGCCTCGAGGGCGGGCAGGACCTGTCGGAGCAGCTCCGGCGTCGTGTCCGTGCTGTCGCCCTCCAGCAGGCCCAGGGAGATCGCCTCGCGCGGGTAGTCCAGGGCGCGGAGGTTGTCCAGGTAGCCCGGCAGGAACGCCGCGGCGTCCTTGAGAGGGGTGAGCACCAGCACCGGGGGTCGCTCGTTCGCCGGGCCGGGCGCGGGCTCGAGGGCGGCGGGTGGTGGTCGCTCGGAGGCCCGGGCGGCGGGACCGGTCTCGGCGTGGGCGATGTCCTCCGGCCCGATCGGCAGCCGGGTCGCCATCGCGAGCAACCGCTCGGCGTATGCGCCCGGTTCGGACCAGCTCTGGGTCGCCACGTCGAAGTGCTCCGCGAAATGGGCCTCGTCGAACGTGTTGCCGCCGTGACACACGTACGTGTACAGCTCCGGCGCGTCGAGCGACACCACCCGGCAGGTGCGGACCACTTCTTCCGCCACCGGGGTGTCCTCGCCCCGTCTCAGTGCCGGGTAGCGCGGGAGGCGGTCCTTGGCGCACACCATCGACCCCTCCCAGACACGGGCGCAGGAGATCGCGAGCTTGTGGCGAGCGGGCCACCACAGCCGTTCACGCACGAGGAAGCAGGCCTCGGCGCCGAGCGAGAGAATGGCCGCCATCTGCGTCTCGACCCGCTCCGGGTCGTACAGGTCGTCGTCGTCCCACTGGCACACGTAGGGACCGGTGGCCCGGTCCACCGCCTCGTTGCGCAGGTCGCCCAACGGCCGGCCCTCCGCAGGGAGCCGGTGATGGATGATCCTCGGGTCGTCCAGCTCGCGGATGTGCCGCTCAAGGGCGTCGTCCGTGCCGTCCTCCAGGACGACCAGCTCCAGACTGGGATAGGTCTGCGCACGGAAGCACGTGATCGCGCGCCGGGCGGTGGATGAGCGATCCTTCGTCACCATCAGACAGGACACCGTCGGCGTCGGCGCGCCCGAGGACCAGCGGCGGCGTTGCGCGTCCAGGTTGAGGAGGCCGTCGGCGAGCGGTTGCAGCTCCTGGCTCGCCCAGAACGGGAACCGTTTGGCGGCCGATGCCCGCGCCGTCCCGGGGGCGTCGCGCACCCAGCTGCCGGACCAGTGGTGCACGGCGTGCGCACGCCCGTAGTCGGTTGGCTGCGGGCCCAGCAGCTCTGTCGCGTACGGGCTCACCTCGGGGTACAGGACCTCCGGGTCGAGGATCGTGATCGAGGCGGACTCCGGGGCGCTGTCGATCGCTCTGCTGAGGAAGAAGGGGCCCGTGGCGTCCAGAGCACCAGGCATTCTGTGGGCGCCGACCAGCTGTCGGTGTACATGTGCCCAGAAGGGGTGGCCCGGCCGTGACGCGATGAACGCGTTGCCCACGATGCGGCTGAATCCGCCCTGGCGGGCCAGTAGCAACTGCGTGTGCGCCTGGGGCTCGCACCCGAGGACGAGTTCCTGGCCGTCAATGATCTCGTCGACCGGCTTCAGACACTCGAAGTCCAGGTCCACGTAGAGCCCGCCGAAATGGTCGAGCAGGAAATAGCGAATTGCGTCGGCCCGCATGATCGGTTCCGCGTAGCCGTCGTAGACCGGCAGGAACCATGGATAGTGCTCCTGGAGGAATGTGCGATTGTCGGAGTCGGTCCACAAGCGGTATCCCCAGCCCGGGTGATGAGCGCGCCATGAATCAGCCCACTTCTTCCATCGGGTGGGCACATCGGCGTCTTTCCAGGTCTGGTGAATCAGGGCGGGAATCTGCTTCTGCGCGGGCATTCACACAGTATGACGATTCATTCGACCAAGGCGTTTTCCCGTGGGATCGCCGGTGGAACATTCACCCGGGCGGCCCATGAGCTCAGATGCCGCGTATCAGCTCCGCCAGCTTGTCGAGCCCCTGTGTCCAGCCCTCCTCGTGCAGAGCTCGGCGCCGCTCCGTGGCGAAGTCGCCCTGATCGAGGACCAGCTCGACCGACGTACCGCCGATGTCCCTAAGGGACAGCGTCACCACTGTTTCCCGATCCTCGGGATCGGGATCCTCCCACCGGAAGGTGTAGGACAGGCGCTCCGGAGGGTCGACCTCGAGGAATTCCCCCACCAGGTGGAAGAGAGCACCTTCCGGAGGCTGCATCGCGATCCGGTAATTGCCTCCTGGCCGCACATCGCTGTCCACATTCGGAATGGTGAACCCCTCTGGCCCCCACCACTTGACCAATTCCTGCGGCTCGGTCACAGCACGGAACACGACCGGGCGTGGTGCGCGAAGGACACGTCGCAGATGCAGCCTCAACCCGCCGTCACGCGTCATCTCGAACCTCCTCTTACCGAAGGCGCCGAACTCGAAATGCTCTACGTGGGAACCAGAAGAAAGCGGACGTGTTGTACCAGGCAGGGGGCACGGGCTCGCGCGCACGCCGGACCCGAACCGGTCGGTGATCGTCAGATACCTGTCGTCGCGCCCCGGCGGCCCCGGCCGCTGGATAGGTGCGGCCGGGCCCGGTCCGGGTCGTCCTCAGGGCCTGGCGAGCAGGGTGCGCACGCCTTCCGAGGTGAGGGTCAGCGGGTGCGCGGAGCTGGCGTCGATGGTCAGGGACAGCTCGTCGGCCGGCCACTGTGCGGCCAGCGCGCCCAGCGGGACCATGCGGTAGCGGGAGACGTACGGGAGGAGCTCGGCCATCTCCGGTTCGGAGGTGAACACGGGCACCACCGGGGCCCCGTCCCGCTGCTCGAGGACGGGCAGCGCGACCGTGCTGGGGTCGCTGACCTCGTCCTGGCCGGCGTCGTCGGGCACGGGCACGAGCACCTCGCTGCTCGCGAGCGTGGCCAGCGCCGCCGTGTCCTCGGTGTTCTCGGCCAGCGCGTCCAGCGCCCGCCGGGCCGGTGTGACGGTGTTGTCGTACGCGGGTGTGTCCATGGCTGATCCCTAGATAGCGGCGGTCTTGCGGCCCGCCCGGCGCAAGATCGCTCCGGGCGCGGTTCTGGTCGCGTACCCGACGTTCACCAGAGCAATCCTCCGGGATCCGGGGGTTCAGGGGTTTCACATGGGTTTCACGGAACCCGGCGCAGGTCAGGGGGCGGCCGGGCCGGTTCGGGAGAAGCGAGATGTGCCCCGGCGGCACCTCAGGGCGGCCATAGCCCGACCCGGCGCGCGGAACGGTTCGAGCGGAGGTTTAGCATATGAGCGCCACCTAGCTCGAAAGAGATACTCGTGACTGTCAAGGACGACTCGTTCACCAACTGGAAGACTCGCGAGGAGATCGCGGAGTCGATGATCCCCCTCATCGGGAAGCTGCACCGCGAGCGGGACGTGACCGTCCTGCTGCACAGCCGCTCCCTGGTGAACAAGTCGGTCGTGAGCATCCTCAAGACCCACCGCTTCGCCCGTCAGATAGCCGGCGAGGAGCTGTCGGTCACCGAGACGCTGCCGTTCCTCCAGACGCTCGCCGCCCTGGATCTCGGCCCGTCCCAGATCGACATCGGCATGCTCGCCGCGACCTACCGGACCGACGGCCGAGGCCTTTCCGTGGCGGAGTTCACCGCCGAGGCGGTCGCCGGTGCCACCGGCGCGGACCGGGTCGAGCGCCGTGAGCCGCGCGACGTCGTCCTCTACGGTTTCGGCCGCATCGGCCGTCTCGTCGCCCGCCTGCTGATCGAGAAGACCGGCTCCGGCAACGGCCTGCGGCTGCGCGCCATCGTCGTGCGCGGCACCGGCGGCCGGGCCGCCGAGGACCTCGTCAAGCGGGCCTCGTTGCTGCGCCGCGACTCCATCCACGGGCAGTTCCAGGGCACGATCACCGTCGACGAGGCGAACAGCACCATCGTCGCCAACGGCAACGAGATCAGGGTGATCTACGCCGACGACCCGGCGGAGGTCGACTACACGGCGTACGGCATCAAGGACGCCATCCTCATCGACAACACCGGCAAGTGGCGGGACCGCGAGGGCCTCTCGGAGCACCTGCGTCCCGGCATCGACAAGGTCGTGCTGACCGCGCCGGGCAAGGGCGACGTCCCGAACATCGTGCACGGCGTCAACCACGACACCATCAAGCCGGACGAGCGGATCCTGTCCTGCGCGTCCTGCACCACCAACGCGATCGTGCCGCCGCTGAAGGCGATGGCGGACGAGTACGGCGTCCTGCGGGGGCACGTGGAGACCGTGCACTCGTTCACCAACGACCAGAACCTGCTGGACAACTACCACAAGGCCGATCGCCGGGGCCGCTCCGCGCCGCTCAACATGGTCATCACCGAGACGGGTGCCGCCTCCGCCGTCGCCAAGGCGCTGCCCGGCCTCGACGCGCCGATCACCGGCAGCTCGATCCGGGTCCCGGTGCCGGACGTCTCCATCGCGATCCTCAGCCTGCGGCTCGGCCGCGAGACCACCCGCGAGGAGGTCCTCGACCACCTCCGCGAGGTCTCGCTGACCTCCCCGCTCAAGCGTCAGATCGACTTCACCACCGCCCCCGACGCGGTCTCCAGCGACTTCATCGGCTCCCGTCACGCGTCGATCGTCGACGCCGGCGCGACCAAGGTCGACGGCGACAACGCGATCCTCTACCTCTGGTACGACAACGAGTTCGGCTACTCCTGCCAGGTCATCCGTGTCGTCCAGCACGTCTCCGGTGTGGAGTACCCCACGTACCCGGCCCCGGTGCCGGCGGTCTGACCGCAGGGTCCGCGGGTCGGTGCGCACGCGGGTGGGAAATGCGCACCGGCTGCACTCGGCCCACCCGCCGCCCCTTGTCTCACGGCACCAGGACGATTTCGCCCGTGGTGTGGCCGGTCATGATCTGACGATGGGCGGCGGCCGCTTCCCGCAGCGGGAAACTGCCGGCGATCAGGACACGCCGTCGGCCGGTCCCCGCCGCTTCCGTGAGCTGCAGGCGGGCGGCGGCGCGGATCTCCGTCCCGGTCCGCGCCGGGCCCGCCCCCAAGAGCTTGATGCCGGCCGGGCCCCGCGCTGGAACGCCGCGATGGTGGCCGTACGGGCCCGGTCCGCCACGAGTTCCACCGAGACGTCGACCGCTTCGTCGGTGCCGACCAGGTCGGCCGCCGCGTCGACGCCATCGGGCGCCGCCTCGCGTACCCGGTCGACCGGACCGGGCCCGTACGCGACCGGAATCGCTCCGAGGTCGCGCAGCAGGTCATGCTGGCCGGGCTCGCCGTCCCCAGGACAGTGGCACCGCGCGCGACAGCCGGCTGCACGGCTGTCAGGCCGACTCCGCCCGCGGCGCCGTGGATCAGCACCGACTCGCCCTTGCGCAGGCCGATGGCTTCCAGAACGTGCACCGCGGTCACGCCGGTGACCATCAGACCCCCGGCAACACAGTTCCGGACGGGCACATTCCCCCCTCCCGGTGGGTCGCCAAGGGTGGTGATCCACCTAGAGTTGCTCGCCGTGACCATCGAGATGCCCTACCGGCCACTTCCGATCGACCAGTCGGACGTGCGCTACGTCCACGGTCCCGATTCCGCTCCACAGCCGGGCGTGCCCGCCGGCGAGACGGTTGCGTTCGAGTGGCGGGGCAGCGAGATCTACCCGGGAACCTTCCGGAAGTTCTGGGTACACGTGCCCGCACAGTACGACCCGGCGGAACCGGCCTCCCTGATGGTGTTCCAGGACGGATGGTGGTACCTGGACCCCGCGGGGGAGGTACGCGGCGCGATCGTCCTGGACAACCTCATTCACCGCGGCGACATCCCGGTCACCATCGGCGTGTTCGTCGATCCTGGAGTCTTCCCCGACGCGGAGAAACCGAAGAACCGCAACAACGAGTACGACGCCTTCGACGACCAGTACGTCACCTTCCTCCTCACCGAGATCATCCCGCAGGTCGCGGAGCGTTACGCCATCTCCCAGTCGCCCGAAAGGTGGGGCATCTGCGGCGGGAGCAGCGGCGGCAACTGCGCCTTCACCGCCGCGTGGCTACGCCCGGACAAGTTCCGCCGCGTCATCGCATACCTGTCGAGCTTCGCGCAGATGCCGGACGGCAATCCCTACCCGGACCTCGTCCCCCGCGTCCCCCGCAAGCCGCTGCGCATCTTCATGCAAGGCGGCCACCGCGACCTGAACTGGAATGAGCCACAGCGGAACTGGCTCGCCGAGAACCTGCGTGTGGCAGCCGCTCTCGCCGAAGGGGGCTACGACTTCCGCCTCGTCCTGGGAGACGGCGGGCACAGCCCCAACCACGGCGGCGTCCTGCTCCCTGACGCTCTGCGCTGGCTGTGGCGGCCCGACGAGGATTGATCGAGCTGCATCAACCAACTGCGTTCATCGGCCCGCGGCCAGCACAGCCGCGAGGCCCTCCCGCAGGTCCTTGACGAAATACTCGGGAACCTCCAGCGACGGGAAATGTCCCCCGGTTTCGGGTGACCTCCATCGGACGATCTGCCGGTACCGCTCCTGTGCCCAGGGGCGCGGGCACCTCTCGATGTCGCGGGGATACATGGTGATCGCTGACGGGACGTCGACCCGCAGTTCGGGGTCCAGCGAGTTGTGGCTCTCGTAGTAGATGCGGGCCGCCGATGCGCCGGTCCGCGTCAGCCAGTACAGGGTGACGTTGTCGAGAACGCGGTCCATGGAGATCGTCTCGAACGGACTGTCCTCGGTGTCCGACCACTCGGCGAACTTGTCGAGGATCCAGGCAAGAAGCCCGACCGGTGAGTCGACGAGCGAGTAGCCGATGGTCTGCGGCCGGGTCGCCTGTTGCTTCGCGTACGCCGCGCGGTGGTGCCAGAAATCGCGGGTCTCCTCGGTCCACTTGCGCTCGGCCGCCGTCAGCCCGTCCGTTGTCAACCCGGGCGGCCCCTCCGCGAACGTGGTGTGGATGCCGAGGACGTGCTCCGGGAACCTGCCGCCGAGAACCGTGGTGATATTGCCTCCCCAGTCACCGCCGTGCGCCGCGAACTTGCTGTAGCCGAGCCGTCCCATCAGTTCCACCCAGGCGGCCGCGATCTTTTCGGTTCCCCACCCGGTGGTGGTCGGCTTCTCGCTGTGACCAAAGCCTGGTAGCGACGGGACCACGACGTGGAACGCCGGCGTGTCCGCATCCTTCGGATCTGCCAACTCGTCCACCACATCGATGAACTCGACAATGCTGCCCGGCCAGCCGTGCGTCACGATCAGAGGAGTGGCGTCCGCACGCGCGGATCGACGGTGCAGGAAGTGGATTCCCAGATCATCGATGGTCGTGCGGAACTGGCCGATCCGGTTGAGGCGTTCTTCGAACGACCGCCAGTCGTACCCATTGCGCCAGTAGTTCACGACATCGACGAGGTCGGCGAGAGGAACCCCCTGTTCCCATCGGCGAGGGCCGGGCGCGGCGCCATGCACCGTCTCGGCCTCCGGTAGTCGCGCCGCGGCCAGTCTCGCGCGCAGATCGTCGAGGTCAGCGTCCGTTGCACGGGCTTCACATGCGTGCACGTCGGTGGTTGGACGGGGCATGAGACCTCCTGGCCATCGCGGAACCGGCAACGACCTATCGAGAACCGGCTAAGAAGGTTCTAACAGTTCTCTGAGTCGCGTCGCAACCAGCTAAGGTGGTTCCATGCGTGTTGAGTTCCCCGAGTTCCGCCTCGGCAAGGTGCTGGCGACCAGCTTCACCGGGACCCTGTCGGAGCGTCATGGCAAAGCTGTGGAGCGCATTCCCACGCCGCAACGGCTCGTCGACTGGCTGGCGGTGAACGGCCTCGCTGTCGACTCCTGCACCATTGCCCAGCTCGACCTCGCTCGGCAGCTGAGGGAGTCGATCCACGCCGCCGCGACAGCGGCCGCGATCCAGGACGCTCTGCCCGCGTCCGCTGTCCACGTCATCAATGACCGCAGCGCTCAGGGTCGGGCCGCGGCGATCCTGACGCCCGAGGGTGAGCGGCGATGGCGGCTCGGCTCGGCTTCCCCCGTGGAAGATGCCCTCAGCGTGATCGCCGCCGACGCGATCAGCATCATCGCGGGCGAACGAGACGGCAAGCTGGCCCTGTGCGCGTCACCGACCTGCCGAGCCGCCTTCTTCGACACCAGCCAGAGCCGCACCCGCAGATGGTGCGACATGAACACGTGCGGGAATCGTCAGAAGAAGGCGCGCTTCAACGCCAACCAGCGCAAGAACGCCAGATCAGCGGAGTGACCGTCGGCTGAACCACGCGGTCCGGCGCCCGCTTCGGGCGGGCGCCGGTGGGGAGTTGATCAACGCGTGAACATCGGGAGACGCGGCCTCAGCCCTCCATACCTCAGTGGTCCTCCGTACTGCAGCGGTCCTCCATACGACGGTGGTCCTCCTCGCTCCAGGCGGCCGTGTCACGGGGCGGGACGTAGGGTTCCTCGTCGTCGGGCAGCCCGTCGGCGACGGCGCGCTGCCGGGCGACTTCGGCGTCGAACTCCAGACCCAGCAGGATCGCGATGTTGCTGATCCACATCCACACCAGGAAGACGATCACGCCGGCGAGGGTGCCGTAGGTCTTGTTGTACGAGCCGAAGTTCGCCGCGTAGAACGCGAACCCCGCGGACGCGATCAGCCAGATCAGCAGCGCGAGGAGACAGCCCGGGGTGATCCACTTGATGCCTTGGCCCCGCACGTTCGGCGCCGCCCAGTACAGGATCCCGATCATGACGGTGACCAGCACGATCAGCACCGGCCACTTCGCGATCGACCAGGCGGTCAGGGCGGTGTCCCCGATGCCGAGCGCCGCGCCGGCCTCTTGGGCGAGACTCCCCGTGAACACCACGATCAGCGCGCTGATCACCGCCAGCACCAGCAGCAGCACCGTCACTCCCACCCGGACCGGCAGCAGCTTCCACACCGGGCGGCCCTCGGGGATGTCGTACACCGCGTTCGCGCTGCGGATGAAGGCCGCGATGTAGCCGGACGCCGACCACACGGCCAACACCAGGCCGACGACCGCCATCACCGAGCCGATACCGCCCCGCCCCTGGAGCTCCCGCACCGCGTCACCGATGATGTCCCGGGCCGAGCCGGGTGCCAGCTTCCGCAGGTTGTCGAGGACCTGATCGGTCGCGGCCCGCCCGGTGATGCCCAGCAGCGAGACCAGCACCAGGAGGGCCGGAAACAGCGACAGGACTCCGTAATACGTCAACGCCGCTGCGCGGTCGGTGAGTTCGTCGTCCTTGAACTCCTTCACGGTGCCCTTGAGCACCGCCGGCCAGGATGTCGATGTGCGCGCCATGACGCCGGAGTACCCAGTGTGCCGGGGACATGCTTGGAGCAGCCGTTTTCGAGGAGCGACGGCCGTCCGGGAAGTCCGCCGTCACCGCCGGCCGGCCGTCGGCTCTCCCAGCGCGGTGGCCTGCCCGGCGCCCGAGAAGATGACGCCGTGGTCGGCCGGGGCGTGGTTGAGGACCCACAGGCCGATCAGGGTGGCCAGGGTGAAGACGACGGCGATCAGGACCGTGAGGACCAGTCGGCGGCGGCGCTCGCGGCGCAGCCACTCGCCCCGGGCCGTGCGGTACGCGTCGGGCGCGGCCCGTACTCCCCCGGCCAGCGTCTCCAGCGCCTCGCGCAGTTCCCGCTCGGTCCGGCCGACGTCAGCCGCAGCGCGGCCGTTGTGGACACGTGCGTGCTCGGTGCGTTCGTCGTCGGCGTGCTCGTTGGTGCGCTCGTTGTCGGTGCGCTCGTTGTCGGTGCGCTCGTTGTCGGTGCGTTCGCTGCTGGTGCGTTTGGTGCGTTCGTTGTGGGTGCGCCCCCGACCGGTGTCGTTCATCGTCGGGCCTCCATCGCCTGACTCAGGGCGGCGATGCCGCGCGCGGTGTGGGTCTTGACCGAGCCGCAGGAGATCCCCATCGCCGCGGCGATCTCACTCTCCTTCAGCCCGAGCCAGTGCCGCAGCACCAGTGCCTCGCGCTGACGGCCCGGCAGTTGCTGGAGCGCCTCGATCAGCACCCGCTGGTCGTCGTGGAGGAGGGCGGTGCTCTCCGCGGAGTCGACGACCTCCTCCGGCGGGTTCTCCACGTGCCGACGGGCCACCTGGAGGTGACGTATCCGCATCCGGGTCAGATTGCAGACGGTGGAGCGCAGATACGCCACCGCGGCCTCACTGTCCCGCAGCCGGCGCCACTTGCGGTAGATCTGGTAGTACGCCTCGGCGACCACGTTCTCCGGGTCGTCCGCGCCGAGCAGCGCGGCCAGCCGCAGCATGGAGGCGTAGTGCAGCTCGAACAGGCGGGCAAGGGCGGCCTCCCGCTCCAGATCCGCCGGATCGGCCACCGTGGGGGTGAGGGGATCCGCCGCGGAGGCGGGCGGCGGCACGGGCGGCAGCGTGAGGGGAACGTTCGCGAGGGGGACGTTCGTGAGGGGGATGTTCTGTCTGCGTCTCACGGGTTGTTCGCTCCCGTCTCGGGGCGCCGCCTGACGGCCAGGCGGGTCGGCAGGTCGGTGAGGTCGGCGCCGCGTGGGACGCCCAGGCGTTCCAGGGCCCAGGTGGCGGCCACGGCGACGGTCAGATTCAGCAGGAGGGCGACGAGCCCGGCGTAGATCTCGAGGTGCGGGCCGCCGAGACCGATCGGGACGACGGAGGAGAACCCCTCCCGCACCACCAGGACGGTTCCGGCCGCCATGCCCACGGCCCAGCCGGCCAGCAGCGCCCGGGGATGGAGTCGGCCGGTGAACAGCCCGACGGCCACGGCCGGGAAGATCTGCAGGATCCAGACCCCGCCCAGCAGTTGGAGATTGATCGCGTCCTGGTCGCGCAGCCCGAACACGAACGCGACCGCCCCCACCTTGGCGGTCAGCGACACCGCCTTGGCGACACGTACCTGCCGCTTGGGTGTCGCGGTCGGGTGGACGTACTCGACGTACACGTTCCGTACGAAACTGGTGGCGGCCGCGATGGACATCACTGCCGCCGGGACCAGCGCCCCCACGGTGATCGCGGCGAACACCAGCCCGGCCAGCGGCGCCGGCATCAGCCGGTCGACCAGCATCGGCACCGCCGCCTCGGCACCGCCCTTCGGCGCCCGTACGCCCACCGCGAGCGCGGCGATGCCGAGGAACCCGAAGAGCGCGAGCAGCCCGGTCCAGGCGGGCAGCGCCACGGAGACCTTGCGCAGGGTGCGCGGACCGTCGGCGGCGAAACCTGCGGTCAGGACATGCGGGTACATCAGCAGAGCCAGCGCGGAGCCGAGGGCGAGGGTGGCGTAGGCGGGCTGCTGGGCGGGAGACAGCAGCAGCGCGGAGTGGGCCGAGTCCGTTTGGCCGAGCCGTCGGGCGGCCCCGTCGAAGACCGGGCCTGGGCCGCCGAGCCGGTCGAGGACCAGCCAGCAGACCGCGGTGAGCGAGACGAACACGGCCACCGCCTTGAGCGCGGAGATGACGGTCGGCGCGCGCAACCCGTGCCGGTAGGTCGCCACCGCGAGTCCGGCGAAGAGCGCCACCATCACCAGGTCACCGCCCGCGCCGCGCGGGTACACACCTCCGGCTGTCAGCACCGCGCGGATACCCAGCAGTTGCAGCGCCAGGTACGGCATCGTGGCGAGTATCCCGGTCAGCGCGACCACCAGGGCCAGCGGAGGCGACCCGTACCGTCCGCGCACGAAGTCGGCGGCGGTGATGTAACCGTTGCGGCGGGCCACGGTCCACAGGCGGCTCAGCAGCACGAAGGCGAGCGGGCAGACGATCACCGTGTAGGGCACCGCGAAGAAGGCGGGCGCGCCGTTTCCGTACGCCAGTCCGGGGACGGCGGTGAAGGTGTACGCGGTGAAGATCGTGCCGCCCAGCAGGAACCAGGTCCACACCGGGCCGAGGCTCCGGTCGGCCAGCGCCCAGCCCTCCAGGGAGGGCAGCCGGTCACTGGGGTGCAGACGGCGTGCGGTGACGGCGAGCAGCGACGCTCCGCCGATCACGGCGAGAAACGTCGCGGTCATGGCGCTGTCGGCCATGGGTCACCGTCCTTGGTGTGCCTGGATCTCACCGGTTGGTTGCGCGGACGGCTGGTTCGGTTGACGGGCCATCGCCGGAAATCTTCTGGAAATCGGCTGTCAACCACTTCCGGCGGGTGGGCAACTCTTGCACAGACCCACAGCGAGCGGGAGAGGAGCGCAGGTCATGGCACGGACCGGTCATCGCCGGCTACGGCGCGTCGCCGTCGCCCTGCTGCTCCTCGCGCCCGCGGCGGGACTGCTGTGGGTGCCCTGGTACGCCGGTGCCGGTCCACGGCTGGCGGGCACGCCGTTCTTCTACTGGTACCAGCTCGCCTGGGTGCCGGGGTGCGGCCTGTGCCTGCTCGCCGCGTACGCCCTGACCAGGCACGACCATCGTGACCCCTGACCCGGGTCGCTGACCTTCTCGCACGTACCGTCACACCACCCTCGAGGTGAGGAGCCGCCATGCCTACGTCAGCCATGCCCGAATCCGCCCTGCCCGAGCCGTCCGAGCCCCCCTCAGGGGGGCGTTCGCCCCGAAAGCCCCGTATGTCACCCCGGTCGATCCTGCTGTGGCCCGCCGTCTCGCTGGTGGGCGCCGTCGCCTGGGGGGTCGTCGCGCTGGCCCGGGGAGAGAAGATCTCCGCGGTCTGGCTGGTGGTGGCCGCGCTCGGTTCGTACGCCATCGCCTACCGCTTCTACTCCCGCTTCATCACCCGCCGCGTGCTGAGGCCCGACGACCGCAGGGCCACCCCCGCCGAACGGCTGGAGGACGGTGTCGACTTCCAGCCGACCGACCGCCGGGTGCTGCTCGGCCACCACTTCGCCGCGATCGCCGGCGCCGGCCCGCTGGTGGGTCCGGTGCTTGCGGCCCAGATGGGCTACCTGCCCGGCACCCTGTGGATCGTCGCCGGGGTGATCTTCGCCGGTGCGGTGCAGGACATGGTCGTGCTGTTCCTGTCGATGCGACGGGACGGCAGGTCGCTGGGGCAGATGGCCCGCGACGAGATCGGACGGGCCGGCGGCGCCGCCGCCCTGATCGCCGTCTTCGCCATCATGATCATCCTGCTGGGTGTGCTGGCGCTGGTCGTCGTCAACGCGCTCGCCCACTCCCCCTGGGGCACCTTCTCGGTCGCGATGACGATCCCCATCGCCCTGTTCATGGGCTTCTGGATGCACCGGATCCGCCCCGGCCGAGTCGTCGAGACCAGCCTGATCGGCGTGGCGCTGCTGCTCCTCGCGATCGCCGGCGGCAGCTGGGTCCAGAACTCCTCGCTGGCCGACACCTTCACCCTGAGCCCGACGACCCTCGTGTTCTGCCTGATCGGATACGGCTTCGTCGCCTCCGTCCTGCCCGTGTGGATGCTGCTCGCGCCCCGCGACTACCTGTCCACCTTCATGAAGATCGGCACCATCGCGCTGCTCGCGGTCGGCGTCGTGGTCGCCGCGCCCGTGCTGCACGCGGACGCGGTCACCAAGTTCGCGAGTTCCGGCACCGGTCCGGTGTTCTCCGGCTCCCTCTTCCCCTTCCTCTTCATCACCATCGCCTGCGGCGCCCTGTCCGGCTTCCACGCTCTGGTCGCCTCCGGCACCACCCCGAAGCTGATCGAGAAGGAGTCCCAGGTCCGGCTGATCGGCTACGGCGCCATGCTGATGGAGTCGTTCGTCGCGATCATGGCGCTGATCGCGGCGGCCACCCTCGAACCCGGTCTGTACTACGCGATGAACGCCCCCGCGGGGCTTCTCGGTGCGACGGCCGAGTCGGCGTCCCACGCGGTGGCGGGCCTCGGCTTCACCATCACGCCCGACCAGCTCACCCAGGCCGCCAAGGCGGTCGAGGAACAGACGCTGATCGCCCGGTCAGGCGGCGCGCCCACCCTCGCCGTCGGCATGTCGGAGATCTTCTCCGGGATCCTGGGCGGCACCGCGATGAAGGCGTTCTGGTACCACTTCGCCATCATGTTCGAGGCGCTGTTCATCCTGACGACCGTGGACGCGGGCACTCGGGTCGGGCGGTTCATGCTCCAGGACATGCTCGGCAACGTCTTCAAGCCCCTCGGCAGGGTCAACTGGAAGCCCGGGATCTGGCTGTGCAGCGGGCTCGTCGTCGCCGCCTGGGGCTACTTCCTGCACTCCGGCGCCACCGACCCGCTGGGCGGGATCAACCAGCTGTTCCCGCTCTTCGGCATCGCCAACCAGCTGCTCGCCGCCATCGCCCTCACCGTGTGCACCACGGTCCTGGTCAAGTCCGGGCGACTGCGCTGGGCCTGGGTGACGGGCCTCCCGCTCGCCTGGGTGGTCGCGGTGACATTCACCGCGGGCTGGCAGAAGATCTTCTCCGACGACCCCAAGGTCGGCTTCTTCGCCCAGCGGGCTCGTTACGCCGACGCCCTGGACGCCGGCCAGGTCCTGCCGCCCGCCAAGGACCTGGACGACATGCACACCGTGGTCACCAACTCCACCGTCGACGGTGTGCTGATCGCCCTCTTCCTGCTGCTGGTCGCCGTGGTGATCGTCAACGCGGCGGTGGTGTGCGTCCGGGCCGTCCGCTCGCCCGGCGTGTCACCGACCACCGAGACGCCGTACGTCGAGTCCCGCATCGACGTGTCCGCGCAAGGGGCCGAGCCACTGGCCGTGGCCCGCTCGTGAGGGCCGTCCACCCGGCCCGGGCCGTGCGCTGGGCCCGGGCCGTGCGCTGGTACCTGCGGGAGCTGACCGGCGAGGCGGAGTACGACCGCCACTGCGAGCGGCACCGACGCCACCATCCGCTCGCCCCGGTACCGACCCGCCGGGAGTACGCGGCGCAGCGCGCCCGGCACCGGGAGGACCACCCGCAGAGCCGCTGCTGCTGACGGTCAGCCTGCCGGTTGTGCCGGGCGCTCAGTCCTCGGTCGCGAGGTCGGCGGCCACCACCAGGGCGCGGGCCGACTGCGCTCCGCTGGTGACGACGACCTCGTAGAAGCCAGGGGTCGGCAGTACCACGTCGGCGATCAGGGTGTGGGGCTCCTCACCGGGGCGCAGCTCGGGGCGGGCGATCGGCCGACCGTTCTCGGCATCGCGGATCTGGCAGACGACGCCGATGACGGTGTGGCCGGCGCCCCGGACCGTCAGGGTCCACGGCCTTCCCGTGCCGACCTCGGCCGGTGTGGTCAGCCCGAGGGGGGCGGTGTCGGTTCCGGGCAGCCCGATTCCGGCTCCCTCGGGTTGGTGGGGTCGGCTCGTCGGCGCGCCCCCAGTGATCTCCGGGGGCCGGGGAACCACGTTGCGGATCGGACTGTCCACGGGCCGCTCTGTGAGGACCGCTCGAACGAAGTCCAGGACGGCGGGTTCCGTGACGAGCGAGCCGTGTGCGCCCGAGACGAAGGCGGCGGCGTTGGAGGGCTCCGGCGCGGCGGAGTCCCTCGGCACCAGGCCGTCTCCCTCGCGCCTCCAATGCACCGGCTCGCCCCGGTCGTTCCGCATCGGAGTCCCGTCACGGTGCAGGCGCGGAATGTGGTCGAACAGGCGCACCTGGCCATCGTCGATCGCCAGGCTCTCCGGCGTCCGCTGCGACACCCCGACTGCCGCGCGTACGCGCGGCAGCGTCCTCGTCCGCTGCAGCCTCTGCCGGGCCGCCATCGCGGCCTCGGCCAGGTCGACGTCTCCGCCGATGTCCCGTACGTCCTGGAGCGTCAGATGCCGCACTCCTCCGTCCTCGGTCCGCACACACGCGTAGTCGGGCAGCAAGTCGTAGACGCCGGGCATGGTCCGCGCCGCCCGGCCGAGGTTGGGGCGCGTCGCCCTACCTCCAGTGATGAAGTCCACGACCCGCGGGATGCCGTGGAACGGCGTCCCGATGGTGATCAGGTCCCGTGTGACCTCGCACAGTACGGGGTCCATGGCGAAGGCCGCGCGCGCGACCAGACCGCCCATGGAATGCGCGACGAACACCAGTCTGGGCGGCGGCCGGTCGGGCCCGGCCGCCTGCCGTACCGGGTGGTTGCGCCACTGGGTCAGGTGCCGCAGGGCTGCCGTGGCCAGCCGTCGTGCGGACTCCTCGACCGAGAGTCGCCAGTCGTAGGGGAAGAGCAGGACGGCGTCGCGGTGCTGCGTGACCGAGTCGACAGCGTCCTCCAGCTGCCGATAGGGCGAGAACCCTCCGATCAGGGGGATCCAGGCGAAGCCCAAGGACAGCAGTTCCGTGGGCCGGAGCCGGGTTGCACGGCCCGACCGCTCGTCCTCGGTCACGGCCAGAGCCGCGGTGATGCCCTGTCGCCACAAGCGCGCGAGATCGAGGAGGCGCTGCACCCCGAAGACGGTCTGGCCCGTCTCGCTGTCCACCAGGGTGCTGCCGGCGAATCCCGGCAGGACGACCACGGCGTCGCCGGTCATGTCCCGTGCCACGCCGCCAAAACCCTGGGCGCGGTCCACCTCGTGCCGGTAGGTGGTGACCAGGGCCGTGTTCCAGCCCTCGGCACGTTCGGACCCGCTGTCCAGGAAGTCGCTGATGACCGAGCCCCTGCTGACGCTGGTGTGCTCGGTCAGAAAAGTCTTGGTCTTTGGGTCGGCCTCGCTTGTCTCCTCCGAGGCCGCCACGAAGTCGGCGACGTCCTCGTCGGTCAGCGAGGCGCGCAGCAGTTCGCCGGAGCCGTCGGCGAGGTCGACGCCGACGGACCTCGCCGTGTGGGAGACCAGTTCCGGCATGTCGTCGCCGATCTCGGCGGCCAGTTCCCGCAGCAGGGTCGGGTGGCGGGTGTACTCCCTGCTGCTGAGGTTCCGGGTCCGGGCGAGCGTATCGGCGCGCAGCTCGCGAGCCTCGGCGGTGTCCAGGGTGCCGCCGCGCCGGTGCAGCCGCAGCTGCGCGGCGGACACGGACAGCAACTGGATGTCGGCGGCCGGTCGCTGAGCCGCCCTGCGGGCCTGAACGAGCAGGTCGTGGGCGTCGGCGAAGTGCCCGAGGTCCTCACAGATCCGGGCCCCGAACAGGGCCAGCTCGCTGAAGACCGTCGGGTCCGTGGCGGCGGCCGCCAGGTCGAGGACGCGGTCGATCATCCAGCGGGCCTCGTCATGGCGGCCGAGTGCGGCCAGCGCCCTCATCCGAAGCGACAGGAGGGCGAGGTCGTCGTCCAGCCGGTGTGGGCGTTCGTCCAGCAGGTCCAGGACGTCGGCGGGACTCTCGCCGGCGAGCAGGTCGGTTCCGGCCCGCAGTGCCTGACGGCTCCACGTGTCGTCGTCCGCCTCTGCCCGCAGCTCCGCGTCCACCGTGTTGCCGAGCCGTTCGGTCAGGTACACCTGTGAGCGGGCGGGCAGCTCGTCGAGCGCGTCCTCCAGGAGGGCGCCGGCCTCGTCCGTCCACCGCTCGTCCAGGGTGCGGGTCGCCTGCCGGAGCGACAAACGGTGGTACAGCTCCTCCGCGCGGCTGTGGGTGGACGGTCGTTGCATGTCCAGGAGGGAGTAGTAGCGCACGGCCTTGCGGTGGATCCGGTCGACGACGCCCGAGTGGCCACGACGCACCAGCGGCAGCATGACGCGGCGCACGTCGCCGCGGTGCACCGCCGCGTCCTCACCTGGGACCTCCTCGACCAGGGTGGCCTCGGCGCGGAAGCGGTCGAACAGTGTCCGCGCGCGCTGTTCGTCGACGTGGCCCAGTCCGCAGGGTCCGGCCAGCACCTCACGGATGACGTCGGGGGTGAGCTTGCGGACGACCAGTCCGGGGCTGGCGATGCGGCGCAGGTCCGGATCGTGCACATGGTCGAGGATGCGCCGGTAGAGCACGCCCTGGACGGCCTCGTCGCCCAGCTTCAGAAGGAGCTGTCGGCGCAGTCGGGAGTCCTGGAGGACGTGGGTGCCCTCGCGGTGCACCAGCGCGGCGGCGAGTTTGAGGTTGAGCGGGTTGGAGCCGACGATCCCGATGATCGCCTCGGCCTCGGCGTCGGCCATGGCGTCGGTGGCCGTGGTGATGGCTCGACTCGCCGCGGGCCCGGCGCCGCCGTCGCCCGTTGCGGTGTCCCCGGCTGTCAGCTGTCGGCGCAGGAAGGCCCGGGCGGTGGCGGGGTCGAAGCCGGTCAGGGAAAGGGGCCGGAACCGCGCGTCGTCGACGGGAGCCCGGCCGGCCGCCAGGATCCGCAGGCCCGGGTAGGCGCTCTGCAGCGACTGCAGGAAGTTCAGGACCCGGCGCAGGGCGATCGGGCCTCGGCGCTGGACCTGCTCGAAGGCGTCCAGGGTCAGCAGGAAGGGGCGCACGACATCTCCGGTGGCCGAGGTGGCCAGTGCGGAGAAGGCGGCGATCAGGGCTTCTTCGTCGCGCTGTCGGGCGTACCGGCCACTGTGCAGGCCTCGCTCGGTCCCGGTGAGCCGGTCGGCGGTCAGCGTGGCACGCAGTCCGCGCTCCAGTTCCTCGGTCTGCCGGGTGAGGTCCGGACGGAGCAGACCCAGCTGGCGGACGGACTCCGCGATCAGGGTCAGCGGTCGGTCCGGGACGAGGTCGTGCCGGTCGAAGGAGAGGTACACACAGGGCATCCGGCCGCCCGGCGCCGCAGCGGGGCGATCGGTGTGGTCCAGGACGAACCGGGCCACCAGCGTGGACTTCCCCACGCCGCCGGGCCCGTGCACGATCAGCCAGGGCGCGCGGCCCGTCGCGGACAGGTCCTCGTAGGCACCGTCGGGCCGCCGGGTGTCCCCCGGTGACACGTCGGTGAGCTGGTTCAGTACGGCCAGTTCACTGGTGCGTCCGGTGAACGTCGCGTCGGCGAGGGTCCGCAGGGGCTGAAGCAGCCGGGCCCTCTTGATGCCGTGCTGGATCTCGTCGAGCCCGGGGAGGGGCGTCGCGCTGCGGGCCAGGGCCTCCCGGGCGTGGGGGGCGTCCTCAAACCAGCCGACGACGGTCAGCGCGGCGTACAGGTCCTCGAAGCTCTGCTCGTCCAGGGGCGGGTTGGTGCGTGCGAGCAGTCGCTGCACCCAGTCGCGTGCGCTGTCCCGGCCCGCTCGGGGTGCTGACGTGAGGGCGCCCAGCAACTTCTCGGGGGTGCCCAGGGAGTCCAGGGTCCGGGCGCGCACGCGGGGGTCAAGGCTCCAGCGGCGGCCGTCCGGAGTGGTGACACGATCGCACTCCTCGATCAGGAAGTCCCGGAGTTCCGGGCCGGGGTCGGCGTCCTCGGCACCGCGTGGCAGCAGGTCGCCGGCGGCGAACGAGCCGATCAGTGCCGTCCGTTCACGCAGGGCACGGCGGTCGTCCGAGGGCTCGTACGGGTCGGCCCGTCCCGAGGTGTACGGCGGGTGGCGGTGAGCTGCGTGGTCAGGCGAACTGGGGTCGGTCATCGTTCTCACCGCACTTCGCGTATCGGTCGCGGGCCCAACAGGCGGCGGCGCGCTGGACCTCCTCGGTCATCCGCAGGGGTGCGTCAGGAGAGAAGCCACCCTCGCCGGCTTGGCCCGCCATGTCCGCGACCAGGCGATCGGCCTGCTCCGCGTCGATGGGACGGCCCGTGTCCTCCGCGACCGCGATGAAGTAGTCGTGCAGGTCCTTGCCCCTGATCGGTTCGAGGTCCTCCCAGGAGACGTAGGGGTGCAGGTCGGCGGAGAGCCAG
Organism: Streptomyces sp. NPDC006332; assembly: GCF_040612855.1. Taxonomy (NCBI): domain Bacteria; kingdom Bacillati; phylum Actinomycetota; class Actinomycetes; order Kitasatosporales; family Streptomycetaceae; genus Streptomyces; species Streptomyces sp. NPDC006332. The sequence goes on from NZ_JBEXRA010000046.1 coordinate 75,116, forward strand.
CCGTCGTAGGCGAGCAGGACGATACGCAGTTGGTCCGCCATCTCCTCCTCCACGACGGCGGTCACCAGCTCCGCCACGGCTCTCAGGGCGGGTTCGGTGAAACGGACCGACTCCGAGTCGTCGAGGACGAGCCAATGCGCGCTGTGGGCCCGCCCGTTGCGTCGTTCCTCGCGCATCAGTCCCTTGATCTGGTTGACGAGGCTGAGCGCCTGGCTGTCCTCCGAGGTGTACTGGTCGACGGAGACGTTCCACTCACGGAACTATTCGCTGAGGGTGTTCGCGATGTCCGTCACCGACACGGGTGCGAGGTACTTGCCCATCTGGATCCGGCAGTAGTCGACGCCCCGGCTGGCCAGCACGTGCTGGATCAGGTACCAGGTGTACGTCCTGCCCGTGCGCCGGTCTCCGCGCACCGCGAGGACACGGTTGCCCTGGCCGCTCAGCATCTCCTGCAGGAGAGAGCGCAGCGCACGACGGTCGAAGAACGCCCGCTGTCGGCTGTTGATCAGGTGCGCGGCGCACGGGTCGGCCTCGGCGACACCCGGCTCCTCCGTGGCCAGGTAACGGAAGACCGGCCAGTTGTGGGTGTTGGGGTCCTGGGCGGCGTTCTCCACCAGCCGGCGCAGTCTGCCGCTGCGCGCCGCCGTCTCCAGCACCTGCGGCCACACGTCGAGCATTCTCTGGTCCCAGTAGGCCTCGGCCTCCTCCAGGCCGGCGCTGAGCGCCAGTGGCAGCGCGGTGCGCTTGTTCGCGTAGACGGCAGCCAGCCCTTTGAGCAGCCTCTGGGCGCGTGCGTCGTCGAAGGGGAAGACGGACTCGTCTAGCAGGGGGCGCACGGGCTCACACCAACTGCCGTCGGACGAGGTCCTCGCGGACCCGTTCGATCCGTACACCCTCGTTGCGGAACTCGTCCGCTTCACCGAGCTGCCCGATCCTCCGCCAGCGGCGATGGACCGCGACGAGACGCCAGTGCTCGTCGAACACGGGTGAGCCGGAAGAGCCGCGTTCCGTGTCGGTCCAGTACTGGATGACGACGTCGTCGACGTGCCGTACGACGTTGTGGCGGGCCGCGAGTTTCTTCACCTCTCCGTGCGGGTGCTGGATGATGTACACCCGGTCGTCGAGGCCCACGGACGTGCTGTCGGGGAGCGGGACGCACACCGCGTCGCCGGGCAGTGGGGCCGCCGCGCGGATCACGGCCCAGTCCAGCGTGGCGTCGCCGGTGGCCGATCCCGGTTCGCAGGGCACCACGAGGTGCTCCCGGGTCCGCCCGTCGGTGTCGGCCTCGTAGCCGAACCAGGCCTCCACCGCCACGGGCCCGCGTCCCTGGCCGTCGTACAGCACATGATGGTTGGTCAGCAGCAGGTCCGCTCCGATACGGAAGGCGGTGCCGTGGTAGCGGGCACCGTCCTGCGCGGTCACGCGCAACCGGCATACAGCGGACGCCAGTTCGGTGCCGCGTCGGAGGAAGACGACGTCCTGCAAGGTGTTGGCGCGGAAGATCTGCCGCTCCTGCTCGTCCGGGTCCTTGAAGGCGGCGAAAGCGCCGGGCTGTGCCTGCCGCTCGGGCGCCTCGACGACGGGCCGTTCGGCGAGCAACTCCTCCAGTCGTGCGGCGACCGCCTGGTCGGGGCCGGAGCTGATCTGCTGCAACAGGGCGCGCAACCTCCCCTGGTTGCTCGCCACCCGGATGAGGTCGAACCACACCGTCGTCGCGGTGCCCTCCAGCGCGAAGTGTGCGGGCGATATGCCTGCCTGCAGGGCCAGTTGCTCGATCTGGGCCGTGCGGTAGTACACCGATGCCAGTAAGTCACGTAGTTCGAGCGCGCCGGGCGCGTCCCACTCGAAGTGCGGCCTGTCCAGAAAGTGTGTCATCGCCGTATCACTCAGTACCTGTCGTTGTTCTTCTCACCGGTTCTCCCCGGTTCGCACCGCTTCTCACCCCGGCCGAGGTCACTTCTGAGGCTGGAAGGACCAGTAGTCACCGTCGGCGTGCGACACCCGGGTCAGCCCGTAACGCTGCGACGGTGGATGGCCATGGTGCAACAGGCCGTGGACGTCTGCGAGCACGTTGCGGTGGTTTCCCACGTAGGAGTGGCCCAGCAGGTCGGTGCCCAGTTCCGTGACGTCCACGGTGTCGAGACCTGGAACGACGATCACCGAGTCGCCCGCCTGCCCGGCCCGCGGGAAGTCGGCGAGAGTACGGGACACCGCCAGGGCGCGGTCCCGGCCGGAGACGTACAGGGTGCAGTGGCCGGCCTGCCGCAGGACGCCGGGCAGCAGGTGCCGGAAGACGTCGCCGTCCACATCCGGCGCGGCGAACACCACGTGCCCCAACCGTCCGGAGCCCTCGGGCAGCGCCGTGGTGTCGAGTCCCGCCAGGCCGTCGGTGAGCACCCGGTTGCCCATGCTGTGGGCGATGACGTGCACCTCGTCCACGCCGGTGCGGGTCAGCAGCAGGCGCAGGAACTCCTGGAAGTACGGCACGGCACGGCGGGCTGCGTCGCCGTCGGCGGGATAGTCGAGGACGCTGCCCTTCGACGGCCAGCTGTACAGCAGGACGGGGCCGGCGAAGTTGAGGTCGTAGGCCAACTGGGCCGCGTGCACGGCCGCGTCGGCGAAGGAGACATTGAAGCCGTGCACGAACACCAGCGCGCGTCGGACCACGCACTGGTCGAGCTGCCCGCGGACGGCGTCGGCGAAGTCGTCGGCGCTTGTCGCGGCGGTGGAGGCGAGCAGCACGTCCCTGACCGGGTCGGGGCGGAACCGCAGCCGCCACCAGCGGGGTTTGTCGACGGCGCCCACCCGGTGGTCGTCGGGAACGCTCACCGTGGCCTGGCCGTAGGAGAGCCCGCCACGCTCGGAGCCGTAGGTGAGGGGGCGGGTTTTCGACGTCCGTCCGGCGCGGTCGGTGGCGTACATGACGGGGATCTGCAGACACCGCAGGTGTACGGGCCAGAACGGCGGTGGGTCGGCCGGGCCGAACCGCTCCAGTTCGCCGGACAGCCGGTCGAACTCCTCGGTCAGCCACTCCCCCAGCGGTGGCCGCGCCCGGAAGACGGCGGCGACGGCGCGCGCCGCGCTGTCGACGGCCTCGGAAGGATCCGTGGAATCGCCAGTCGCCGAGGGGGCTTGCGTGTCGGTGGACGCGTCGCTGACAGCGCGCTTCCGCACCTCGTCGAAGACCCGCAGCGGGGCCAGCAACTGGCTCTCGAACTCTCCTAGTTCAGGATCGGTCAGCTGGTCCGTGACCTTCGGCCAGATCCCCACGACCGCCGCGACCAGCGGCGCCCACTCCTCCACGTTCCCTCCCCCAGGGAATGCCCGCGCGGCGAGCAGGACCGGGAGACGGCGTACGCCCCCCTCGTCGCGGGACTGCTCGTCTTCTACGCGCTGCACTGCGCGATCCAGGCGGTCTCCGTGC